>CAXMTO010000115.1:0-8544 GCA_964196355.1 uncultured Myxococcota bacterium
TCACCAACTGGAGACGTACCATGAAACTTTATGACAGCTACCTTTTCGATGCCGACGGCACTCTCTTTGATACAGTTGATCTCATCTGTACATGTTTTCAATATGTTGTAGAGAAATATGCAGACAAGACTGTGAATAAAAGTACCATTATCAATGGCATCGGCTTACCACTGAGAGGTCAACTCATCGCCCACCTGGGTACTGAACTTTACCATGAACAGATTCTTGATGATTATCTCCAGTACCAGCTCAATGTAATGGAAGACAACGTCAGTCTATTTCCCCACGTCGCAGAATCCTTGGAAACACTTAAAAATGCAGGGAAAAAACTGGCCATTGTCACTTCACGAAGGCGATTCAGCCTGGAGAGAATCCTGCAGTCTACAGATACTGCTAAATATTTTGACGTTCTGGTATACGAGGCAATAAAAAACAGACAAGAAACTGTAGGCGGGGCTATGGCTAAAATAGGGAAAAGGATTTAACAACTGATATTCCGGAAATCATTGATGAATACTCCAACCCAGCTCTGAGCATATCCCTCACGAATCAACGCTAAAAGCTTGACCCTACTGGGACCCTAATCCCCTGAAAGTCCACCGATTTAACCCATTATCTATTGGAATTTATGAAAGATTTCCACTCACAGTGGAGATTGTCTGGAAACATCTTTGACGTCAGAATGCTCTATTTACCGCTAGCTCTTTGAAAGTAATATTGCGTTTTCGAGGAACAAGAGTGCTCCTTTTCTGGCATGTTTTGGGTATAATCAAATTAAAACTTAACTGGAATAAGGTCAACCACCAAAGGTCTTGCCTTAGGCAGTAACCTCACAGTAGGTATATTAGGTAGTGTAGAGTTTGAGATAGTAAGAGCTTGGATGTGGAAATATTAACGCTTCGCATCAGCGGCCGACAAAGCGAGTAGCGGTTTGTTGGTCCGACTGCATGAGCTTGCTGGGGTTTGCAGATGCTTTCAAAAGTTAATACTCCTATTTGTAGTGACGCCTATTGCTCTCATGACTTATCCATACTAATTACGACAATACCCAATCTTTGTTCAGTCTCTACTATACGATGTGCTTCGGCAGCCTGTTCAGGCGGGTAGATTTTATCGACGATTGATTTTATCTTACCGGCCTCAACCATTTCTTTGAGTTCGAGTAATTCTTCCTCTTTTTCGCCGGCAAAGGCAAAAATCGCTGTCTTATTGGTAAATTTTGATGTGACAACGGATCTTAGCATGTCGGAGATTCGAGGATTTCCCATCAGGTATCGCCCCTTAGGATTGAGTGAGTTAAGGCAATTGGAATAGGAGCTTCGGGCAACCATGTTGAAAATCACGTCGTAAGTTTGACTACTTTTCGTGAAGTCTTCCTTGGTATAGTCGATGAAATGGTCAGCTCCGATGCGGCGCAGCATTTCCTCCTTGATGGTGCTGTCAACTGCAGTCACCTCGGCCCCCATTGCTTTGGCAATCTGTACCGCAAAGGTACCGATGCTGCCGCCTGCACCGTTAATCAAAATCTTTTCCCCGTTTCGGATATTCGCTTTTTTCATGAAATGAAGTGCATTCAGCCCGCCCAGCGGTGCCGCTGCCGCCTCTTCAAAACTCATATTATGCGGTTTCGGCACAATCGTGTAATTGGCCGGTAAACATACGTATTCGCCATATGCGCCAAACAGAAGCCTGGTAGTCCCGAAAACCTGATCTCCCTTCTTGAACTTCGATACGTCTTTGCCAACGGTTTCAACTTCCCCGGCAAAATATCCTCCCAATACTTGCTTCTTTGGTTTTGACATCCCCATGGCAACTCGCAAGGGTAGCCAAAACCATTTCACCGCGAAATTGAAACTCCGTAGTTCGCAGTCAGCCTTGGTTGCTTCGACTGCATGGATTCTTATGAGGACCTCGTCATCAACAGGTTCTGGTTTTTCTAACTCTTTAATTTCAAGAACTTCTGGTGGCCCGTATTTTGTGTACACAATAGCTTTCATGAGAATCATCTGATTTCTTTAATTGAGGGAAGTACTGATCAATTCGCCAGAGACTTATCGAGGAGTCTTTAAAACCTAACGCCCGCATCAGCGGCGCGGCTCCGCCGCGTTCGACTGTGTGTTTGTTAGGTAAAATCTATATTGCACTTTTAGCCGCCCATGCTCTTGCTATCAAAGGGATGGAACCGTCCCCCTGAATGGGCAACTGTTCATGTAGGCGGTCTCGGAGCCTATTTCGATCTGACTTGTTTAACGAAAGCACATAGGTAGGTGCCGGGCCTTGCCCGCCGAGAAAGGGTTTCCAGTAATCGTCAAAATTTTTAAAATTTGTTTCTATTTCTAAGGATTCGACGGTGATATTTTCGAATTCAGCATCTTCAAACAGACGTCGCAAACCTTCGCTATTTGAATTCGGAAATCTAGTGCCCTCATGCAAATCTGAAGCACTGGGATCCAATTCGACAACAGCATCCCAAAAGTACTTTAAGAATTCCATTTTTCCTGAGTAGTCCCAAATATATACCGCCACAATTCCGCCGGGGGTAGTAACCCGTTTCATTTCGCGCAATGCTTTTGCGGGCTCTGGAATAAAATTCAATACCAGACCTGAAATCACAAGATCGAATTTCAAATCTTGGAATGACAGATCCATTGCATTCCCAACTTCACAATGCGCGGCCATGCCTAGTCGCTGTTGTACCGAATTGACAAAACCATCCGACTGATCGATTGCTATCAGCTCTGAAGGATTTTGTTTACTGAGTACCGCTTCGCTTAATGCCCCAGTTCCACATCCTACATCAAGCCATTTTTTTCCAGGCGAAGCGGATAGCCATTCTATGAAGGACTGACCGACAAGAAGACTCCACCTCCCCATAAAATATTCATATGGATCGCCTGACTTCCATAAATCTTTCATGTGTGCTTCCTCTGAAATTGTGTTTTGCCTAACAAGTTATTATCCGGTTTCTTGATATCATTCCGGGTAAAGATAATCTGACACTGTTTTTCACAAGTGTCAGCCAGCTCTAACTCGATATCATGTGTATTTCGTGTGTTACCAGAAAACTGGATATCTCTTTTAACTAATCATTTTATATATAGTGGCAAGCTCGATCACTTAAGAACATCTGTGACTTGATCTTCTTCCTGTTAATGTACGTAATACGTCGTTCCCAAAACCTAGCAACATAAAAAGGTGTTTTTGATCTTTAGAAAAGGAAAGTTATCCAGAATAGCCTGACAGGAAAAAAGCATCTTGAGATCAAAGATGGATCGAAAATATTCAGGCAGCCACAACCTGGCCAGTATCGAATACTCGAAAAGGATAAAGTAGACGAAATCATTTTTCGTACCATGATTATCCAGAGCAATCCCGCCCCTCTGACACGAGGCTTAGATAAAATTTAATCTTGCCGGGAACGTTTTTACTGGTACAATAGGGCTGCCAACAACGAAGTTCACACTTATCCCCAGACTTCAAACCATTCGCTCCTCTCTTTAAAGAAGTCTAAAACGAGGTCTGTTCTCCCTGCGTTTCCATGCATCTGCCGCAATTACCTATAAACAGTGTTATTCCTGATTTGAAAAATGCGCTTCGCAGCGGATCTGCCATACTGGCGGCACCGCCCGGTTCCGGCAAGACCACTATTGTCCCCCTTGCCCTCCTTGAGGAGCCATGGCTGAAGGACAAGAAAATAGTTATCCTGGAACCGAGACGACTGGCGACCCGGGCTGCAGCTGCCAGGATGGCAACCCTTTTGGGGGAACGAGTCAGCCGAACCATTGGCTACCAGATCCGCTTTGACCGACGAGTATCCCCGGCTACACGGATTGAAGTCGTCACTGAAGGAATTTTGACCAGGCGAATCCAGGAGGATAATGAACTGCAAGACACAGGACTTGTCATTTTTGATGAGTTCCACGAGCGCTCTATCCATGCAGATCTGGCCCTTGCCCTCTGCCTGGATCTTTGCCAGCTTCGTGAGGATCTGCGAATACTGGTCATGTCAGCCACCCTGGATACCGGGCCCATTGCCGAGCTGTTGGGCAAGGCACCGGTTGTAAAAGGAGAAGGCAGAACCCATCCGGTAAGTATTGACTATCTCCCGCAAAAGGTCACCGGGAGAGTAGCCAGCACGACGGCTGCAGGTATACGGCGTGTATTCAAGGAAAATCCAGGTGATATCCTCTCCTTTCTTCCTGGTGCCGGTGAGATTAAAGACGTTGCGCGGCAACTCAAGGATGATCCTGCAATCGACAAAACCATTATTGCGCCGCTATACGGCAACCTTTGCCAGAAAGAACAGGACCAGGCTATTACTCCTGATCCTGCCGGGCGAAGGCGGATCATCCTCTCTACCTCCATCGCTGAGACCAGTCTCACTATTGAAGGTATTAGCTGCGTCGTTGACAGCGGTTGGTCAAGACGCCCTCGATTTCACCCAGGCAGCGGTCTCTCCAGGCTGACCACTATTCGCGTTTCAAAAGCTGCAGCAGATCAACGTGCCGGCAGGGCAGGGCGGCTGAGCCCAGGTCATTGCCTGCGGCTCTGGACTAGGGAGGAGCAATACTGCCTGGCACCCTTTCACCCACCGGAGATAGTGGACACCGACCTGGCGCAACTGGCCCTGGAACTGGCTCTCTGGGGAGTCCAGGACCCCGCTGAGCTGCGGTGGCTCACCCCGCCTCGCGAGGGCGGTTACCAGCAGGCAAGGGAACTCCTCTTTTCGCTGGATGCTTTAACCAGTTCAGGCAGGATAACTGAAACCGGCAGACAACTGGCCGGCCTTGCCGTACATCCCCGGCTTGGGCACATGCTGCTTCAAGGAAAAAAAATAGGCCAGGCATCACTGGCATGTGACCTGGCAGCTCTCCTCTCGGAACGGGATATCCTGAGAAACAACGCTGATACCGCAACCGCCGATCTGCAGGACAGGCTGAACCTGCTCTCACTGTGGCGAAAGAAAAAAGCTGCTGCAGTAAAAGATAACGGAGGCGACCCCGGGGCATGCAGCCGGGTCGATAAAAATGCACGTACCTGGCTGCAGCGAATGCACGAACGACGAAAACCCTGTGACCCGGAAACTGCAGGCCTCTTGTTGGCCTTTGCTTATCCGGACCGGGTTGCCCGCCGCCGTCAGGGGCGGCAGGAAAGCTACCTCCTGTCATCCGGTCGCGGTGCCAAGCTCCCGAAATTTGACCCGCTATCGATCAGTGAATACCTTGTCGTTCCCAAGCTGGATGCCGGCAGTAAACAGGGCAGGATCTTTCTTGCCGCATCATTGTCACTCGCAGAACTGCGCCGACAGCATAGCAGCCTGTTTAGTCAAACGACGGCGGTATACTGGGATAACGACACCAGGAAAGTTATTGCCGCTGATCGCCTCTGCCTGGGCGCCATCGTTGTGGAAGAACAACCCGCGAAAAAGGTATCCCCTGACCAGGTGACCCAGGCTCTAATGACCGGCATCAGAGATATGGGGATAAGCTCCCTGCCCTGGGACAGGGAGTCACGCCAACTCCAGGCCAGGGTAAACTGTCTGCGCTCATGGCAGCCCAATGAAACTTGGCCAGATCTCAGCGACAGCGAACTGATTCGTGATCTTTCCTGGCTTAATCCTTACCTTGCCGGCATCAGTAAAGCAGCTCAGCTGAAACAGCTGAACCTGCTGGAGATATTTAAGACCATACTGGGATGGAAAAAACAGCAGCAGCTAAAACGCCTGGCCCCAACCACCCTTACCGTGGCCAGCGGTTCCAGGATCCGGCTTCGCTACCAGCAGGATGAACCTCCCTTCCTTGCCGTTCGTATTCAGGAGATGTTTGGACTTCAGGAGACACCAGTTATCTGCGACGGCAGAATCCCAATCCTGCTGCATCTCCTCTCCCCCGCCCAGCGGCCTCTCCAGGTGACAACTGATCTGGCGGGGTTTTGGCAGCGAACCTATCCGGAAATAAAAAAAGACCTCAAGGGAAGATATCCCAAACATTTCTGGCCAGACGATCCCCTGGCAGCCGTTGCCACCAGACGAACAAAAAAAACCATGAAACAACCTAAAAACTGATGAGAAAAATCGCTTTTGGCTACTCAAGGAATGCATTCTCTGCGGCACTTGTGTTGACGGCTGCGAGCAAGGTGCAATAAAATATTTTTTGAAATAAAAACTTCTATTGATTGAGGAACCGATATGGATACCTTCCACATTTCCTTAATGGAACTAAGTGATATTCAGGAATCGGCAAAAGTACTCAGCTTTGCTATGCTGAATAACCCTCTTCATATTGCTGTTTTTAAGGGTTATGGTGATAATCAACGATTGGAAATCGAAAGAATGTTTATTGAATTATTTTCTAATTTCCCTGGCATTACTTTTCTTGCCAAAGAACGTGATACAATTGTTGGTGTTATGAGAATGAAATCATGCGTGGGCCGAAAAACTGAGGATGAAATAAAAGAACAAGAGGACGAAAAAGATATTAATTATAGGAAGAACTACTGGCTCAGAGAATGGTCAATCAGAGATCCTGCGGAACAACATTGGCACCTAGGACCAATAGGGGTTCTTCCATCTCATAGAAGGCTAGGGTTAGGCTTTTTGGTGAAAGAGCGGACGAAGCCATCATCCTGCCGCCTTAAGCCTGATGATACTATTGAGCTGGATTCTAAGAAAGGCTGAGAAGCTGTCTCATTCTTGGACGGTGTGAGAGGTTGTAAAGGTATAAAAATGACATGGAGAAAAGGCCAATGGCCAAAGACCTGACCAATTCACCGGTTGACCGGCAGAATATTCTTAATAACCCCTATGCAGTCACAGAAATCCAGAAGGCGACTCATCTGTCCTCAATCCAGTTTGAGGGAGCCGAGAGACTGACCAAGGAGCAAGTTGCCGCTTTCTATGAGGTTGATGCGCGTACTATCGAGCGGCATCTGGAAAAACACGGTGAGGAACTCGGACGAAACGGTTACGAAGTTTTGCGTGGCAATAGGTTGAAATCGTTTAAGAAAGCAATCAAAAAACAATTTGTTCCCGACATTCATGTCGGTAGCAAAACAAACCAGCTTGGCATCTTTGATTTCCGGGCCTTTCTGAATATCGCCATGCTGCTGACCGAAAGCGAGCGGGCAAGGCTTTTACGGCAGGCTATCCTTGATATTGTCATTGATGCTATCAATCAGCGTTCAGGCGGCGGCACCAAGTATATTAACCAGCGGGACGAAGATTTTCTCTTGTCCTGGTTCCAGGAAGAAGATTACCGAAAAGAATTTACTGATGCCCTGCGTGATTATGTGGCCATGGGTAACTTCAAATATCCCATGTACACGGACAAAATCTATGTAAGCATTTTTCGTGGGAACGCCAAAGAGTACCGAAAAATATTGCGGCTGCATGCCAAGGATAAGGTCCGCGATACTTTATACTCTGAAATTCTCGATTTGGTGGCTGCTTATGAATACGGCTTTGCCAAGGTTCTTGAAGAGGCGTTCAAAAGGGAGGGGCGAAAACTTACATCATGGCAGGTGGATACGCTTTTTCAGGAATTTGAGGCCCAACCCCATTGGCAACCTTTGATAGAAAGGGCCAGGAATAAGATGGCGAGCCGTGATCTTGCTTTTCGTGAAGCCCTCCACCTTCAATTGAAAGAATATATTACACCATTGCAGGCGGATGAGTTTGAACGGTTCCTCGGTGAGAAGAGCAAAGAGCTGGTCGATCGTCTTGAAGATGCAAAAGAAGTCTTCAAACGGTTGAAGGATCGCTGAACATGCCGATTATTTACCCGACAATTGACCAGGCCATTGATGTCCACAGGAAAACAGTCGAGGTGAGTGGGGGCGGCGTGCTGGGACATCTTGATATGGGGAGGCTGGAAAGTGTTCTGGACCATATCCAGAATGATGACTACTATCCGACTTTTGAAGAGAAGTTGTCCCATCTCTTTCATAGCGCCTGTAAATTCCATTGTTTTCAGGACGGCAACAAACGGATTGCCATCTCCCTTGGCGCACAGTTCCTCATTGTGAATGGGTACATTTTTGTAGCTGGGAAGTTTATCCGGGAAATGGAGAATATCGCCACCAAGCAAAATCATCTGTATGTCCAGATGTTTATATATAAATGCCCTTGCTTGCGAGTTATCGTAAGGGCATTTTTGTTATTAGGGCACCTGGTAGGCAAATGGTAGGCAATCCTCCCTGTTAAGAGCCATAGCCTCATCGGCAAAGTAATCAGTGTGGCGGACGGCGACACAATCACCATCTTAGATTCATCCAAGAAACATCATAGGATCGCCTCTACGGGATAGACACTCCTGAGAACGGTCAAGCTTGGGCAAACTCGATCAGCAGTAAGGTTTTTTTATTTTAATCAGCCTTATGCCAACCCAGACTTCCTTCACACATATTGCAGCCAAACGCGTAACTGCTCCCCATATCGCCAGTATTTCCTTCGTAGCACCACTGGCAGTATTCCAACGAATCGAAGTTGTCGAAACAGTTCACGCAGATGTAATCATCGCCCTCGGTTAAGACGACGGAATAACACCC
>CAXMTO010000116.1:0-32986 GCA_964196355.1 uncultured Myxococcota bacterium
TCGTCAGTTTCGAGGAGCAGCAACTCCGCCAATGTATCGATACTTTTGACGGTGATTTACCATCTTTGCCGAAAAATGGCGTGTATTCGAGTTTAAGAAATCTCTATGCTCATCCGGATCAATTTTTATTCCTGTCATTGAAAAACAGTAGAGAGCTTATTGCATCAGGTCTTATCGCTCAAGAGTATCCAGGAAAAAATGTTGCAGAAAAAGAATTTGCGGCTACCTCTGGTTTTGCTGGTTTTTCTTATGGAGCATGGAAAACCCAGTCGCTTATAGAGGATAAGATTGTAGTCCTTCACGATGACAAAATAGTGAATAATTTTGTTGATAAACAACTGAAAACCCCTCCAGCAATCTGTGATACATTGCAATTTTCTCCACAAGATCCCCTCGTATTTTACTGGTCGAACGCTATCGATATCAGATCCCTCTATCAGTACTACAATGAGACAGTTCCCCAAACTGATAATAAACTGACAGAGCTCTCTAAAACTCTCAAAGATCAGTCAGGAGAAACGCTTGATCAGCTCCTTGCATTTCTGGGTAAAGAGTTCAGTTATATAATAACCAAGAGCCAGGATGGTAATTTCCTGTCTATTCCTTATGGGATAATGCTGTTTAAGATTGAGAATAGGGAAAAACTTGAGACTGTTCTAGAAAAACTGGCATCAAGTTACGACTTTCCACTAAGAAAAGAAGAACATGGATCTGCGCTGTTGTATTCATGGACAAAGTCTCCACAGGATGGGTTGGAGCCCCTATACGGTTTCCTGGATAACTACCTTTTCCTAGGCAACAGCAGGAGCCTGGCCAAACGAGTGGTTGACAGCAGCTATAATGGACTAAATTTAAGAAATGACCCCGGATTCCTGGAAATTGACAAGGGACTCTCAGAGGCTAACAATTATATCAGCTATACAAACAATGTTGAACTGATCAATATATTCAAATCCTTGCTTACTCTTGCAAGTACTGTAATTGCGATTGAGGATAAAGCGGCAGCCAGGAAGATAAGTATCCTGACAAAAGATGTCGTTACTCCCTTATTGGATGGATTGTCCATGTTTAACCGAACAACTACGCGTAGCTATTTTACCGATCATTCTGTGGTGATTGACTCAATGACCAAGGTTGGCGATTGATGGTTGAAGGAGCAGACCTTGAAAATAGCACAGGGGAATTATGGCTGTATAATCGAACCAGCAACCTCTCTCGTTAACCGGGAATGGATATCTACTATAAAGAAGGAACATTGATGAAAAAAATTGTCGCTGAGCTTAAACAGATAATAGATTTTAAAGATACGACGGAGGCTGGTGATGTCGTTTTAATTGCATCCAAAGAACCGCAGATGCTTATCTACGCCTATGTGCTTGATATAGTGAAGGATGCGGCAAGAAAAGATGAATGGTGGAACCTCCAGTTTAAGATGCTGTCCGTACCGCTTCAGAAGATGACGTGGACTTTGAGAACACCCCAGATGACGGGACAGGAAATATTTACGATGGGTGGGGACGAAGTGTTTTTTAAGGCAATTGATCTCGATAGTAAAGTTACTCCAGTGGTCCCTCCTCTGCCGGACCAGAAGAACGACAAAAAAGGACTGCGTAGAGTGAAATGATTTTTAGCCCGCATTTCTCATGAACTTTTTGATTTGAACCTCAATATCAAGAGCTAATTAGAAGTTGATTAATCACTCAGAAACCAGACTGTATTTTGTTTCAAATTAAAAAGTTCACCCTTCGGGCCAACAGATTTTTCCGCAGCTGCTTCGTTGCCGAGCATTTGCGGTAGCTTACTACAGCTTCATGCCCGGCGTCTCGACCTGCGAAAAACTTTGTTGGTGAGAAATCCGGGTTAGAGAACTCACATTTCTGGTGGCGCGAAATCTATGCGTATATTCCTAAGCTCTGTCTTCAACTGCCTGTAGGTAATATTGGGAGATTTATCCAACATAATCTTTGATGCCTTTACCTGATCACTTCCCCTGTACTTATCTGACAGGTAAATAATTTCTTCAATACCTGCCTGAAGAATCACCTTTGTGCACTCATTGCAGGGGAATAGGCCCACATATATACGACAACGTCTTAAGTCCCTGGAAATCGAATTTAGGACCGCATTGAGTTCGGCGTGACAGACATAGGGGTATTTTGTCTCCAGGAACTTTCCCTGTCGTGCCCATGGAAGCTCGTCATCTGAACATCCCCATGGAAAACCGTTGTATCCGACACCAACAATCTTGTTTTGTTCATTCGCTACACATGCACCCACTTGGGTACTGGGGTCTTTGCTTCTGTGTGCGGCCAGTAAAGCAACAGCCATAAAATATTCATCCCAGGAGAGGTAGTCAGTTCGCTTCATGAAATTGTAGTCCTCGTTTATTTTTGGTATTTTCTCCGGCGCTGCCGCCATGTATTTACGCCGCTTACCGTATCGGTAAAGTTCTTAATAGTCTTAAAATAGAGTTCCCCTCCGGTTTCAATCATTGTATCACGATTCGCACCCGGGATAATGTGAAACTGTTTAGTTCTTGCACCCGATGTGGCCTGGAGGATTTCAGCCTGTGCAGGTGTTACCAGGGTATCTCTGGAACCATGGAAAATAAGAGTCGGCAGTTTAATTTTTTCAATTTTTTCTCTGTTATTGAAACAATCATCTTCAGAGAGCCCTCTCTGGGACATATCAACTCCCACCCCCTTTAAAAAAGGTATGGTATCACAAAATCCGCTTTCAATGATCATCCCTTTAAGTGAGTCAGCATAATTGTAAGCAATATCGATGGCACATGCACACCCCAGGGATTTCCCCATAACGAAAAGAGGACCTTCAAGTTTTTTCTTCTGAGTAAGAAGAAGCGTCTCATGCAGAATAAAATCTGCATCTTCCATCATAGAGATAATCCCGGGGTTTCCACCGTTTTTTCCCATACCTCGATAGGAGGTGAATAGAAAATTTATATCATGTTTAATGTAATTTCTGCTGATTTTATCGTATTTTTCAATGGATTCCATGCTGTCGTGAAAATAGAGCAGGGTCGGTGCAGTTTCTCCGGCCAGAAACAATCTACATATCAGGGCTGTTTTATCGGCGGTGGTAAACTCGATATCTTCTGCATATTCAGGGCAATCACTCATCCATTCGGAAGAAACATTAAAAAGAGGGCCAAATATTTCAGGATTTTCAATCTTACTGTATTTTTGCATTATTAGTACCTTACTCCAGAAACCCTGTCACTCAGTTCTACCCCCTTGTGGGGTGTTATTTATATCCAGATAGAGAGATGGCGCAGCAGGGTGGATTAAAAAAAAGGGGTGATTCATAAAAAACTAGAATCACCCCTTTTTACTTATATATAAATGGGGTGAATGAGGAGATTTGAACTCCCGACCTTCTGGGTCACAACCAGATGCTCTAACCAGCTGAGCTACATTCACCACATATTTTCCCATGTATGAAAACCGAGTTTCTTATACCCGGTCAGCCTTAGTTTTGCAAGAGATAAATATCTATCCCGGATGAACGGAATAAGGGCCTTGATGGGGTAAAAGCAGGAAAATGAGAAGTAAGGGATTAAAGGTTTTCTTTACAATGCATGCATTTTTGGGCTTGAGATTTAATTATTTCCGCACAGTATGGGCATTCTTTTTTGAAATTCGCAGCAAGCAGCTGTTTCAAGGCAGTATCTACCTTTCCCTTAAACGCTTCATCTCTGAAGGTGTGATTTCTTAAGGCATCGAGACAAGTAAAATCACCCAATTTTATCAGATATTCCAGAGCCAAGACCCTGGAACTATTCTGGGATCCCTCGTCAAGGAGTAGAGTCATAACAGGAGAGAGATTTTTTTCTTCGAGGCAGGTTTTGAGTTCTTCGACAGCTTTCTTCTCCGCACTATATCTTACATTTTGGTTCTTAATTGCCTCCGGATCAACTATGCTTGCCTTAAACGCGTCTTTATTGCCAACCATCATGACATTACTTTCTTTGCTTCCCGGTAATTCCATGTAACGGTATGAGGCATGATGTCCATATTTATCTCCGACATGATCCCAACCTTTTAAAAACAAGGAACAATTATCACTTAGGCAGATAAATAAAATATCTGACCCCCAACCGAGTCCGTCACCAACATGTATCTGAGGTGCTTCACAGCAAGAGAGTTTTTCATTACAGTGAGGACAAATTTTCACCTCATCCAGAAAGCTTAAATCTCGATACATAATACAACTCCTGAAAAATATTTAAAATTGCAGGACTATTCTGCCTGATTTTCCCTGGCGGCAGTATCCTGCTCTATTGCGAATTACCATTGCAGTACTTAAGACGTTAGTACCTTACTCCTGAACTTCTGTAATAAAAACAAGAAACCGAGGAATGTCTTTTTGAAGTTATTTTGTTAGATATATCAATATTGTACATATCCCTCTCATAGGGGTGAGACACCTACTTCATCTTCATACTTGGTGTACTCATTACGTCATCAATAGCTTTTGCCTGTTTCATACGTAACTCGAGAAAGGAAGGTGCCATCGTTTTTGTATTTTCTTTCATTATTTCATTGAGTTTTTCTATCTGCCCCTGCTCGCCTAAGTCAATCAGAACGGACAAATTTTCTGCAAAACTTTTAACAATTTTTTCTCCGTCTCCGGTAGTTGCCATAATTTCAGCATAGGTCCTTGGGTTTTGGCTATGGACACGTGCCATCGCTAAAATACCATAGAGAGAGGTCAGGGTCGAGTGACTGTTAATATCATCGCTGTTTATTGCATGTTGACTGAGAGTCATCGCCAGAGCTACAGAAATGGTCGTTGGCAGTTTTTGGCTGACTCCCATAAGCAGGTCATGTTTACGTGCGTTGTCATGATAGATATCGGCTCCATATTTATAGAGAAATGCCTCAAATTCGCTGCAGAAACTCCCACTCCGGGAAGTCCTTACGATAGCAGCATTTTTATCTTTCATAGTCAAAGCCTGGGGCCCCCATAAGTTATGTACAAACATAACTTCAACCCCAGGACTCGTTGAAGAAATTGCCGCCTGCAGTGTGTTTTCCGATTCACCGGCAAGAATTATTAAAGCCTGTCCATCCTGCAGGAGTGGCCCGAACTCCCTAATTGTTTCAGATGTAACTGAAATTGGAACACAGATTATAACGACATCGACCAGATCAATCATTTGGGTAGGCGTAAGGGCTGATGATCGACCTGTGATAGAGGTAGTATATCCTTCATTTTCAAGTCTTTCGGCAAACCAGCTGGACATACCTCCACTGCCAACGAAGCCAAATGACTTGATTTTTTTAACCCTCATGTCTACACGGGGGAAAGAACCGAGGGTTTTTAAAGCAGCCTTCTCCTGGATCACGTTGGACTCTATTGTCTCAAGGGCATCAGACATGTTAGTATCTTTAATATGGCCCTCTACCTCTACGTAAATACGAAGTTTTTGCGTCTCGATATCATTTTCGGATTGCAGGTCGAGGATATTAATGCCGCGCCTCGTAAATTCCCCGAGGATATCTGCAAGCAAACCTACACGGTCTTTTAGTGGTTTGGTAATAACTGCAGTTGCATCATAACCGGTCAACGGGGCGAGCTTCTTCCCAATAATCGCAAATCTGGTTCTGTTGTGAGATACTACTTCCCTTGCGATTAATTCGAACCCATGTTTTTTCACGAGTTCTTCAGAATCAATAACCGCATAGTTGAGCCGTCGTTCCCGTTTAATTTCCAGCATAGCCTGTTCAATATCCTGAACAGCCATAAGTGTCGCATCTGGAAAAGTATCTTCGATATATTCGTCACACTGTTTAAAAACGGATCCACGGCCAATAATGGTAGATATTGTGGATAGAATGTCAGGTTTGTTTTCAAGACTCCCCAAAGAGAGATGTATAGGAAGAACCACATTATCTATCCAGTAGCCCTCTTCCATTTGTGAGACAAGTCTGAAATATTCTTTAACCTCACCCTCCCGCGTGTTATAAACCGGGATGAGCGCTTGATCGACTTCTCCCTTACTAAAGGCGTTGATAATGGCCGAAAGCTTGCGAAAGAGGATCAACTCTGCATCCGGGGCATATTGGTGAGCAGCCTGGTAACAATCCGAGCCGACAGGACCTATCGTCGCAATAGATGGCATGTCTGAATATACGGTGATAAAGTTAATCTAATTATTCACGAAAAAACGTGTATACTATGAGGAGAAGGGCAGGGGATACCGCCACTTCTCTTCGTCAACGCTGTGCAAAATATACCTTCTCCCGTATTTAAGCAACCCTTTAGTGCCTTACTCCTGAAAACCAGTCATAAAAAACAAGAAATCTGAAGAGTCGTTTAAAATTAGGAACTTAAAGTAATCACCAGATAGCGAACACAGAGAGATCTTCGAGGCACTTATACCCCTCAAGCTGATACTGAAAAGAACATCCCCTCTCACATTGAGTTTAATTCAAAGTAAATGACTCCAGACGTTTCCGAGTATCTCTCATCTTTAAAAGGCTCCTCAAAATTCGGACCACAGGTGGTATTTCACAAAACAATACCCTCCGTAGAATCTCGTTTTGCCACCACGTCACTTAACTTAGACCCTACACTCGTACAGTTATTGAAAAAAAACGGGATAGAGAAATTCTACACACATCAGCAGGTGGCAATTAACCGGATTCAAGAAGGCAAAGATATAATGGTAGCCACCCCGACAGCATCCGGCAAGAGTATGATTTACAATCTGCCGGTTCTCGATAGTTTATTTACAGAAAACCCGGGTTATTCCCTTTACCTTTTCCCTTTGAAAGCGCTGGCTCGAGACCAGTTTAATATACTTAATCAACTCTTCTTTTCCTTGCCTCCCTCTCTAACTGAAAAATATAAAAAAATAGCAGCGGTTTTTGATGGTGATACTTCTCAGTATATGAGAAGGAAAATACGGCAAAAACCTCCCCGCGTTATACTTACGAACCCGGAAATGGTTCATCTGTCAATTCTACCATATCATGACAGCTGGGCTCACTTTTTCAAACAACTGCGGTACATTGTGATTGATGAGGTCCATACCTATCGTGGCATCCTCGGCTCTCATATGGCATGGGTGCTGCAGAGGTTACAGAGGATTGCGGCCCTCTACGGATCTCACCCGACATTCATACTGCTGTCAGCAACAATTGGTAACCCTAAAGAATTGGGTAAGTCATTGATTGGAAGAAACGTGCATGTCATCGACAAAAGCGGCGCTCCACAGGCCGAAAAAAATATACTGCTGCTAAACCCTTGGGATAGCGCGGCTTACACGGCGAGCCAATTACTGGAAGCTGCGGTTAAGAGGGGACTTCGAACAATAGTCTATACCCAGTCAAGGAAAATGACCGAACTTATTAACATTTGGACTTCTCCCAGACTGGGCAAGGAAGCATCAAAATTGAGTTCCTACCGTGCCGGATTTCTCCCTGAAGAAAGAAGAGATATTGAGAAAAAATTGTTTTCCGGCAGCTTGCTTGGAGTAATCACAACATCAGCGCTTGAACTCGGCATCGATATCGGAGATCTTGATCTCTGTATTCTTGTAGGTTATCCGGGATCCATTATCGCGACCTGGCAGCGTGGTGGTCGCGTAGGTCGCAGTATGCGGAAATCTGCAATTATAATGATTGGTCAGGAAGATGCTCTGGATCAACACTTTATGAGAGTGCCGGAGGATCTGTTCAGGAGATCTCCTGAGGCCGCGGTTCTCAATCCCCAAAATAGTGTGATTATGGATCAACATCTGCATTGTTGTGCTGCAGAACTGCCTATCAGCCATGATGAGACCCTTTTGACAGAGCCAGCAATCCAGCAGCGTGTCACCGCTCTTACCAACCAGGGAATTTTGCTTGAAACCGGTTCCGGGGGACGCTGGCTTTCATCAAGAAAACGCCCTCAACGATTGATAAGTCTGAGAGGAGGCGGGGAACAGCTGGGTATTATTAACGGTGAGAATGGTGAGATAATTGGAGAAATGGATAGCAGCAGGAGTGTAAAGGAATGTCATCCGGGCGCTGTATATCTGCACAGAGGTAAGACTTTTATCGTTGAACAATTGGATCTTATCGGTAAAGAAATTGTAGTTCGAGAGGGGAAACCGAACTATTTCACCCGGCCAATGACGGAGAAGAGAACCCAAATCTTGGAAACAATAGAGAAAAAGAGATGCTTTGGAGTTTATGTTTCTTTTGGCAGGGTCAGGGTGACTGAAAAGACAAAGGGGTTTCAAAAGCGTAACAGTGTGACTCAGAAACTGATTTCAACAATCCCCCTGGATTTGCCGGACCAGATCATTGAAACAGAGGCCATGTGGCTTGATTTACCTGATGAGATTAGAACCATGCTTGAGCATAATAAATGCCATTTTATGGGGGCTATCCACGCACTGGAACATGCAATGATCGCTCTCTTTCCGCTCCTCGTGTTATGCGACAGAAATGATATCGGTGGTATTGCTTATCCTCTGCACAACCAGACCGAAAGGAGTTCTATCTTTATTTATGATGGTTATCCTGGGGGCGTTGGACTGTCCAAAGGGGCTTTTTGCAAAGCTGAACAACTTATCCTGCAGGCGAGAGTGGCGGTTGAAGAGTGTGGTTGTGAAAATGGCTGTCCTTCCTGTGTCCATTCACCCAAATGCGGTTCGGGGAACAGACCGATAGACAAAAAAAGCTGCCTGGTTCTTTTAACGGAAATAATCGAGAAAACTCCGAAACTACCAGAGACAGAAGAAGTTAGAATTACAAATCAAGTAATTGAAGAGAAATATATTTCGACTCCCGTGCTATCTAAAAAAGTCGGCCTTGACACGCTTCCAAAAAGGTACGGAGTATTTGATCTGGAGACAATCCGTTCAGCAGAAGAGGTAGGAGGGTGGAATAAATGTGAGAAAATGGGGATATCCGTCGGTGTCGTTTTTGACTCAAAGCTTGGTGGCTGTGTAACGTACCTGGAAGATGATATCCCTGGTTTAATCGAGCACCTGCAAAGTTTGGATCTTGTTGTGGGGTTTAACAATAAGCGTTTTGATAATAGAGTACTCTCCGGGTATACGACAATAAATCTCAACAACTTACCCACACTGGATCTTTTAGAAGAGGTACATGGATATCTGGGGTATAGGCTGAGTCTGAATCGACTGGCAGAAACCACCCTGGGGGTTCAAAAAACAGCCGACGGCCTGCAGGCACTAAAGTGGTACAGAGAGGGTAAAATTGATTTAATTCAAAAATACTGTAGAAGAGATGTTGAAATCACAAGGGATTTACTCTATCACGGGCTGGAGCACGGCTATTTGCTCTTCACTAACAAAGCAAAACAGAAAGTGAGACTTCCCCTCGCTTTAGATGCTACTATCGAAGCAATTTTAGAGGCACAAAACTAAGCCGGAAATCTTTCGATTTATGGCCATATCAGGGGGTTATACACCCAGCCTACCGTTCCGCTGCTGTGTCGCACCTGAGTCCATTTCCCTTTCTGGGAAATTTTTGTCAGCACAACACCACGTTCTATGTCTGCAACAATTGAATTCTTTGTAGAAGGACCGGAACGCATGTTGACACTTTTTTTCGCGTTGATGATAACGCTGTCTCCCTTAGTTACAAGAGATTTGTGTATCCATCCGGTATCATTTTCAAAATCAGAAAACTTAATCCATTCACCCTGTTTTTTAATCACCTTTAGGGGGTAACCGGCAAACAGCTCCATCGAAACAGGATTATCTGTACCTGGACCAGTTCGGACATTTACGTTATCTTTTTTTACACTCACGTATTCAGCGGCAAGGCTGTTTGAAGAACAAAGGAGAACAAAAAATCCCAGAACGATGAATATGGACAGATGTTTTTTAGTAAAAATAGCAGAGGTCATATCGTTATATAATGTCGTAAAGTTATAATGAGTGCATCATAATTGGAGAGTAATTCTACCCCTCTCTATATCATTAATAGTGGTTCAAGTCAAACAGGTTATAGAAACGATACGCTGGATCAGGCGAAGACCAGACTTGTTTTTTCTCTGTCCATCAGACCTATTGCCCCTAAGGGAAGGGTGATATTATGGTGGCAGTGTCCATAAGGGAAATTAGCCCAAATTGGAAAATCTCCATGTTCGCAAACCTCCAATATTCTTTTCCACACCTGCTCCCTGTATCTGAGTTTTTCTATATCATCCTGAAATGCAGTAAGAGTAAAGTCTCCAAGAATAAGTCCATTAATATTTTTAAATTTTCCAGCCAAAAAAAGCTGTGTGAGCATACGATCAATCCGGTAAGGGGGCTCATCAATATCCTCGAGAAATACGATCTTGCCGTCCCACTTAAAATCATAAGGTGTGCCAAGGAGAGTGACAAGGCTCGCAAGATTTCCACCGACTAATGGGCCGGAGGAACTGGGACCGGCCTGCAGCACCTCAACATTTTGTGGTGTAATGGGGCCTCGCCAATTTCCTGTGAGGCAATGAAAAAGTCTTTCCAGGGATGGTTGAGTACTGGTATGCAGTGAAGTGACTACAGGACCGTGAAGACTCATTAATCCGGTATTCTCGTAGAGGAAATTCTGTAAAACGGTTATATCGGAAAAACCAACTATTACCTTGGGATGGCGAGTGACCTGTTTGATGTCAATCTGATCGAGCATGCGAAGACAGCCATACCCGCCTCGCATCATGATAAGACCCTTTACTTCCGGGTCAGAGAGGAGCCTGTTGAACTCTACACCGCGATTTTCATCACTGTCCGACAGATAATCGATTCCAGGCCAGAGGCTTCTTGGGAATTTGACCCCAAACCCCATTTCTTCCAAAATTCTAATTCCTTTTGCAAAAGGAGGAAACTCCTTTAGTTGCCCGGAAGGAGCGATGACAGCAATTGTATCTCCTTTTTTAAGGGCAGGAGGACATAGGGGCGAGGTTTTCATCGATCCACTTTCTTTGTATATATTATTTTCAGGCCTTTAAGAGTAAGCATAGGATCTATCGAGTCAATAGAGGTAGTAAAAGGCGCGATCAGTTCGGCCATTCCCCCTGTCGCGATAACCTTAACCTCTTCATCAGGTTGCCTTTTCATTTCTGCACGTATCCCCTTGACGAGGCCGTCAATCATCGCCCCATACCCGTAGAGAATCCCACTCCTCATAGCCTGTGAGGTGGTTTTTCCAATGATGGACAGCGGTGTTTCTGCAACATCAATGTGCGGTAGCTTGGCAGTATTATTGGCCAGTGCTTCAAGAGAAATAGCAATTCCGGGCAGGATTGTTCCACCAAGATATTCACAATCTTCTGTGATACAGTCAAAGGTTATTGCAGTCCCAAAATCAATGACTATGAGCTTACATTTATACATATCACAAGCAGCAATGCTATTTACCAGGCGATCTGCGCCTACTTCTCTTGGATTATCCAGCTTTACACTGATCAGATCCTTGATATCATTTACCGCGACCACAAAAATATCATGAGTCAGGTTGGAGGAGAAGTGTTTTTTACAGCATTTTATCCAGGCGGTCTCCAGAGTAGGTACCACACTGGCCAGAACGATGCCTTGTATTTCATTCTTATCAATTCCAGCCATCGAAAAAAGAGCGTTGTAAGAGACTGCCAGCTCGTCGGCAGTACTTTTATTATCTGATTTGAGACGCCACTGCCCTACAAGCTTATTTCCAGAGTAAAGGCCAGAGACTGTATGTGAATTCCCAATATCGACAACAAAGAACATATATTCACCTATAATTAAATTGAGAAGAGAGGCTGTATTCAGTTTGAATTGCTGGCTAAGATATTATAATAGAGAAAAAAAGAAAAGTATTTGGCGCAATTCTTACCGGATTTCTTTAAAAAAACAACAACAAAAGGGGGTCAACATGCTTACTCTTGTCATGATTTCAACAACTTTTGAGTCCAAAGAGGATGCTGAAAAAACAGCTCGATTACTTTTAAATGAAAAGCTAATCGCATGTGCTCAGGTTTCAGGCCCGATAACAAGCTTCTTTCGCTGGGAGGGCAGCATAGCGAACTCAACTGAATTTACCTTGACGTTAAAAACGACAGCTGAACTCTGCGAGCAGGTTAATACACGACTAAAAGAGACTCACCCTTACGAACTCCCTGAAATTGTAGCTCAAACCAGCACTGAAGGCAGTGTTGAATATGCTGAATGGGTGGAAAGTGAGGTCGGATGATGAAAGATGAAGTCGCTGAAAAGATTGGTTTCAGGAGAAGAAAAATTGGTGAATATCGTTGCCACTGTTGCAAACAAAAGCAGGAGTTTTGCTGGAGTTGCCCCTGCGGCTTTCAAATCTGTAAGGTATGTTTTGAAGAAAACAAGTGGGGTATAAGTAATGGACCAACCTGGGTCTGTCCTGATTGTGAACGTATCAGGATGATGTAGGCCGGAGCGTTGAGCAGCTGCACTAGGAGCTTGTCCGAGAATGCCCCTTTCACCCAACTCTTCGTTATTTTGAAAAAACAATGCTCACAATATCAAATATATGGTTGCGCTTATTTTTTCAAAATGGTTCGACTTGAGAGAAAATGCCTATTCTCGGACAAGCTCCTAGATACATGGCACATAATTTGAGCAGTATTTGAACAGTATTGCGCATTCAATAAAAATACAATAGTATGTTTGTCCATCGCTAACCTCACTCTATTTGATAGATTACACTATGACTGCACCTGCCCATAATTACGACGAAAGCAAAATTAAAACCCTGAGTTCCCTTGAACATATCCGGAAACGTCCGGGCATGTATATAGGGCGGCTAGGTGATGGATCGAACCATGATGACGGTATCTACATTCTCCTGAAAGAAGTGGTAGATAATGCCATTGATGAGTTCATTATGGGTGCCGGAAAGCGTATTGATGTATCCATCGATGATGACGGCAGGGTAACTGTTCGCGACTTTGGCAGAGGGATACCACTGGGAAAACTTGTCGACTGTGTTTCAGTTATAAATACGGGAGCAAAGTACAATACCGAAGTATTCCAGTTTTCAGTCGGCCTCAACGGAGTTGGCACTAAGGCAGTTAATGCTTTATCTGAGGAGTTTGTTGTAATAGCCTACCGTGAAGGTAAATATGCAACGGCGCAGTTCATCGATGGTGATCTTGTTAAAGAAGATCTAGGGCAAGCAGATTTAAAAAACGGCACACACATAGAATTTTTACCATCCAAAAATATGTTCCCTGGTTTTCACTTTGACCCCTCTTTTGTTGAAAAGAGGATGTGGCGCTATGCTTACCTGAATGCCGGTCTCAAACTCTACCTGGACAGGAAGCTTTTTTATTCTTCCAACGGCCTGCTTGACCTACTTGACAAGGAGCTCGATGGAGCGAATCTCTATCGGCCGATCTATTACAAGGAGCCCACCCTGGAGTTTGCCTTTGCCCACACTGATTCTTTTGGAGACAGTTATTTTACATTTGTGAATGGAACGTACACCAGCGAAGGGGGAACGCATCTTTCCGCATTTCGGGAAGGTATACTTAAGGGTGTTAACGAGTATTCAAATAAAAAATTTGTAAACACAGATGTTCGAGACGGGATTGTTGGAACCCTGGCAATTAAAATAAAAGATCCCGTCTTCGAGTCCCAGACAAAAAACAAGCTGGGAAACACAGAAATTCGTTCAGTGATAGTCTCCAAAGTGAAAGATGCTGTTTCAAGTGCTCTATATAAAGATACAGAATCTGCAGACACGCTGATTGAGAAAATCTTTAGAAACGAAAAAGTCCGGAAAGAATTGCAGAGTGTTCGAAAAGAAGCACGGGCAAAGGCAAAAAAAGTCGCCCTGAAAATCCCGCAGCTCAAGGACTGCAAATACCATCCATCAAAAAATAAACCTTCTGCGCCTGGGCAGGAAAGTATGCTATTCATAACAGAAGGGCAGTCGGCAGCCGGCTCAATTGTCTCTTCGAGAGACCCGTTGACTCAGGCAGTGTTTTCCCTCAAAGGAAAACCGATGAATGTACTTGGTCAGAAACTTGCAGTTTTGTATAAAAACGACGAGATGTACTCTCTTATGAGATCTCTTGACATAGAGAACTCAATTGGAGACCTGCGATATGACTATGTCATATTGGCTACAGACGCAGATGTAGACGGGCTTCATATTCGAAATCTTCTCCTTACATTTTTTCTCCACTATTTTGAGCCATTAGTGAAACTTGGATATATATACATCCTTGAAACCCCGATATTTCGAGTACGTACAAAAGAAGAGACAATTTACTGCTACTCAGAAAAAGAAAAACAACTGGGAACTATAAAACTCCAGGGGAAAGGGAAAAATAAGAGAGTAGTGGAGACCACGAGATTCAAGGGACTCGGGGAAATTTCCCCAAAAGAATTCAAACAGTTCATTGGCCCTGATATCCGTCTGAAACAGGTAACTCTTGATTCATTGAGCGAAGTCACCAAGGTGCTCTCTTTTTATATGGGTAAAAACACACCTGACAGAAGGAAGTATATTATGGATAATCTCGTGTTTGAAGAGCTAGGATAGAATTTACATTAACAATTTCAGGCGATCATTTTCTGCCTCTTATAAAAGACCCTATGGAATCATCTGTCGGCACATTACATCAACTGTTTGATAAAAACTTTCTCGAATACACATCTTATGTTATTCGCGACAGGGCAATACCCACCATTGATGATGGTTTAAAACCTGTACAACGCCGTATTCTCCAGACACTTTTCAATATGGAGGACGGCCGTTTCCACAAGGTGGCCAATGTTGTAGGTGGCACAATGAAGCTGCATCCCCATGGGGATCAATCCATTTTTGCAGCCCTTGTCAATCTTTCAAACAAAGGATTTCTGATAACCCAACAGGGTAATTTTGGCAATATTTTCACCGGCGACAGGGCTTCGGCCGCAAGATATATTGAATGCAGGCTTTCCCCTCTAGCCAAGGAAGTTCTTTTTAATAAAGACCTTACCGAATATGTCGAATCCTACGACGGGAGGATGCTGGAACCGGTTACTTTGCCGGCTAAAATCCCGCTGCTGCTTCTTCAGGGAGCCGAAGGGATTGCTGTTGGTATGGCGACAAAAATAATGCCCCATAACTTTTGCGAATTATTGGAGGCTCAAAAAAAGATATTATTAAACGAAGAATTCATTCTTTTTCCGGATTTTCCGCAGGGTGGTTTTGTTGATGTGAGCAACTATGAAGACGGTAACGGGAAAATTCGATGCAGAGCCCGCATTGAGGAAGAGAATGAAAAAACAATACTTATCAAAGAAATACCGTACACCACTACTACCCAATCTTTGACAGACTCTGTAGAAAAAGCGGCCAAAGCCGGAAAAATAAAAATCACATCAATTAATGACTATACGGCAGAAGAAGTTGAGATTGAAATCAAACTCGCACGTGGTGTTTATGCCAAAGACACTATAAAAGCACTCTATGCTTTCACCGACTGCGAAGTCCCCATTACCCCTAACTTGACCCTTATAAACGGTACAACACCGCAAACAACAAGTGTCAGTGAGGTGCTAAAACACAACACCTGCAAACTCAAGGATGACTTACAAAAAGGACTGAAAATTGACCTTGGTCGCCTGGAAGAAAAATTACATGCAAGGCTACTCGAACAAATTTTCATTGAAGAGCGTCTCTATAAAAATATAGAAGAAGAAACGAGTTACAAGGCTGTGATAAAAAGTGTTGAAGAAGGTCTCGCCAATTTTACAGCTGAGCTGCTTCGCCCGGTAACAAAAGAAGATATCGAAAAATTGCTTGAGATAAAAATCAAACGCATTTCACGTTACGATATCAACAGACAGCAAAAAGAGATCAGGGCAATCAGAAAGGAAATAGCTGGAATAAAGCATTCCTTAAAGGATATGATCGGGTACACAATATCTTTCCTGGATACCATCCTTGAAAAATACGGCGCCGACCATCGTCGGAAGACAGAGATAAAAAGTTTTTCTGAGGTCAGTATAAGAAAAGTTGCCCTATCAAACCTTGTAGTCGGATATAACCGTCAATCCGGATTTATGGGTCATCTGATTAAAGTTGAAAATGAAAAAGAAGATCAGTCAGTGATCTGCTCTGAATATGACCGCTTGATTCTTATATTGAGTACGGGTCTCTATAAAATTATTCCAGTTACCGACAAGCTTTTCGTCGGCCATAACCTGGAGTGGTTTGGAATAGTAAAAAGAGACACAATCTTCAATATAATATACAGAGATGGGGCGGGAAACGTTGCCTACGTGAAGCGATTCAAGAGTCCAAAATTCATACTGGACAAAGAGTATACGCTTTTCACAGAGCATAAAAGATCTAAAATTCTCCTGATGAGTTTTGGTGAGGAAAAGTTTGCACGGGTAAATTTAATGCCTTCATCAAGAGCGCGTACGAATAGTATTGACATTATATTCGACGAGTATCTTATAAAAGGTGCGTCGGCCAAGGGAAAAAGAGTCTCTAATCGAGTGGTGAGGAGGGTCGTATCTTCAACAGGCCCAAGGATAGTACCGGTGAAACAGAATCTGCCGCTCCCTGGCTTTATCCAGCAGGATGGCGTTGCTCACATCATAAAAAAATCTGAAAAGGATGCTGAAGAAGTGCAGAGCACAAGCACTACCTCCGGTGAAAACACAGATCCTCAATAAAAAAATATTTGTCCAGCCAGGGTAGGGGAGTGCCGTTATACGTCCTTGATTTCGCCCTTTAGAGAGTGCTGTCCGGCGTGAGTGATCGTCACATCAACACAATCTCCTGGTTTCAGTTCCTCTGTTTTTGCAAAATGTACAATGTGGTTTGTTTCGGTCCGGCTTTTCACACTTTCTTCACCGCAATCCTCAACCATTACATTTTGCGTCGAACCGACGTACTCCCTGTTACGTCCAAGGCTGATTTCATCCTGTCTCGCCTGGAACCTTGCGAGACGCTCTGATTTAATGGTTTCTTCAACTTTTTCTTCAAATGTACTGGCCACGGTGCCTGGTCGATCTGAATACTTGAATGAGAAAGAACCATGAAATTGAACTTTCTCAAGGAGGTTCATCGTGCCTTCAAAGTCCTGTGAGGTTTCACCCGGAAAACCTACAATTACATCAGTTGTTATAGCTATATCCTGACAATACCGGCGTAATTTGTCGACCAGCATCAAGTACTGATCAACAGTATATTTGCGGTTCATTTTTTTGAGAACAGCGTCTGAACCAGCCTGGACTGGAAGGTGGAATTGATGACATAAATTATCTATATCCTGGAAACAACGCATCAGTTCATCTGTAAGGTCTTTTGGATTGGATGTCGTAAATCGTAATCTCTCAAGCCTTTTAATTTTTCCGACCTCGCGAAGCAGGTCGGAAAATGAGTACACACCGTGGCCTTCATTGACTGTATTTGTCTTACCGTATGAATTGACATTTTGCCCAAGAAGCGTGATCTCTTTCACACCACTTTCAATTAATATATTAACCTCGTTAATTATATCCTTGGATTTTCGTGATACTTCCCGTCCTCTTGTGTGTGGTACAACACAGTAAGTGCAGAAATTATTGCATCCCTGCATGATAGTTACAAATTTACGAAAGGGCACGGCAGAAGGTGATGAACCGCCATTCCCTCGGGACAGAGTCGGTATAAGATTTGGAATAGTATATTGATCATCTAACGAGGTGACAATTTGCGGACCATTTGCAGAACACTGGCTAAGTAATTCACCAATATTATATATGTTTTGCGTGCCCACAACGAGGTCGACATGACCCATTTTTGATACAATTTTTTTTCCTTCCTGTTGGGCGACACAACCGGCTACACAGATTTTGAGATGAGGTTTATTGATTTTTCTCTTTCGCAGATATCCGAGCATGCTCATTACTTTTTGTTCAGCCTTTGCCCGAATGGAGCAGGTGTTGAGAATAATCAAATCTGCATCATCAATATCCATACCCTCTATATATCCATATGCTGAAAGAGATTGTGCCATTATCTCGGAATCTCTCTCGTTCATTTGACAGCCAAACGTCTTTATAAAGAAAACTTTTTGATCCATGGTGTGTCGCTACCATTTTAAATTAATAAACTATCAGGAAATTTTTTTCCCAATGCTTGCCAGAAGAGAAAATATGTCTTTTGCAAAATTTGCCGGATACCTGATGACCACCAGTCCGTCTCTACTGTTAAGACTGGAAAGTATAGCCATGTTATCATAGCCTTCAAGAATAAATTTCAAAAAGTGAAATTTACTAGGATCGATTCTCAATATGAGCTCTTCTAGATTTTGCATTATGGGATAAACCAGGGGTTAAACGGTAAAAACACAAGTAACTAACACCCCACAAGGGGGTACTGAACTGAGTGACAGGGTTTCTGGAGTTAAGGTACTAACACCCCACAAGGGGGTATAAGTACCATGGTGATATATCTAACAACTTAATTTCAAACGTCATTCCTCGGTGTCCTGTTTTTTATTGCAGTAGTTCTGGAGTAAGGTACTAAACAAAAAGTGACGAATCGATTTCAGTCATCGAATCTCGATTTGCTTTTAGTAACGGGACTACAGTATCTGTAAGATATTTTTCAGTCTGTTCTGCAGCCATTCCGGTAAACTGAGAGAAATCGCCGATTATCGCTTCGATTTCATCTAAAGAAAAGGGGATATTTTTATCATTGGCAAGACGTATCAGGAGGTCATTCTCACCGCCATGTTCTTTTACTACTTTACCTGCGGCAAAAGAATGCTCTTTGATGACTTCATGCATATCCTGACGACTTTCTCCTTTTTCAACTGCGGCCATAAGGATTTTTTCAGTGGCCATAAAAGGAATTTCCTCTCTCATTTTTTTTGCAATTTGCTCAGGATAAACAACCATATCTGACGTTATGTTAATAAATAACTTCAGTATGGCGTCGGTGAGCAAAAAACACTGCGGTATATCCATGCGGCGAATAGCGGAATCATCAAGGCTCCTCTCAAACCACTGGTTGGAATAGGTTGACGCAAAGTTTTGAGGCAATCCCATCAGCTTTCTGGCAAGACCGGTCAAACGTTCAGACCTCATCGGATTTCTCTTATAAGCCATAGCAGAGGAGCCAGTCTGATTTTTGGCAAACGGTTCCTCCTGCACTTTAAGATTTGACAACAATCTGAGGTCAACAGCAAATTTATGAGCTGTAGCTCCGATCCCGGCAAGAGTTTCGGCAAGCTTCATATCTTGCTTACGTGTGTAGGTTTGGCCTGTTACGGAAAAAGAAGAAGAAAATCCAAGTTTTTCAGAAACGAGCTGGTCCAGCTGATAAACTTTATTGTGGTCTCCTTTGAATAATTCAAGAAAAGTAGCTTGTGTTCCTACAGTACCCTTGGCGCCTCTGGCTTTCATGAGAGAAAGAAAGTTATCTACATATTCCAAATCCATGATCAGATCTTGAAGATAAAGGGTGTTTCTTTTACCAACTGTGGTCGGTTGTGCGGGTTGGTAATGAGTAAATCCAAGAGTCGGGAGCTCTTTATAGAGAGCACAGAAGTTCGAAAGATTTTTAATTACCTGAAGAATCGCTTGGCGAACCAGAGAAAACGCTTTGCGTTGAATCATCAGATCAGTATTACATACAACAAATTGGGATGTAGCCCCAAGGTGAATGATTCCTGCGGCTTTAGGGCATTTCAGACCATATTCGTATACATGCGCCATTACATCGTGGCGAATCTGACTCTCTTTTTCTGCCGCGACCTGATAGTCGATATTATTTACATTATTCCGCAACTCAATAAGCATTTCCTTAGAAACAATATCAGTCAAACCAAGTTCATACTGCGCTTCAGCCAGGGCCACCCAGCATTTCCTCCAGGTAGTGAATTTTCTTTCTTCTGAAAAAAGTTCCTGCATAGCCTGGCTGGTATAGCGACTTACAAGTGGTTCTTGATATATGGTACGTGACATGATGTTCTCCAAAACAGATTATATAATTATTTTATCTCTTTGTTTACACGCATAAAATACAGCTTACCTCCAGAAATTATCATCAACAAGTTCAAACACGGAGGTTGTATATAACACTTTTAATTAGAATCCGAAAGCTGAGCGAGAAAAGAAACGATATTTAACATAAAAACACAATGTCGCATAATGTATATTATGTTAAGTAAGATATATTTTGTATTGTTACAATGTGTTGCCTTCTTCCTATTGTCTTTAAAACGTTTTTGAGTACCTTGGCCCAGAAACACTGTCATTCAGTTCAGTATTCCTTGAGGGGTTAAAAAACAATAAGCCAAGGAGCATCGCTTAAAACTAAATCCTTTCTCTTTTTTTCAGTTCGACGCACTGGCTAAAGGCTAATGACACGAACCTGCCAGCTGCTCTTTCCACGAAATCTGTTTTTTGTTGGCGTGAAACGCAAGCGCCTACAGGGATTTCGCTGAATATCCTGTCTTTGCTCACCTAAACCAAAACCAATACCTTTGTAATTAGCATAGCTCCCTCTTATGGCTACCTGTAAATGCTCCGCTCCTTTACCAACCCTCTTGCAATCGACAATTCTTGCAGTTGTATCTGTGAACACTGGTATTTCATTTTCAGGTCCGAAAGGCTCAAGCAATTCAAAGAATGCCAGGCACTCTTCACTCATCACGTCTTCAACAGAGCACTGAAAACATATCTCTGGATGGATTTTCGCTGGTTTTTCAGTCATTGCCTCACCAATAATGGACTTCAACCTGCTCCTAAATTCGCTGAAATTTTCTTCTAAAAGAGTCGCTCCGGCAGCCATCTCATGACCCCCGTATTTCAACAATAATTCCGAGGTTTTATTCAGGCAATTGACTATGTTGACTCCCGCAACTGAGCGAGCAGATCCGACAAGTATATTTTCGCCGTCCGCCCCTGTCTTTTGACTAAAAATAACCGAGGGTACCCCGAACATATCAACAAGCCTGGATGCAACAATCCCTGCGACTCCCAGATGAATGTCACCTTTTACTACAATTGCTTTTTCTTCTGTTATTAGTCTCTTAGATAATTTACTTAATGTATTTTCAAGGCCATCTATACAAATAGATTTTCTTTTAGAATTTAAACGTACAAGTTTTTTTGCCAGCGGTTCCGCTTCAGCTGAAGTTTCCGTGGTGAGGAGTTTAACGACAGTTTCGCTGTCGCCAATTCTGCCTGCTGCATTAATAAGCGGCCCGAGGAGAAAGCCAATATCCTCAGATCCGATTTTTTCATTATGAATGTCACAAGAATCAAGTAATGCTGTAATGCCTTTAAATGGTGAATTTTGCATCGCCTCAATGCCACCTCTAACCAAAATGCGATTAGTTTGACTCAGCTGCACCACATCAGCAATGGTTCCAAGTGCCACAAATGCTAGAAAAGACTTTAGATTTATATCTTTTATTCCCTCAGTACCGTTATTTATGGAAGACAGTCTTGCTCTAAGTCCTGCCGCCAGATAAAATGCCACCCCAACTCCTGCCAAATATTCATGGTGAAATCCGCATTCCCTCTGGGAAGGATTAAGGATGACGCAGTTTGGCAATGAGTTTTCAGGTAAACTATGGTGATCTGTTATAATAACGGTGCCACCCAAATCCTGAATCTGCTCTATAGCATGCGTGTCGGATATCCCGCAATCCACTGTTATAAGGAGAAAATCATCTTCCTCTGCTATTTTTTTTTGCCTATGAAACCAGCCCGCATTGAGCCCATACCCCTCTTCCAATCGATTTGGGATGTGCCAATCAACCATTCGACCTAGTTTTTTGAAAAAGGTTACAAGAAGTGCTGTTCCCGTTGTTCCGTCAACATCGTAATCGCCCCAAATTATTATTCGCCTGCCCGTAGATAAATAATCTATTATGATGTCAACAGCTTTATCCAAACCTTGCATTAGTGAGGGTTTCTGCAGATCCACGAGCCGAGGGAACAAAAACTTTTCTATGTTTTCCTTCCCCTTTACCCCCCTTTTGTCCAATATCTCACGAATGATTTCTGGAATCTGATGGAAATCAATTTTTTTTTCCATAAATTTCTGGTATGCCCATCCTAAAATTTTATTCAGTTAGAATTCGTTCTTTTTAACCAATTTTCAATGAGTTTTTTCGAACTTTTTGTATCATTTCCTTCTATCCAGTGAATATTCTTCATCTTCGAAAACCATGTTCCCTGCCTCTTGGCATATCGCCTGGTATCTCTTGCAAGGAGTCTTTCCATTTCTTCGTAGGACCACTCTTTAAAAATAAACTTAATCATATGACGATATCCAATTGATCCCATTGATTTTAGATCTCTTCCGTATCCCATATTGAGTAGTCCCCTCACCTCTTCCTCCAAACCATCGCCGATCATCTGCCTGGTGCGCAGATTGATCCGCTCATAGAGTATATCTCGTGAACATTGCAGGCCAATTTCCAAGGTGTTTGTAAGTTTAACATGGCCTGTGGTGTTCTCCTCAGCTTCAAGGAAAAGTGACCACGGTTTACCGGTCAAATAATAAATCTCTAAGGCTCTTAACAATCTATGAGTGTCGTTTTTGTGTATTTTAGATGCAGAAATACAATCACATACCTTCAGTTCATCATGCAAAACATCAGGTCCTTCATTTTTTAACCTGTCTATCAGCTGCTTTCGAATAACGTTATCTGAAGCTATGCCGGGAAATATACCATCAATGAGAGCTTTATAATATAAACCGGTCCCACCTGTTAAAAGAGGAACTTTCTCTTTCAGATGTATTTTTCTGATTGCAGTTAATGCATCCTGAGTGAATTGGACAGCATCGTAATTTTTGTCCGGTTCTATAATATCTATGAGGTGATGAACTATTTCAGCCCTCTCCTCTTCCAATATTTTTGCGGTACCAATGTCCATATATTTATAGACCTGCATGGAATCGACACTGATAATTTCACAATTATATCGACGAGCTATCTGCAGCGAAAGGTTTGTCTTACCTATTGCAGTGGCCCCGAGGAGAAAAAGAACTGGCTTGTCTATACTGTTACTGTCCATTATTTACTGTACCGCCAAAATCAAACATTTTTTCAAAATAGAGTGCACGCTTTGGACCGACACCACTGATCTTCAAAAGATCAACGCTCCTTTTGAACGGCCCATATTCTAAACGGTGAAGAAGTATATTTTCGGCGAGCTTAGGTCCAATTCCTTTAATGGTCATGAGTGCTTCTTTATCAGCTTCGTTTATTGGTAATTTTTCAAAGAAAAATGGCGTCAGGTTCCAGGGAATGGCAGAGCAGTTTTTTTTCTCCTGTTGATCCAGGGCCAACATAGAAAAAGAACCTCCAGTAACCTTCAAAGAATAACTTCTGCTGATAAATGCATGTGTTGTATCTGTGTCAATTATTTGCATAAGAGAAAAAAATAAAAAAACAGATCCTATCACTAAGATGAGTGTGTATCGTCTGTCTGTATTAGATTTTGTTTTGAGTGCTCTTTTTAAAAAATTACCCATGCAGCCTGTATCTGTAACCTGATTTTTATTGTTTAAAGATAATCCCCTGAGTATAACAGCTTTTGCTTTTCAAAAGTTAATATACTGTTATATAGCATCTCCATGATACTTAAACCTCTAAATATAGTCCTTGTAGAACCTGAAATACCTCCGAATACCGGATCTATTGCCAGGTTATGCGGTGCAACAAACACAGAACTTCATCTTATTCGACCTTTAGGTTTTTCAACAGATGACAAACATTTAAAGAGAGCGGGCCTCGATTATTGGAATTATGTTTCCATCCGATATTGGGAGAGTCTTGAGTCGTTTCTTTCGGCCCAGGACGAATTGAAACTTTTCTTTTTTACAACAAAGGTCAAGAATAATTATACGAAAGCAGTCTTCAAACCAGGAGATTATCTTATTTTCGGAAAGGAGACTAAAGGACTACCAGAGGAAGTCCTCAGACTTTATCACGATAGATGTTATACGCTCCCTATGCCGAATCCTCATATTCGCAGCCTCAATCTTGCAATGACTGCCGGCATTGTTTTATATGAAGCCTTAAGGCAAAATTCTAGTGAGTAATAACCTTTTAAGGAGATCAACACATGTCAGCTCGCATATATAATTTCAGTGCAGGCCCTGCGACCCTGCCCTTTGAAGTTCTGCAAAAAGCTGGAAAAGATATTGTTAATTACCAGGATACCGGGATGGGAATCATTGAGATGAGTCATCGCTCTAAAGAGTTTATGGCTGTTGCAGATGCTGCTGAATTACATCTTAGAGCCTTGCTGAAAATCCCGGAAAACTACAAAGTGCTGTTTCTGCAGGGCGGGGCCTCAAGTCAATTTTTCATGGTCCCAATGAATCTTCTTGGTGGGCGAAAAAAGGCATCTTACCTTAATACGGGTACCTGGTCGAAAAAAGCCATCGAAGAGGCAAAAATATTTGGTGAGATTGATGTGCCCTTTTCCGGTGAGGAAAATACGTTTAATGAAGTGCCGCAAAGTTCGGATTATGAGGTTGATCCTGATGCCTGTTATCTCTACTTTGTTTCAAACAATACTATATATGGGACCCAATTTGATCAATTCCCTGAGACCGAAAAAACGCTGGTGTGTGATATGTCTTCAGATATCCTGTCACGACAAATAAATGTGAGTAAATTCGGTCTGATATTTGCTGGTGCACAGAAAAATCTTGGGCCTGCCGGTGTAACTATCGTCATAATACGTGATGATCTTCTCGGAAAAGCTCCTGCGAACACGCCGACAATGCTTAATTATAAAACACATGCTGATAAAAGATCGATGCTTAATACCCCACCCTGCTTTGCCATTTATACTGTAGGCGAGGTGTTGAAATGGATGATACAACAGGGAGGACTGGAAGTTATTGAAAAAAGAAATATTGAGAAAGCAGCCCTGCTCTATGCGGCAATCGATTCAACAGAGTATTATCGAGGTCATGCGAAAAAAAATTCCCGGTCACTGATGAATGTATCTTTTAATTTACCAACGTCTGAACTTGAAGCAAAATTTATTGAAGAAGCCGCTCTCAAAGGTCTCAACGGTATAAAAGGACATCGTTCAATTGGGGGGTGCAGGGCATCAATTTACAATGCTTTCCCAAAGGAAGGGGTCGAAGCCCTTGTTCAATTTATGAGAAAATTTGAACCAGAAAACCCTGTGACTGGGTAGGACCTCTCTATGGATTACAGAGGCAACCTTATCCGGCCACCCAGTGAAGCAAATTCTATTATTCTCCAGGTTACACTTGGATGTTCTTATAACAAGTGTACGTTTTGTGGAGCATATAAGGACGCACTTTTTACTTTAAAACCGCCAGAGACAATAAATGAAGATATAGCCTTTGCTAGCAAATACTGCACTCATCAGAGCAGACTGTTTTTGGCTGACGGAGATGTCCTTATACTAAAGCAGAGCTATCTCGCAGATCTTATAAAAAATATCCGAAGAAATATCCCGAAGGTTAAGCGAATATCTCTTTATGGAAGCAGCAGAGCAATCAATCGAAAAAGCAACAGTGAGCTTTCTGAGCTGAAATCCTTAGGATTGGATCGAATTTATATGGGGTTGGAAAGTGGGTGCAACGAAGTCTTGAAAACCGTCAATAAAGGTGCAACTGCTGAATCCATGATCATGGCTGCTGGAAAAGCCCAAAAAGCGGGGATTTTTCTCTCTGTTTCTGTTCTCCTGGGTTTAGGAGGATCACTCTTATCCGAACAGAATGCTATCTTAACAGCGAGAGCTTTAAATAAAATGGCTCCTCAACAAATTGCAGCACTTACCCTGATACCTCTGGACAACACCCCACTGGGGCGCGATGTGAGAAATGGTGATTTTAAGATGATTGGACCAAAAGCAATCCTTCAGGAACTCTATACCTTAGTTTCATATCTTACTGTCAGTCGATCCCAATTTCACGCTAACCATGCATCAAATTATCTTCATCTCTCCGGGCGACTGTCTAAGGACAAAGCTCGTCTGCTGGCGGAAATCAGTTCGGCGATGAGTGGCAATACAAAAATTGTTCCAGAAAATTTGCGAGCGTTATGATTATGCACAAAACCGATCTTAAAAATTTCAGCCAGACCCAGCTGATTGAGTATGTGGAAAGTCTTGGACAACCACCATTTAGAGGAAAGCAGATCATGGGGTGGTTATATCGGTCAGGGATAACAGAGTTTTCTCAGATGACTGATCTTGCCAAAGTCTTCAGGCACGTACTTGAGGAAAAGTGTTGTTTTTCACATTTTAGAGATCCTATCATAGAGCGTGCCGAGGATGGCTGTGTCAAATTTGGTTTTCATCTCCAGGATGATAACATTGTCGAATCTGTCCTTATTCCTGAGCCTGAGCGTAACACTCTCTGCATTTCCTCACAGGTTGGCTGCGCCATGAAGTGTACCTTCTGTCTTACGGGAACTATGGGGTTTAAAAGAAATCTTAGCCCAAGTGAGATAGTGAACCAGGTCTGCGGTGTCAGGGATTTTCTGCTTGCACTCCCGGATGAGGAACGCATAGGACCAAGAGAAATATCAAATGTCGTGTTTATGGGCATGGGTGAGCCTCTTAATAATCTCGAGAATGTGCTTACCTCACTCTCAATTATGACCGATCCAAAAGGGCTCAATCTTGCGGGACGAAGAATAACAGTCTCAACATGCGGTATTGCCCCGAAACTTCGTGAACTGGGGGAAAAGTCTTCTGTCAATCTGGCGATTTCCCTGCATGCTGCAGATGATTTGACCAGAAGAAAACTCATGCCGGTCAACGACAGGTATTCGATAGATGATCTGCTCGATGCCTGTCGATCTTTTCCTATACCCAAAAGAAGAAGAATAATGTTCGAATATATTCTGCTCAAGGATATAAATGATTCTGACAGACAGGCACGGCAGCTGGCAAAAAAATTGCGCAGCATACCATGTAAAATCAATCTGCTTCCTTACAACGAGTCTCCAGATCTACCATACAAGAGCCCCGGTCAGGACAGGATTCTGGCCTTCCAGGAAATCCTAAGACAGGCGCACTATTCAGTCTTTATACGAAACAGCAGAGGCAGTGATATTTCTGCTGCCTGCGGACAGTTGGCAGGAAGAAAGAGCACCTAAATTCGATAGATAAATAATAGATTGAGACAGCCGATCATAAATCCGAGGAGCGCTCCAAAGAGATTTATATACTTGAACTGCTCTTCCATTATGGAGAGCAGTAGTCTCTCAAGTCTCAAAAGATCAAGTGAATTGATTTTCTCTGTTACTATTTTTCGGATATTCAGGGTCCGGACGAGACTGGGGACTCCTGTTTCGAGCATTGCAGATGCCAGTTTTGTCAGAGATTGAGCTCCACCCTCCCTCACTCCAACAGGAATAATGTTGGCCAGCCTTCCAATTCTTTTATTCAGTAATGACGCTATCAGGGATTCAACCATAGTGTCGATGGCAGACATAGTCTGATCAGACCTCATTGATGAAACTATCTCGCCCTTAAGCCAGAGTTTTCCGCGACCCATCTCTTCTACGCCAACAAGTTCAGAGATTGCCACTTTGATTTTTATATCTCCAGAATCTATATAGTTTTCAATATTTGATTCAATCATATGTGACAGGGTAGTGGCTACTTCTCCATCGCCTACAAGGATCAGAATTTGTCTGCTGAGCTGAGTACAGAAATCTTCGATCACATTTTCGTCATCAGCCCTGACGTAACTGGTAATGGGTTTATGAAGAAAATCAAAACTGCGCTCTTTTAGCCCTGTAACAACTTTGGTTTGAACCTGCTCCGATTGGAGCCAGGCTACTATATCATCATTTTTGTCAATCAGGTACTCTCGGATTTTTTCTTCTACTGACTCCATATTTAAAAATCCACGAGCCATATCTGCCATAGACCCGAGCGAGTCAATAAAATTATCAACCCCTATACAGACACCTTTGACAATTTTTTCACGAACATCCGGTTCACTGACAATAGTGCTGAGTTTTTTGAGAAGAGGAGGCGTCTGTTTTTCGAGGCTGGCCAATAAAAGCTCCTGCAATGATTCAGGAAGGAGATCGGCGACGGATTTTTCATCCTGCAAAATAGAATGAACTTTCTGGTGAACAAAATCGTCAACCCACTGTTCCATTTCGGAGCTGACAAACATTCGCTTCATATTCTTTTCAATAAACATATAGAAGGTCTCTCTTTTTGAGGAAGAGAGGATTGTTTCCATATCATTATTAAGAAAATCTTCGATACGTCTTTCAACAGCGGAGGCGACAATTGCAGCAAATCTTTCTGAATGTATAAACGAACGTATGCTTTCTTTTATTTGATAGATTGTGGTTTTCCGGGCCAGGTCAAAATAGACACGAAATTTATCAGGCACCAGAGAAGGAAGTGTATCAAGGTTTTTCTCCAATACTTCCTTAATCCTCTCCTCTATAAGAGAAAGAAGTTTATCTTGAAAAACATCCTGGCTCAACCCCTTGCTGATTTCCTTGCTCGTCAGAAGATGGTCTCCAACAACCTCGCCCATGTTTTGCGCGAGTTCCAGGCGTTTAGAGGGAACCACGCCGGGGGTCATAGGAATTCGAATTCCGCCCAGCCGCCATGCTCTCAAGGGGCGAAAAAGCATTTTTATAGCTACTTTATTGGTAACATATCCAATAATTGCACCCACTACAGGTGGAGCTGCATATTTAATATAAGGAAAAAGTTCAGGTGGCAGATAGGACATATTCCACAATCTCCAAAGGATTGTTCACAATAACTTTTGCGTTATTTTCTATAAGTTCTGTAACACTTCGATAGCCCCAGGAAACTCCGGCAGTTCCCATGCCTGCAGCATTGCCGGTCTGTATATCTACGTTACTGTCACCAACAAAAAGTATGTTTTCAGGGTGGGTCTGCAGAAATTCTGCAATAGCAAGAGCTCCTGCGGGATGAGGTTTCTTATTCACTCCTTCTCTTTGGCCAAAAACAATCTCGAACATATCTTCATGGAAAAATTCTTCAACAAAAAGACGGGTAAAAGCATGAGGTTTGTTAGATAAAACCGCCAGTTTAATATGCCGGCCTGAAAGGTCAGCCAGCATAGTATTAATGCCTTCAAAAGGACAACAGTTTTTCTTCCAGTTTTCTGAGTATATTTCAACAAATTTCTCGCAACAGTCCACAATGACAGATTCTTGTGTGCCATCAGGAACACTTCTGGATAGTAAATTATGTAAACCATCGCCGATAAAGGTCTTATAATTTTCGCGGGAGCAGGTAGGAAAATTATTCATGGTAAGCACTGTGTTAACAGATTCAGCGATGTCTGTCAGAGTATCAAGAAGAGTACCATCCAGGTCGAAAATAATTGATGAATAAAGCATGATTTTAATTAGTTATGTAAATTAAGTTAATTAGAAATTATTTTTGTGAACATTCTAGTTCTAAATTCAAATTGAGCAAGTATGGGTTAGTCAAAATAAAAATTTTTCCTTTCTTTTTTATATTTTTTCTTTATTATCAAATTGAAAATAGTAATTTTGACGCATATCCCTTTAAATCCCATCAAATAGAGGAGCGCTTATGTGGTTCGGCAGGTTCTTAAAATCTTCGATCGGCAAGAAATTAATAATGGCAACCACAGGTTCGCTTATGCTCCTGTTTTTGTTCTCACATGCAGCCGGCAACGCTACAATTTACATGAGCAGTGAAGTTTTCCAGAGTTATGCTGATGAACTCCATAGTCATCCACTGATCGTTCTGGTTTTCAGTCTTATCTTCCTGGTTATTTTTCTGGTACACATCGGGGTCGGGTTATTTCTCTTTTATCAGAATCGGCAGGTCAGTAATTCAAGGTACAGTGTTTCTACACGAGTTGTAAATAACTCCTTTGCTTCTGAGACAATGCCATATACCGGCCTATTCATTCTGGCTTTTCTCATTGTCCACATTTGTGGTTTCACCTTTTCTTCTGGAAATGTACCTATATCTGTGACGGTAAAAGAGCTGCTCGGCAGTTTTTTCTACGGTTTATTTTATATTCTATCCTTTATCGCTCTGGCCATTCACCTGAGTCATGGTTTCTGGTCCATGTTACAGACTTTTGGGATAAATCACCCAAGATATAACTACGCAATCTCTAAATTGACATTAATTCTGCCACTGTTTTTTCTTATTCTATTTGCTGGAATACCGCTTTATTTCATGACCGGCTTAGGTGCTTCCTATTGATAGGTATCGTTTTACTGTGTCGTAGTAAATTTTTGTCTGTCAGGAAATCAGTCAGCTATCCACTAACAGAAACAAGCCAAGGTTTTTAATATGGAACTTAATTCACGCGTACCTTCAGGCCCGCTTGCAGATAAATGGAATAATCACAAATTTTCCAATAAACTTGTTAACCCTGCAAACAGAAGAAAATACAGGGTGATTGTTGTTGGAACCGGACTCGCCGGCGGGTCTGCTTCAGCCACTCTCGCAGAACAAGGCTACGAAGTACAGACTTTCTGTATTCAGGACAGCCCCCGCCGGGCACACTCCATAGCAGCGCAGGGGGGTATTAATGCTGCAAAGAATTATCAAAATGATGGGGATTCTGTTCATCGCCTCTTTTACGACACGATAAAAGGAGGAGACTTCAGGGCTAGAGAGGCAAACGTGCACAGGCTTGCCGAAGTCAGCAACGAAATTATTGATCAGTGCGTTGCCCAGGGAGTTCCCTTCGCAAGAGAATATGGCGGCACACTTGCAAATCGATCCTTTGGCGGAGCCCAGGTTTCACGGACTTTTTACGCGAGAGGACAAACAGGGCAGCAGCTTCTTTTAGGTGCCTACAGCGCCCTTTCACGACAAATTCAGGTCGGCAAAGTTACAATGTATAATCGCCGGGAAATGATGGATGTTGTCCTTGTTGACGGAAGAGCAAGGGGAATAACAGTACGAAATGTCATGACCGGTGAGATCGAAAGCTATTACGCCGATGTTGTTATACTCGCAACTGGCGGGTACGGTAATGCCTACTTCCTTTCGACTAACGCAATGGCCTCCAACGTCACTGCCGCCTGGCGTGCCCACAAGCGAGGTGCCGGATTTGCGAACCCGTCTTTTGTTCAAATCCATCCTACCTGTATTCCTGTGCACGGTGACTATCAATCAAAGCTTACCCTTATGAGTGAGAGCCTGCGCAATGACGGCAGAGTCTGGGTACCGCTGAAGGTCGGAGATAAACGCCATCCCTCTGAAATCCCGGAGGAAGAACGTGATTATTATCTGGAAAACAAATACCCGAGTTTTGGCAATCTTGTACCAAGAGATGTCGCTTCCAGGAATGCCAAAGAGCAGTGCGACGCCGGCAAAGGCGTTGGCAATACCGGCCTTGCAGTATACCTCGATTTTGCTGATGCTATTAAACGGGACGGAGAAAAGACCATTCTGAAAAAATATGGCAACCTCTTCCAGATGTATGAAAAAATCACTGACAGTAATCCCGTGACGGAGCCGATGCTGATCTACCCCGCCGTTCATTACACCATGGGAGGTCTCTGGGTTGATTATGATCTGATGACAACAATCCCTGGCCTTTTTGCCATTGGTGAATGCAATTTTTCCGATCATGGAGCAAATCGTCTTGGTGCAAGTGCCCTGATGCAGGGATTAGCCGACGGTTACTTCATCATCGCCACCTCAATTGCCAACTATCTTGGGACCAATTCTCTTGAGAAAATTGCTGGAACAGAGGCACCATTTAAAGACTCCAGACGTGAAGTTGAAGACCGGATCGACAAACTCCTGAAGAACTCTGCTGATGGCCCTGCAGGCAAGCTTACCGTCGATCAGATCCACAAAGAGCTCGGTCGCCTGTTATGGGATCATTGCGGGATGTCGCGCAACAAAGAAGCCCTGGAAAAAGCACTTGAAGAGTTGCCTGATATTGTAAGTAAATTTTGGGATTATGTCTATATTCCAGGCAGTGGAAAGGATTTGAATCAATCACTTGAGCGCGCCGGTCGCGTGGCAGACTTTCTGGAATTTGCCGAGATAATGATTCGTGATGCGCTCGCAAGGGAGGAATCCTGCGGCTGTCACTTACGAGAAGAGAGTCAAACCGAAGAAAATGAAGCCAAGCGGGATGATGAAAATTATTCCCACGTTTCAGTCTGGGAACATACAGCGCCTGGAGAGTCACCCAGAATGCATAAAGAAAATCTGGCGTTCGAATATGTGACGCCCAGTCAGAGAAGTTATAAATAGGTCCTTTTTCCGTGGACCTTCAAATCGAATTTTAAGGTAAAACATAATGAGCAGCATTAACCTGACATTGAAAATCTGGCGACAAGCGAACAGTGACAGCCTCGGGAATCTGGAAACCTATCCTCTGGATAATGTTCATACCGATATGTCTTTTCTTGAAATGCTGGACATTTTGAATGAAAAATTGACAAAAGAGGGAAAAGAGCCCGTCGCCTTTGACCATGACTGCCGGGAAGGGATTTGTGGAATGTGCGGTGCTGTCGTGGATGGAGTTGCCCACGGACCAGAGAGAGACGTCACGCTCTGTCAGTTGCATATGCGTAACTTCTCAAGTGGGGATACTATAGTCATTGAGCCGTTCAGGTCCCGGGCTTTTCCAGTGAAAAAAGATCTCCTTGTAGACAGATCATCCCTTGACAGAATTATCCAGTCGGGTGGGTATGTCTCGGTAAATACCGGTGGAACGCCAGACGGAAACAGTCTTCCAATCCCATCCAGCAAGGCTGAGCTTGCAATGGATGCAGCCGCATGTATTGGTTGTGGGGCCTGTGTCGCAAGTTGCCCGAATGGAGCGGCGATGCTGTTTACCAGTGCAAAAATCTCACAACTTGCCCTCCTGCCGCAGGGCCAGGCAGAACGCCAGCAGCGTGCGCTATCGATGGTTGCGCAGATGGACAAGGAAGGATTCGGTAACTGCACTAATGCGAAGGAATGTGAGGCCGTCTGCCCCAAAGGTATATCTATTCGTAATATTGCACGTCTCAACAAGGAGTATCTCCTTGC
>CAXMTO010000117.1:0-3957 GCA_964196355.1 uncultured Myxococcota bacterium
CTCCACCTGTAACTGTGCAGAGTTCCGGCACAGGGTGTGACAGACGCGATTGTCAGGAAATTTCTTCACTCGTGTTATGCAGGCCTTTTTACGACGCCATCAATTATGCCCGTCACCTCAATGCTCAAACAATAGGTACTTTTCTTGTTAAGAGAAGTCTTTGGAATAAAGATGCCAATGTTATTCATGCCGGAGATATCTTATTCAATGGCTTCTTCCCAATGACCAACTCCTGCAATTCCCTCAATATCGGCATTGATGAATACTTTCATTGCATTTTTCTCCTTAATATATAACAATCTCGGACAAGCTCCTAAGCAGACGAGTGAATCCGGTTGTGTACGTCAGGCATATTCATATCTTCCCAGAGTTACCTGCTTTGGTAATCCAAAACATTCCGCCATTACCATGTATTTGAATATCGGGAAATTGAATGTTACAATAGAAGCATGTATATTTTCAGGATTTTGATCTGTTAATGGTTTTTCCGGGAGAATACTCATGCTCGTATCCAGAATTTCTGTTCTTCTTGTCGTTGTAGTTTCCACCGTAATTACCATCGCTGAGGCCAGGGAAAACAGATACCTCAAAAGTCGTCAGGAAATGGTTCGGCAGATCGAGAACAACGTTAGGGCGACACGTTTGTACATTGATAAAAGCGAGCTCAACGATCGAGTCATGTCCGCCATGCTCACTGTCCCTCGGCACGAGTTTGTACCTGCGGAGCAAAGGGAGTATGCTTATGAAAACAGGCCGCTGCCAATAGGGTATGGGCAGACTATTTCCCAGCCTTATATCGTTGCTCTGATGACAGACCTTCTTGAGGTGACGGAGGAGGGCAAAATTCTTGAAATTGGTACGGGGTCTGGATATCAGGCTGCTGTTGCGGCTCAACTGGTTAAAACGGTCTATACCTTGGAAATAGTGGAACCGTTGGCAATAGAAGCTGACAGTCGATTTCAGAGGTTGGGTTACAAGAATATCGTCAATAAGGCCGGGGATGGCTATTACGGATGGAGTGAGCATGCACCATTTGATGCCATCATAGTCACAGCGGCCGCAAGCCATGTTCCACCCCCTCTTGTTCGTCAGCTGAAGCCTAGGGGCCGTATGGTTATTCCGGTCGGTTCCAAGTTCCAGACTCAGCAACTTCTACTGATCACAAAGGATGATGCGGCAATAATCCGTACCCGTCAAATTCTTCCTGTCAGGTTTGTGCCCCTTACTGGTCGTCACTGACAGTGTTGCCATGACTTCCCGCCCGCCGTTTATCTCTATATTCCTGCTGTCAGCTTCCGCACTTGCCTATGAAATTCTGCTGATCCACCTTTTTTCCATTATCCGTTATCACCACTTTGCGTACATGATTATCAGCCTGGCCTTGCTCGGTTATGGTATGAGTGGAACCTGCCTTTCCATATGGAGAGTACGACTCAGCAGTTCCTATCCGATTGTTTATCTCAGCTGCATTATACTTTTTGGCTGTTCTGTGTCGGGCTCCTTTCTTTTAGCCCAGGAAATGCCTTTCAACGGTGAGGAGATACTCTGGGATAAATACCAGATGGTGTATCTCTGCGGGCAGTTTTTACTTCTTTCGCTGCCTTTCTTCTTTGCTGCAACAGCTATCGGAATAACTCTTTCAACATATTCCGGCAAGATTACCACGACTTACTGTTTCGATCTTTTAGGGGCAGGCGTCGGCAGTCTTCTCGTTATTCTGTTGCTTTTTCTGCTGTCACCGAAAAATGTACTGATTGGTCTTACCTGTACGGGATTTCTGGCGGCATTGATTGCAGGCAGAGAGCTGCAGTTTCATCGCCGGGCAATCGTTGCGAGGATTATTTTATTGTTGATGGCAGGTATAACTTTCGTCGGCTTGTCTGCGACTCTGAAGATATCCCCCTACAAGAGTCTCATGTACTCTCTCAGGATTGAAGGGAGCCGCATCATTGATCTGCTTTCCAGCCCTCTGGGAGTGCTGCATGTCGTAGAAAATAAAGTTGTTCCTTTTCGTCATGTCCCGGGTATGAGCCTTACCGCAGAACAGGAGCCACTGGAGCAGATTGCTGTTTTTACAAATGGTGACAATCTCTCAGTCATCACAAAAAAGACTGAGGAGCCTGAGCATCTGTCCTATTTAGATCAGATAACTTCGGCCCTGCCATATCATCTTGATGTGATTGATACTATTCTTCTTCTTGGGGTTGGTGGAGGAGACGGTATCCTCCAGGCGCGCTATCATGGAGTAAAAAATGTAGAAGGTGTTGAGCTGAATCCTCAGATGGTGATGCTTCTGACGAAAAGACATGGTGAATATTCTGGATTTTCCGAGGAAGATACCAAAAATATTCATACGGAAGATATCCGTGGATTCATGCATCGGAGTAAAAAAAAGTATGATCTCATCCAGCTGTCCCTTACCGATTCGTTTGGGGGATCCGGTCCAGGACTTTCATCATTGAAGGAAAACTATCTGTATACAGTGGAAGCACTACAGGAGTATATGGACCACTTATCTGCCGACGGGTATCTGGCAATAACACGTTGGATAAAAATTCCACCCAGAGACACATTGAAAATTTTTGCCACAGCGGTTTCATCTTTAAGCGAGATGGGGGTGACAGATTTAAAGCGGCATCTGCTCCTTATTCGCAGTTGGCAAACCAGTACTTTGCTGATAAAAAAAAGTGCTTTTGAAGAGATTGAAATCAGGAAGATGGAAATATTCTGTAATGAACGGTCTTTTGATATCGGCTACAGTTTTCTGACAACAAACGATCAGGTGAATCGATTTAATATTCTGAGACAACCGCTTTTTTTCCAGGGTGCAGAGGCTATGGTATCCGGGAAAGGGGATTCGTTTATTGCAGATTATAAATTCAACATAAGGCCATCAACGGATAACCGCCCTTATTTTCACCAGTTTTTAAAGTGGTCTTCCCTACCGGAAATCTTGAAGTTACGCAAGCAAGGAGGAATACCACTTTTAGAATCCGGATATCTGGTGTTGCTTGGGACTCTGCTGGTAACTGTGCTATTGAGTCTGATCCTGATAATTGTGCCTTTGATTTTTTTAAAACGCGACCCGTTGAAGAACCGATCCGATATATTTACTGGCTCGGTGTTGCTCTATTTCTTTTTTGCGGGCATTTGTTTTCTTTTTATTGAAATCGCATTTATTCAAAAATTTACCCTTTACCTTTATCATCCGGTCTATTCCATATCCATTACTCTTGCCTCTTTTCTCACCTTTGCCGGAGTCGGGAGTCAACTGTCACGTAAGATAAAGGATAGTTGCGGGCCGGGAAAGACCATGTTTTTTGCAGTGTCGGGTGTGGTGTCTATCAGTATACTGTATCTTTGTTTTCTTGATGATTTTTTTGTTCTTACCTCCAGCTTTTCCTTGCCGGTGCGTTTTTTTATCACGGTCGCTCTTATTGCTCCTCCAGCCATATTTATGGGTATGCCATTCCCGCTGGGCCTTGAAAACCTTGCCGACAGTGCGAAAGAGCTGATTCCCTGGGCATGGGGGATTAACGGGTGCGCATCGGTAATCAGTGCCATGTCAGCTCCTCTTGTAGCGATTCATTTTGGATTTCCAGTGGTACTCAGTGTTGCGTTGACTCTATATCCTTTAATGTATCTGCTTTTCCCTAAAACAAGGTGAAGATGGTTTGATCTTATTGTAAAATCCCACTCTATTATTGTCTGTATTGGTTGTTTTGAGGAATTTAATCACTTATTGTGGAAAAATGCTTTTTCCGGATAATTTTAAACAAGAGGATGGGTAAGGTGATAAGTAATCGCTTTTGGAGCAAACAGCAGGAGGAAAAAAACATGAAGCAAAACTACCTTCCAAAGGCTCATGATCCACCTGCAACCATGAAATTTATGCCTGAACAACCACAAACCAGGGCTACTCAACCAATCTCGCCAACAACGTTACCTTGCTCCGGC
>CAXMTO010000118.1:0-8196 GCA_964196355.1 uncultured Myxococcota bacterium
AATTGCTACCATACTCAGACCAAGGATCGTAATCATGAGCATCTCCGGCAACCCGAAGGCCAGTACGATAGGTCGAGCTATCAGGATGAAAAAGGTGAGGAAGGAAGCCCCCAGAAGACCGCCAAACAGAGATGAAGCAAACGCTGCGGAGAGCGCCCGTGCAGCTTCGCCCTTTTTTGCAAGAGGGAATCCATCGAGGACGGTGGCCTGTGAAGCCGAAGAGCCGGGAATGCCCATCAGGACGGAAGCAAAGGTGTCAGACGTGGGGATGACGGCAACAAGTCCTACCATCAATGCCAGGCCGGAGACCGGTTCCATCCCGTAAATGAAGGGAAGCACCAGAGACAGGCCGGCTATTCCCCCCAGCCCAGGGAATACGCCAACAGACAACCCAAGGAGTACTCCTAGAACCAGGAAGGTGATCTGTTGCGGCTGAAGGATCAGAGATAAGGCTTTTCCCAGTGCAGGAAGCGCAGTAGCAAGAATATCCATGGAGTCTCCGCCGGAGGAGTTGAAAATGAAGAACCCCTTCCGCCCTTCAGCGGAAGGGGTATAAAACGGACGATTACTTCAGTGTGACATTATAGCGTTCTTTCAGCCAGTTTAAGACGAAAGCTTTAGCCTCAGCAGGAACGTTGGTGCCTTTTTTCAGAGTGGCGGCAGCCAGATCACCGGTCATTTGGGGATATTTGCCGAGTCGTACAGCCGATATCTCGGCAAAGTCGGGTCGTGCGTGGACCGCCTGAAATGCCTTTGTATAAGTGGCTATGGCATCAGCTGGTGCGCCTTTTGGCAGGAAGACCATCTTTTGTGCCGGAAAGCCAGATATGAAAAAAGCTTTCCATGCTTCCCACTGCTCGCCTTTAGTCTCGCAACCTGCTGTAGCATCGCAGACCTCCTTAAAGGTCGGCATATCGGGGAAGGTTGGATCACGGACGATATTACCGTCTGCATCCAGTGCCCCCCAGCACATCATCGGAACAGCCTTACCTTCTTTAACCAGTGGAGCAACACCTTTCAGAAAACTTGAAGACGTCTGATAGTCGATATTGGCTTCGCCGCGTTCAAACATCAGCCGGCCATCGCCGCGGCCTTTAAGGCCGAATACTGGCTCAACCTTCAATCCAAGCATCTCCCATGCCAGCAGCGGTACAAGGTCAAGACGGGTCGCGCCCTGAGATCCGTAAATAAAGTTGATGTCTTTCAGGTCGTCGGTATCGCCGTCGAATTTCTTGGCCAGATCAGGAGGAAGATAAGCGACACCACCGGTGCCCGACGCCATAACTACGTTCCAGTCGTTGTACTCATATTTCACGCGTGGATCGCCAAGAAGATAGGGGAACTGGGTTGATCCTGAAGAACCAAAAATTGTTGTCCCATCCTTGTATTTCTGTTTCTGGAACCAATTCGCTCCTTTAGTCGAGCCGGCACCCGGCATGAATTTGACCACTACTGTGGGTTTTCCTGGCAGCGCCTCGCTCAGGAGCGGAGCGTAAAAATGAGACCATTTCGCTGAGCCGCCGGATTCGGAAAAGGGAATAACCCATTCAACGGTCTTACCAGTCAGATCTATCCCATGACTGCTGGCAACAGCCTGGGTGGAAAAGGTAACAGCAGTGGCGGCCGCAAAGCCGAGTGCCAGACAGCGGGTAACTTTCTTGATATACATAGACTCCTCCCTTAAATATTTAATAAGAAGCTACTTTTTCAGGTAGTTTAACAGCTGCTCTACCTGTTTCTTACTCATTCCGCTTGATACAAATCATAGCCAATATCTACAACCGACGCAACAAGTATTCGTGATATTACGGGTTTCAGCCATATTACTTCGGATACTGCAGAGGAATAATTCAGACGTTCTGCAGTATCATCTGTTTACATAAGATTCAACGCTGAGCCGGCCTTAAACCACTCCACCTGTGCTGCGTTATAGGTGTGGTTCAGCAGCAGACTATCTTTTGTTCCGTCTACATGCTTGACGACACATGTAACTTGCTGATTTGGCGCTAATTCGGCCAGATTTACCAGGTCAATTTTGTCATCCTCCCGGATCAGATCATATTCATCGGGATCGTTGAATGTGAGGGCCAGAAGTCCCTGCTTCTTAAGATTCGATTCATGAATTCGTGCAAAACTGCGGACTATAACTGCTGCTGCACCGAGGAGTCGGGGAGAAAGAGCTGCGTGTTCGCGGCTGCTGCCTTCACCATAGTTCCAGTCGCCGATTGCGACCCATTTGACTCCTTTCGAGTTGTAATCCCGTGCAATATCAGAAAACGATATACCGGTTTCCCCCGTCAGCGTGTTCAAACCTACTCCCGCTATGTCGGTATATGCATTTATCGCACCCATGAACATATTGTCGCTGAATTTATCCAGATGGCCACGTAACCTCAGCCACGGGCCCGCCGGAGAAATGGCGTCTGTTGTGGTTTTGCCCTTTGCTTTAAGCAGGACGGCTGCATCAATAAAGTCGTTACCATCCCAGGCCGGCCATGGCTTTAAGAGTTGCAGACGCTGGCTGTTCGGATCAACCTTCAATTCGATGTCACTTCCATCATCAGGTGGTGCGAAGTAGAAATCTGATCTTCCCTTTTCAAAGCCATTTTCCGGTACATCCGGTGCCTTCTGGGGGGGATTCAGTGTAAACGGCTGCCCATCGGCATCCATCAGTGTATCCGTTAATGGGTTGAAAGATAGACGTCCGGCAAAGCTCAAGGCCACAGTGATCTCAGGGCTGGCTATAAAGTTCATGGTGGTGGGCTGGCCATCATTGCGGCGGGGAAAATTCCGATTGTATGAGGTAACGATGGTGTTGGGTATCCCTTCTACCCCTGAGCCCCGTCGCCACTGACCGATGCATGGGCCGCAGGCGTTCGCCAGGACAGTTCCACCAATGTTTTCCAGGGATGCCATCTGGCCATCTCTTTCTATGGTTGCACGGATCTGCTCGGAGCCCGGTGTTACCATTAACGGTACTGCACTCTTAACACCATGTGATATTGCCTGTTCGGCAAGATCCGCTGCCCGGCTCATGTCCTCATATGAAGAATTTGTACAGCTGCCGATCAGGCATGTCGAGATCGTGTCTATAAACTCTCCTTTGCTCTCTGCCACTTCACTTGCAAGTTTTGAGATTGGCCGTGCGCGGTCCGGTGAATGAGGGCCGACAACATGAGGTTCCAGAGTTGATAGATCGATTTCGATAACGCGATCGTAATATTCTTCCGGATGTGCCATAACATCTTCATCAACTGAAAGTAAATCAGTATGCTGTTCAGCAAGATCTGCAATTTCACTGCGCCCGGTAGCTTTGAGATATCTTGCGATACTGTTGTCATAGGCAAACATCGAAGTGGTTGCGCCCAGCTCAGCACCCATGTTGGTAATCGTCGCCTTCGCTGTACAGCTGATGGTCTGCGCACCGGGGCCGAAGTATTCGATGATGGAGTTGGTTCCACCGGATACTGTCAATTCGCCTGCCAGATAGAGAACGATATCCTTGGGTGCTGTCCAGCCACTCAACTCTCCGGTAAGGACTACACCGATATGCTTGGGATAAAGCACCTCCCAGGTCAATCCGGCCATTGCATCTATGGCGTCTGCGCCGCCAACGCCCACAGCACACGCACCTATGCCACCTGAATTGGGTGTATGGGAATCGGTACCCAGTATTACAGCGCCCGGAAAGGCATATTGTTCAATGTTTACCTGGTGAATGATCCCGGCACCGGGAGCCCAAAAGCCTGCCCCATATCTGGCAGCAGCAGATTTCAGAAAATCATAGACTTCATTATTTTCGCTTACCGAGGCTTTGAGGTCGAGGTCTCCAGCCACCCGTGCCTCAATCAGGTGATCGCAGTGAATCGTCGTTGGGATTGCCACTTTATCACGCCCGGTCTGCATAAACTGAAGCATAGCGGATTGACCCAGGACATCCTGGAGAACAACACGGTCGGGGCGTACATGAAGGTAGCTCTTGCCGGCGATCATTTCCTGCTCCTCTGGATTATCCAGGTGAGAGAGGAGAATTTTATCGGCAAGAGTTAAAGGACGACCCAACTTCTTTCTGACAACCTGAAGGTTTCGCGCCATGGTTTCGTATACTTTCGATACGAATTCGGGGGTGGAATTGAGATTAAGCATAGTGATTACCTCTCGTAAGAGTGAATTATGAAGAGTCTGCAGGATCGGACATTCGGCTACAATGTAAAAACCTGACAGGAAAATTTTCAAAACAAGTAACGATAGTAAGAACTGTTACTATAAATTTCAATCTAACTCTACAAACATAATCATTTTGTAGTGGTTTTCTTTAATATTTCCCGCATGAGACGGTTACTAAAAAGATCCAGAAAAGTATTTCAAAATAAACCAGCAGGCGGTCTTGATGTTGCACATAACCAGAGCCACAAAGCAGAGGGTGGCCAGGTTTGAGTTGTTTCAGTTAAGTCGCAAGAACTTCTTGAATCTTAATTGTGCGTGCCCGGCAGAGGGGTCATTTGTTGAGGTTAGCCGAAGAAAAGATAACTGCGGCGAGCAGGAAAAGAAGAGCGACAAACAGGAATGTTGCCTGCATACCCATGTATTGGTACAAAGCCCCCGCGATTAGAGGAGCTATTGCTCCCATCATATATCTGGTTAAAGAGAGAATGCCAAGCATTGTTGTCTCAACTCTGTTTTTGACAATATCAATAATTGTTGCATTTATAAGCGAATAATCGCTTCTTATGCTGAATCCAAGCAAAACGATCAATATGGTGAAGAACTGCCCCTTTCCCCACAGGGCAAGGGCTGTGACTAAAACACCTGAATAAAGAAGTGCAGGAACAAGCACTATTTTTCTTCCAAATTGGTCGGATAAATGTCCAAAATACGGACTCACCAGAAGGCCGAGTATCCAGAGTAGTCCAAAATGAAAACCGATAGCCTGTGAACTAAAGCCAATGTCATACATGTAAATAGGTAGAAAAGTAACCAGGACGGTAAAACACATTCCACGAAGGCCGGCCACGATATTAACCCGCCAGATATGCGTAGTACTCAGAATGTCTCTCGATATTTTGAGCTGCTCTTTCAGATTGTCCCTGCCTGTCTCGGGCTTCTTCTCCTGTTCTTCTCGTTCGTTCTTGTGGAGTTTTCCTGTGAACAGTAAAAAAGTCCAGATGGCCAGTATTAGAGGCAGGGAAACATAAATTGCTATAATTTCCCGCCAGGATAAAAACGCAAGAAGCAGTCCCGTGGCTATTGGGCCTATAATATCCCCAACACTTCCGCCTGCTCCGTGTATGGCAAATGCAGTTCCTCTATTTTCTGTGAATCTGGAGCCAAGCTCTGCCAGGGAAGGCAGGTGCCAGAGTGCGCTGGAAGAGGCGACTACTGCAAGACCAATAAAAAGTACACCATATATCTGGGCAGTTGCGATTATTAACCATCCCAGTCCGAACACAAGAAAACAAATTGACAGGATATGCGCTCTATATTTGACCAGATAATCAGATAGGATTCCACCCGGAAGAGAGGTTAGACCTGCAACGAGTTCTTTTGCAGTTATCAGTGCACCTATCTGCACGGGTGTTATCTGAAAAGCTTCTTGAATATTGGGAAGAAGAACTGAAAAGCTCTGTCCCATGAAATGCATAACTGCATGTCCAAACGAGAAACACAGTATGATGGAAAAGTTTTTGCCCTTTAGACAGTCGGCTTTTATCAACGTAATCTCCAATGATTACAAAAATTTATAAAACCTTCCAAATTCCTTCAGCTGTTGATATAAGCCGCGCTCCACATTTAACCTCGCCCCGCATAAAAACTAAGGATTTAGTCTTTTTAAGAACTTTCGCAGATCCTGCCAGTGTGTCTCCTGCCATCGATTTGGAGATGAATTTGACGTCCAGGGAAATTGTCGCTGCTCTGGCGTTCGGTCCCAAAGCTCGATGAGCAGCTGTTCCCATACCTCCGTCCAGTAGAGTCGCGATAAATCCGCCGTGCGTAATACCAGCTGAATTCAAATGAAACTCTTCAATTGTGGTTTTAAACTCATATTCTGACTTTGAAATTGCTCTGAATTGCAGTCCACCATTATGTTTTAAAAAGCCAGCGAAGGCAATATCACTAAATTCCTGATTCATTTTTTGTTATATTGGTTGAATTTTATAAAAGTACTGCATTTATGTCTAACCCCAACGTGCGGGAAAAGCACCTGACGGTTGGCCAAACGTCATCCCACCTCTACTGCCGGTTCAATTATTTCACAACTCATATTTAATCTGATAGCATCATTTTTGTTCTTCATGGGAGAGGATTTAAGAAACATCCTCATTTATGATTCTTTCGTAACGGTTAAGATTGCCAATTGATTTCCTCATCTGTATGATAGGGGGAACTGTTGGTAAGTGCAGCCTCCGGTCAAGCTCCCGGATTACACTGTGGGATCGAAAGCATTTTGACCCAGGATTTGTAAATGCTATCGCAGATTTTCTAGTGGAGTTGCACCGGCAGGCTGACTGTAATAACGAGTCAATGTTGCTGTTGATTTCTGTAGGGGGTCAGAAATGAAAAACACACCAAAATTCCTGACGTTAAAAAAATCCGAACCTGCTGATAACCTGTTTCATGTTCTCTGCGGGATTGTTTCCTCACTAATATTCATTATCGATCTCAACACACCTCAGGGTATCGCTGACGGGGTTCCTTACATTACTGTGGTGCTCATTTCAATCTGGTCACCTCATAGGCACTTCACTTTTTTTGTGGCGACCTGCTGTAGCCTTCTCACCATAGCGGGATTTATCTACTCACCAGATGGGAGTACTTTGGAGCAGGAAATCTCCAATCGACTTCTTGCACTTTTTTCAATCTGGGCCACAGCTTTTCTTACTCTGTTACGCAGGAATGCCGAAGAAAAGAGGGAGAAGGCAGTTGCGGAGAAGGAAAAAGCACTTGAACAAGTGAAAATTCTCAGAGGATTTTTGCCCATATGCTCAGGTTGTAAAAAAATCCGGGATGATGAGGGGGACTGGAATCAGATAGAAGATTATATTGTCACTCACTCTGAAGCAGACTTCAGTCATGGGATGTGCCCGAGTTGTACGAAAGCGATGTATCCTGATTTCTTCGAATGATGAAAAGTATTATTCCCTGATCTGCTGCTGAACATTCATCTGCGCACGATTATACGCTGGTTGACAGGATGCTAGCTACTCAGCAACGCTACCTTTTAGACCGATTTCTTCAGCCACTTCCCGCATACCCATTATCGTGTCAGTGATCAAATCTGCAATCTGAACCCCGAGCATTTCTGCTCCTCTCTCAATGATCGAACGGTCTACTCCTGCCGCGAACCGTTTATCTTTCCACTTCTTCTTCACTGATTTGGCTTTCATGTCCATGACACTTTTTGATGGACGCACCAGTGCAGTTGTTGTTACGAGCCCGGTCAATTCGTCAATGGCATAAAGCACTTTCTCCATTTCGCTTTGAGGTTCGACATCACTACAGATTCCCCATCCATGGCTCACTACCGCTCGGATGTATTCTTCCGGCCAGTCATGTTCCCTCAAAATAGCCTCAGATTTCTTACAGTGCTGATCAGGAAATTGTTCGTAATCCAGATCGTGGACCAAACCAATGATGCCCCATTTCTCTTCGTCAGCTTCTCTTTTCCTGGCACAAAACTTCATCACACCTTCTACGGACAAGGCATGTTTTATAAGGCTCTCTGTATGGTTATATTTTTTCAGCAGTTCAAAGGCTTCTTCCCGGGTAGGTATTTGTGACATTCTGAGCTTCCTTATTTATAGGCAATTGATAATAGAGTGTTCTCGACAAATTATGAAGGTCTTCTTAAGCTGGCAAGTAGAATACCTGCGCCAGATAACGGACCTCCATCGCATCGATTGAATCACTTACGAACTCTTCCAGCTTCTCGGAGGTAGACAGTTTTAATCAACAGTTCTGGGCTTACAGTAATCTTACTTGTTAAATTATCAAGCTGATTCCGGTGAGAAAGTATGATCAGGAATGACCATGGGATGGATTCACATCCTGGAAGCTGATTCATACAGGGATTGAGTCTCCTTATCCCATTCTCTTCTTGTTTCCAATAAGGAAGGGTCGGTTGCATCCATCACAGTATAGTCCGTATAGGCAGGAAGATATTGGGTTCCACTCCAAAACCAAGCCCTCGATGCCCAT
>CAXMTO010000119.1:0-15162 GCA_964196355.1 uncultured Myxococcota bacterium
TATTTTCGAAGGCGGACGATATAGTTGTCTACAGTGCGGGTGGAGGTTCCTTTGCTGTAGCCCCAGCCGATCTCCAGTAATCTGCTCCGGGACAGGGTTTTCCCTTTGTTGACGATAAAGAGTTTGAGTAATTTGATCTCCTGCTCGGTCAGCTGGATGTTCCCTGCCTGGCATTGGGTCTGCCCGTTGGAGAAGTCGATCCTGTTATCTCCAAAGCTGTAGGGTTTTTGGTTATTTGAGTCTGGTCCTAACGACTCTCCCTGCTCCTGCTGCCATTGAGCCCTGGTCAGCAGACGTTTTATTCGCAGCAGGAATTCTTCCAGGTTGAAAGGTTTGGTCATGTAATCATCTACTTTTTCGGTAAGGCCGTCGATTTTATCTGATGGATCTCCCTTGGCTGACAGGATCAGGATAGGTAATTGCTCATCCTCCAGGCGGATGTTTTTAAGAATCTGCATCCCGTCGATACCTGGCAACATCAGGTCGAGAACGATTAAGTTTGGGGACCACTGTTTCCAGGCCTCAAGACCATCAATCCCGTTATAGGCGATCCTTACATCGTATTCCAGTAAAAGTAAGTTCAACTCGATCCCTTCAGCTATATGGGGATCATCTTCAATTACTAAGATTCGATTTTTGGCTATTGTTTCCACCGGGCTCCTCTCATTCTCATTTACGCCGTCTCTGTTTCTCTGGAGATATTCTTACTCTTTTTTGGTCCCGTTATGCTGGGGTTTCTCTTCTGGGTAAAGAAACTGTGAAGCGAGCACCTTTGCCGATCCCTTCACTCTCTGCCGTGATCCTGCCTTTGTGGAGCCTGACCACCTGTTCAACCATATAGAGCCCCAGGCCTGTCCCACCGGCATGATCCCAGCCGGATTCTTCAATCTGGAAAAATTTCTTGAAGATTTTCTTTATCTGGGATTTTTCAAAGCCAACGCCGTTATCGGCTAATTGGAGTTGTATATTGTTTTTCGTATGACTGAAAGTGATTCTGACCTGTGGGCGGCTATTTTTATTGTGCCTGATGCCGTTTGACAGCAGGTTCATCATCAACATCTGAAAAAGTGAATGGTTGATGGAACAGTAATAGCGCCGTTCTGGCGGACTATCAATCAGGATATCACTCCCGCGGAATAACTGTCCATTTTTTCGGCAGAATTCTTCCACTTCCGCGACCAGGTCAACAATGACAAACTCTCCACCGAAGATTTTGGCCTCAATCCGGGCCAGGTTCAGGATCCCGTTTATGTTATCTGAGAGCCTGGCCACATCTTCCAGCATATAATTAAGGTATTTCAGCTGTTTATCCCGTTTCAACTCGTGTTTGGTAAAGGTTTCCAGGTAGAGTTGGAGAGATGCTGTCGGGGTTTTGAGTTCATGGGTAAAACTGTTGATAAATTTATGCTGTGAGCGATAGAGGGCCAGAGTCTTTCTCTGGTACGCAAAAATCAGAAAGATGCCAACCAGTATAATGCCAACCAGAATCGACATGACCATGATTACCACCCATGTCTGCCAGGCGACGAACTGGTGTGGGTCCAGGTTGGTCTTTTGAATAATCGCCTTCAGGCCGGTGCTCACCTCTATATACCAGTAGATATATAAAAACAGCGAAAGACCGAGGGCAATGATGGAAAAGATAAAAATGGAAATCGGATGGAGGAACCAGAGTGTGCGCTTCATCTGTTTTCGCTTATATGTAAAACAATTGTCATTTTCATCCCCTTACTATCCTTCATTAGATTAATCACTTACAATGAAAACATAGACCATCTACATCCCTCTGCTGTAACAGTTCAGCTTATCATCCTTTTCAACAGGTAAAACAATGACAAACGATCTCCCCGTCCATAAGCTCGGTGGTAAGGCCCGAGTATTATTATCCAGTGTTTTTGGCCCCTATGCTCAAGATGACGAGTACGGCAGCAGCACAATCAATCCGATGGAATTGTACCACAATCAGGTCACTCGCGCACAGGGGGTTTTCTCTCTGCGGATGTTTCATCGATCTTTTGGCCTGATGATGATCAAGGAAAACATAGATGCTCCCTGCACCCTTCTGGATTTTCCAGATCTTGATTATTTCATCAAAACCATTCGCAGTGACCAGTACGACATCATCGGTATCAGCTCAATCATACCAAATGTGGGAAAGGTAAGGAAAATGTGTGAGCTGATCCGCACCCATCTGCCCCAGGCAACTATTGTGGTTGGCGGACACATCTCCAATATGGATAATATCAACGAGATCATTGATGCGGACTATATTGTCCGGGGAGATGGGATTGAGTGGTTTCGCCACTACCTCAGCCAGGATTTGAGTAAGCCGGTTAAACATCCGGCTGTCACATCCGCCTTTGATACCAGAATCCTGGGGCACAAACTCACTGATAAACCGGGCGATACCGCTGCTATCGTCGTGCCCTCGGTGGGCTGCCCCATGGGTTGCAATTTTTGTTCGACCTCTGCACTGTTTGGTGGTAAGGGGAAGTTCAAAAATTTTTTTGATACGGGTGAAGAGCTCTACAATGTGATGGTCGGTCTGGAGAAAAAACTCAAGGTTTCATCCTTTTTTATCCTGGATGAAAATTTTCTTCTCCACCGGAAAAGGGCTCTTGCCCTACTTGATCTGATGAAAAGAAAGAATAAGAGCTGGGCTCTGTATGTGTTCAGTTCTGCCGGGGTCTTGCGCTCATACCGGATGGAAGAGCTCGTGGGACTGGGAATTTCCTGGATCTGGATGGGGATGGAAGGTCAAAAAAGCCAGTACACAAAACTGGCAGGAATTGAAACCAGATCCCTGGTCAAAGACCTGCAGAGCCATGGCATTCGTGTTCTGGGTTCCTCCATTATCGGCCTTGAGGAACACACATCGGAAAATATCGGAGAGGTCATCGACTATGCGGTGTCTCATTCTGTTGATTTTCATCAGTTCATGCTTTACACCGCAAACCATGGCACCCCCCTCCACGCCGATCTTAAAGCCAGGGGAGCCCTGCTCTCAGAAGAAGAATTTAAAGTCTCGGACAGCCATGGCCAGTTCCGTTTCAACCACCGTCATCCTCATATCCCCGCAGGTGAGGAGGAAAAATTACTGCTGAAGGCTTTTGAACAGGACTTCAGGGTCAACGGGCCCAGTCTTTTCCGCCTGATTCGTACTATTCTCAAAGGTTGGCAACGCTATCAATCCCATCCGGAAGCCAGAGTGCGAAACCGTTATCTGGCCGATGTTAAACCACTGCGCTCCATGTATGCTGGCGCGGTATGGGCGATGAAGAGGTGGTATCGGCACGATAAAGCCCTTTATAGGCAACTTACGGATCTTCTCCAGGATATCTATACCACTCTGGGACTGCAGCCGCGGTTGATGGCTCCTCTGGCAGGTCGGTATATCTACTGGAGCATGAAGAGGGAAGACAGAAGGCTGGCTGCTGGCTTGACCATAGAACCGAAGAGCTTTCTTGAAAAAAATGTGGCGGCTTTGGCAGAGCCCGCAGGTACAGTTCAGACCAGCCCATTAATCGATGCAGCACTTGTTGAGGACCTGGTTGGTCTTAAGCATCCTCCACTGTCCACCTGACAGGGAATGCAGGTGTGGGGATTATCAGGTCTGTCCGGTAACAGCCGGAACAACTTTCACTCCTGTAATTTCTTGACGCCTGCCCTGCAGATGAGAAGACCTATGAGAAAAGAGGACAGGGTGATACCTCCGAGCCACGCCACCAGACTCATAAGGTCAACAAAAGAAATGGGCCACGCCTTTATGGACCCTCGTACAATGCGATATGTGGGGAAGAACCCGAGAGCGATAACGAGGAGCTCATAAAAGAGTGCGCAAAAAAGAAAGAGAATCGCTCCGGGGCCCATCGCCGCAGCTCTGTTTTCCGATTTGAAGTCTCTGAAAAGAGCGCCAAAACCAAGGCCCATGGCAAGTACTGTCCAGGTGATAACAAGAGTGGTGTAAAGTGATATCCACCACATGGGACCTGTAATCTGCAGAAGATGATTTGATGCGGCGACGAGGATTAGAGCCAGTAGAGTAAACGGACCAAGGTAAAAGAGGTATTTGTACCAGAGAAATTTCCCAAGAGACAAGGGTGATGAACCTATCAGGTAGAATGCTCCTTTTTCCGCACCGATGGATGGATAGACGAAGCGGGTGGCAAGCGATGCTGCAAGAAACCCGGCAAGTGCAATATTGCCAAAGGCAATCAGGTTGCTGATGTAAATTGTTGGCAGAGGGGAGCGATCAAGGGGAAGAACCTTGAAGTTATAGAGGTAGACGATAATCAGGGCACCGAGCATGAAAAATTGAGACCATTCACCTGAGTCCCGGGTGAACTGGCGCAGTTCTTTACGGAAAAACCAGCTGAGACGGCTGTGAAAGTAGCGTACTGGGCGAAAATCACGGTGTCCGCCGAAAGATTCCTGGGATTTGGAAAAACCGGTTATAAACAATCTGTCCATAGCGACTTCTCCAAGGAAATAGAGAACCATTGGTGTTGTAAGGAGGAGTCCAATCAGCAGCCAGTCTATATGTCGCTCAAGGAGATAGTCGGAGAGGAGGTTTGCTGCCCATCCGGCCGGAAGCCATGGTCCTGCGGGAGCTGAAATTGCGCTGAAATATTCAATAAATTGTCCATATTGGTCCGGATTTACCAGATCTTCCGGCCGCATCAATCTAAATACCAGGTAGAGAAAGAGACCAAAGCAGAGCGACAGATAAAGGACGATGTCTTTGGTTCGCTTGGCGGGGAAGAGATAGACGACCAGGATAATCAGGAGGATAGCAAAGGACGAACCGATCAGGGCCACCGCCGGCACTGAAAAAAGAACCAGAGGCCAGAAAAACAACCCCGCCTGAAAAACCCTGTCATAGGCACCGAAGACGGGGAGTGAGAAGATAACGACCATCCAGGAGGTGGTTATGCTGGTCGTAAAGAACCGCATCTGAAAGATCTCTCGAGGTGGAAGAGGGGCTGCCAGAAGAATTTCGTTGTCCTCTGAAAGGTAGAGAGTCGAAACGGCTGTTATCATGGCGGAGAAGATCAACATGGCAAAGAGCAGTATCCATATCATCTGGAATATTTTCAGGCTGAGGATAATTCCCAGTTCATCCTGAGCATGAAAATAACTGAGAACTTTGTAGGTTCCCAGGTAGATGATCAGGCAGACAGCGATCCCGAGAGAGATGATAATAAGCGTACGCAGGATAGCACGACTGTCTGCAAAGAGTCGATTGCCGGCTGTGTACTTCCAGGGCGTGAGGAGTCGGGGTATCATAGGTTAGTTTGCCAGGGTGTCTTCTCGCAGTGCCTGGATTATATTCTGTAATTCAAAAGCTCCTGTGAGCTCAAGGAAGATATCTTCAAGGTTGCTGCTGTCATTTGCAGCCTGCACGCGCAGATGTGATATGGACCCACTGGCTCTTATACTGCCATCGACCAGTATCCCTATGCGATCACACAGCTCTTCTGCAATTTCCATCGAATGGGTTGAAAGGAAAATTCCTGTCCCTGTTTTAGCTTTAACCTTGAACAGTTCCTTGACAATTTTGGCACTTTTGGGATCGAGGCCAACCATAGGTTCATCGACGACGATAAGCGGTTGGTTGAGCATGAAGATCGAGGTCATGATCAACTTTTGCCGCATCCCGTGGGAATAGCTTTCAATGAGATGATCCTTCCATTCAACGAGGTCGAAAAGATCGAGATACCGGTCCGCTTCTTTTAGCGGGCTCTGCTCACCTCTGTTGTAGAGGCTTGCGACAAAACCTAAATACTCAGATCCTGTCAATTTTTCATAGAGGTAGGGGCGATCGGGGATATAACCTGTCTGGCTTTTACATCTGGCTGGCTGTTCACTCAGCATTTTGTCTCCAATGACAATTTCACCAGCTGTAGGCAGCAGTAACCCTGCCAGCATTTTAATTGTGGTTGTTTTACCGGCACCATTGGGGCCGAGGAATCCGTATATCTCACCCGATCCAATTTCGAGGCTGATATCATTTACAGCGGTAAAAGAGCCAAATTTTTTTGTCAGGTTACGGAGCTGTAGCAGGGGGTTCTTCATAAGTTCACAGCCTTCCTCAGTTGTTGTTTTTTATCGGCTCAATGCCCAGTTTTCCCAGCAGGCCGCCAATTCGAACCTGCTCCTGCATCTCCCCCTGGATAAACCTCAGGTGGCTCAGGTCAGCAGGGAACTGATTGGTGGTGGTGTCAATGCTGATCCATTTATCGCCCAGACAGACTTCATTCCAGGCATGATAGTAGAAAGCACTTTTATGGTAAGTCACTCCCGCGACGATTCGAGCAGGTATGGATGAGGCTCTTGCAAGTGCAGCAAAGAGAGCGGCATGTTCATTGCAGTCCCCTTGTCTGTTCTGCAGCGTCGTCAGGGCATCAGGTATGCCTAATACCGGTCTTTTTTCCAGATTTTCATATACCCATGAGCCGAGTTCTCTCACATGGTTGACCTGATTTGTCCGGGCTGAGATAATATCATAGGCTATTTTTTGTATCTCCTTATTGTCAGACTGGACATAAGGCGTGGGGGCAAGGCTGTCATTTATATCACTGCAGACGGGCTCTGCTGCACTCTCCGGGACTGTCTCCCTGGTCAGTGTCAGGATGCTGTCTGAAAATTCCTGTCGTCCTCCAGCGAGGTCAAGATTGAGATCGCCCGGGAAATCGAGACGGTATTGCATTGTTTTGCCCTCCGGCATAACCATCTCACCCTTTATTTTTACAGCCACGGCAGAAAGAATATCTTCACTCCCCTCAGAAATTGAAAGAGCCTTGAACTTTGGTTCTTTTATGAACACAAAACCTGCAGGTGATTCTTCTTTTATTACTACCCCTGAATCGTTAAGCCAGGAGTTGACACGCGTCCCTGAAAATGACTCGGTAAATCGGTGCAGGTTGTGCACACGCCCGCCGATGAGGATTGCATCTTTGCCCTGATATTCAATGACTGATTCTTTGCCGGTAAGTGAAAATGGATCGAACCAGCCAATTTTCTTTTTCTCTCCCTCCTGAATGCCCTCGCTGAGCAGATATCCTCTCCTTGATGTAGCAAGAAGAGGTTGATTGTTGAACGTTTGAGTGTCATGAATAACATTGGTACCGGTTTCCAGAGTGTAGGTGACATTCTTTCCACTGACAGTGCCGTTTGCCTTCATCTGGTAAAATGGAGAATGAAAAGAAAAGGTAAAATCTTTTAAGGTGTTGCCTTCTGTGAGGGTTGCCAGCAGTTCAAGTTCGATATCCTGCACCGTGCCTGCTACACGCAGCTTCATGCGCGCACTCTGCTCGAGCAGCCAGGTGCTGTCGGGGCCTGGGCTGTATCTGTTCAGCACATGACCTATTTTGTCATTTTTAAAGTAGATAGACTGGTATTCCTCTGATTCAGCCTGTTGGAGGATCTGGTGTTCTTTAATTGAAATTGTATCGATGAAGACATCTCTTTTGAGTAGAAGTGCAAAAAGTACTCCCCAGCAGATAACGATGGTAAGTTTCAGCCTGGTAGAAGAAGTATGTGATAATATATTCATACAATCAGTATATCCATTTCACAGAAATTGTGAATAGAAGAGATGTGAAGTGACCGCCAGAGGAGTAAAATAGTATTGCAGAACGGTTTGTTGTCTTGTAGCGTTATCAAGAGTTCTTTCGAAAACGGATATTTCTTCTCATAACATTGCTCCTCACCTCCTTTCCCAAAGGTGTAACGATGCAAATGAAAACTCACCAAAATCGATCCGGCAGGTCTCTATCCCACCTCCTCTCTGAAAAATATGCTATTCGCAGTCTCCGCCAGTTGGTGTTGAGTCCATTCAGGAACACTGGTTTGTTTATCCTGCTTGGCTTGACTGTCTGTTTTCTGCCGGTTCAGGTCAGTGCAGAGACCGTGGCAGGGGAAGATGCGCGTGAAATTGTCGAGCAGGCCTTTGATTACTGGCGGGGAATGAGTTCCGTGGCTCGGTTTTCGATGACAATTCACCGTCCGGATTTCCAGAGAAGCATGGTCATGAAAGGCTGGACCAAGGGGCGGCAGAGCTCCCTTTTTTTCGTTGAAAAACCTGCAAAAGATGCCGGCAATGGAACATTGAAGAAGGGACGGGAGATGTGGAGTTACAATCCCAAAATCAACCGGGTTATCAAATTGCCGCCCTCGATGATGAGTCAATCGTGGATGGGCTCCGATTTTTCCAATGATGATCTGGCTAAATCGGACAGCGTTCTCGACGATTACCTTCACGCAGTCAAAGGGAGGGAGCTTGTTGCCGGTTTAACAGTGTATACCATCGAATCCATGGCTAAGGAGAGTGCTCCTGTTGTCTGGGGAAAGCAGGAACTTGTTATCCGTGAGGATGGCGTTCTTCTCAAACAGTCATTTTTTGATGAAGAGATGATACTGGTTAAAGAGATGACAGCAGAAGAAATCGAGCAGTTTGACGGGCGTCCATTTCCCCGGATATGGACAATGCGGCCGGTGGAAAAAAAAGATCGATACACCAGACTTGAATACATGGAATTGAGTTTTGGAGATATTCTCGACGACCGTTTATTTACCCTTGCCAGCCTGAAAAACAGGAGACGTTAAGTATGGGTGATTACCTGCTTGCCTGGCGGAATATCTGGCGCAACCCGCGCCGTTCTGTTTTGACGATCCTGGCAATCATCTTTGCCTCTGGGCTGCTGGTGTTTATGCTCTCTTTCCAGTTCGGTGCCTACGAAGACATGATCGATTCTTCGGTGCGGCTCAGTACCGGGCATCTCCAGATACAACCGGTAGGGTATCAGAACAGGCCGGAAATGCATAAGGTGATCGAAAACCCGGGCCCTTTGCTGGAAAGAGTTGCCGCACTCGATGGTGTTGATGCTGCAACCGTTCGCTCTGAAACATTTGCCCTTGCAGCAGGTGCCAAGAGAAGCAGGGGGACAACGGTAAGCGGCGTCAGACCGGAAGTTGAACGTCGTATCTCGACGCTTCCGGGCCAGATCCGAAAGGGGAGATATCTCCAGGATGGTGATAAGGATGTGGCGGTTATCGGTGCACTTGGTGCCGAGCGGCTGCAAATCGATATCGGGGATGAATGCACTCTGATCGGGCAGGGCAGAGATGGCTCAGTTGCGGCAACTGTTGTCAGAATAGTCGGTATTTTTCAGACCGGTATCGATGAATTTGACCGCACCAGCATGCAGATCCCGTATTCTGATTTCGATTCGGTTTTCAGTATGGAAGGCAGCGCCCACCGTCTCGTTATAATAACGAAAAATCTCGCCGATAATGGACCCGTTGCAGCAGCAGTACGTGGGATGGTCGAGGCGGCAGATCTTGCCGTTCTGACCTGGGACGAGCTGACTCCGGGTCTCAGGCAATCCATAGAACTGGATCTGATAGGCGGGATCATCATGTATGCCATCCTGGTGATTGTCGTTGCTTTTTCTATTCTCAACACATTTTTTATGGCCATTATTGAGCGAACCCGGGAGTTTGGTGTGCTGATGGCCATCGGTACCAAGCCGCTCAGGCTGGTGAAGATAATGCTGTTTGAGTCACTGGCTATGACCTGTGTCGGGCTGCTGGCAGGCATGATTCTCGGTACTGCTGTCACTTTGTTTTTTTCCTATTACGGCATCGGTATGGGGGACAGCAGCGAATTGCTGGCGCAATATGGTATTGCAGATCGTCTTTATCCTCGCCTGTCTCTCTTGTCAATACTCATCGGGCCGGCCATAATTTGTGTTGTTACCTCTATAACCGCACTGATACCCACTTTGAAGATAGTCAATATGCGTCCGGTTGCGGCGTTGCGTAGTTGAAGGGGAGGAAAGAAAATGGATCTCTCAATTGCATGGCGAAATCTCTGGCGCAATCCACGCCGCACACTCATAATCCTGACTGCTATCGTCATTGGAATCGGCAGTATGGTCGTTCTTTCTGCTCTCAGCCGGGGCATGATGGATGGCATGGTGGACAATGCCATCAGCAATCTTGTCGGCCATATCCGCATCCAGGATCCAGAGTATCGTGTTGATCCTTCGATAATCAGAAGAATTGAACACCCCCGGCAGCTGTTGTCAGAGATCAGTCCCCTGCTTCCTCCCGGCACACGCATTGCCGGACGCATCAAAGTTGATGGTATGTTGAGCACAAGCAGGGAGCATGTAGGTGTTATCATAGTTGGTATTATCCCGGAGGACGAATTGGGAGTGTCCTTTATCGGTCGACCGGTTCATCAGGGGAGAATGATTAACCCCGGGGAGACCAATGGGTTGATCATAGGTCAGGCTCTGCTTGAACGGATTGGTGCCAAAATAGGAAGAAAGGTTGTTCTTGTGACTCAGAACCAAGAATGGGAAAATGTCTCACGAGGGTTCAGGATCAGGGGGACATACAGGACAGAGCTTGCCCAGACAGAGAAAGTGTACGTCTTTGTGCCGCTCCCGGTTTTGCAGGAAATGCTTGGCGTAGATGAAGGAGTAACTGAAATAGCAGTTAATCTGGCGCAGGGGAAGGGCGCAGAGGGCGATGAGTTGACAAATCTCGTGTCGGCGCTGAGCACAAAAATAATCGACAGCGGTTACACAGTTGAAGACTGGCGTCAGATGTTGCCATCAATTAGCGCTTACCTCGAGATGTTTGACGGTTATATGTTGATCTGGTTTGTTGTTGTGTTTATCGCCATGGGATTTGGTCTTGTGAATACCATGCTGATGGCGGTGTATGAGCGGATGCGGGAGTTCGGTCTCCAGCGGGCGATCGGCTTGCGTTCAAGCCGGATCGTTCGCCTGGTCATGTTTGAGATTCTGCTTCTTCTGTTGTTTGGATCTCTGGTCGCCAACGGGTTCGCATTGTTTCTTATCAACGTCGTCTTGCGTTCGGGTATCGATCTGTCTGTTTTTACAGAAGGTACTGAGATGTGGGGGATGAGCAGGGTTATTGTGCCCGCTCTTTCTGCCTGGGACATGTATGCAGCCAATGGTGTGGTAATCATCCTGGGCCTGCTTGTAGGGTTGTATCCAGCGGTTCGAGCCGGTCGTTTTACCCCGGTGGAAACCATGAGACATCTGTAGCCCGGAAGAGGGTTATTGTGGAGGCAGCAATGTCGATTGTCGAGGTTGAAACGGTCAGTAAAATTTATCACCAGGGCAAGGTGACCTTCAAGGCTCTGGACAATGTCTCCCTGTCCGTTGGAAAAGGCGAGTTTACCGCTTTGGCCGGTCCTTCCGGCTCCGGCAAAACGACGCTGCTCAATCTTATAGGCGGACTCGATCAGCCGGACAGCGGAAAGGTTATCCTCGATGGCAATGATTACGGCAGGATGGGGGATGGTGAGCGCGCAGATCTGAGGTTGGAGAGAATTGGTTTCGTCTTTCAGTCGTACAACTTGATTCCTGTATTAACAGCCGCTGAAAATGTCGAATATATCCTGCGATTGCAAAACGTTGAGAAAGCTGAGCGAATCAGGCGGGTGCGGTCTATCCTCGATGAGGTCGGGCTGCAGGATAAGTATAACAGCAGGCCGGATGAGCTTTCCGGAGGACAGCAGCAGCGTGTGGCCGTTGCCAGGGCAATTGTCTCCAACCCGGCGGTGGTGCTGGCGGATGAACCTACAGCCAACCTTGATTCAAAGACTGGGCAGAAACTGCTTGAAATGATGAAAGCAATGAACGAGGAACGGCAGGTGACTTTCATCTTTGCCACCCACGACAATATGGTTATGGATTTTGCAAGACGTATTGTATTGCTGCATGATGGCAGGGTGGCCGGAGATAAGAAGAAAACATGAGCTGTCGGCTTGCTGCTTTTTGTTCTTGTTGGCTGCTGCTGGGTGGCTCTTTTTCTGCTTTTGCCCTGGAGTATGAGTCCTCGGGGCATATCCGCGGCCAGACTACTCTTAGCCGCTATAGGGAAGATCATATCCTGTCGGAGATGGCAGATCAGCAGCTTTTTCTCGACGGATCCATTGATTTAAGACTCAATGGCGCCTTTTTTTTTACAGACCATGCCAGCTTGGAGTTGGCATATGAGGCAGTGGGTGCCGGGGGACAGACCAGAGAAGCGATGATGAAGCTGCCCCCGGACAGCAGTTACGGGCAGTTATTCATGGATTCAGCACCGTCGGATGACAGCCAGTTATTTGACCTCACCGGAGTATCGTCAACCGATGAAGAATATATAGCCTACCATCGAATAGACCGTCTTTTTGTAACCCTGGACAGTGACTACGGAACAGCAAAAATAGGTAGACAGGCGCTGACCTGGGGGAACGGACAGGTTTTTAACCCTGCTGATCTGGTTAACCCTTTCGCTCCCGCTGACATTATCCGTGATTATAAGGTCGGGACCGATATGCTCCTGTACCAGACAGGAGGAGAGAAAGTTTCGGATTTCCAGCTGGTCTATGTACCCCGAAGAAACCAGGAGGATGATAAACTGGATGAAGCACAGTCGACCTATGGGGGTAAAATACGTATTTCACATAGTGAGATGGATATAGATCTGCTGCTGCTCAGGAGTTATGGCGACGCAATTATTGGAGGTGGGCTGACCGGGTTTCTTGGCAGCGCTCTCTATCGAACCGATTGGACCCTTACATTTCTGAAAGACGATCCTGAGAGAGATCAGTATCTTTCCGTCGTGGCAAATCTCGATTATTCATGGGTTTTCCAGGATAAGAACTGGTACGGATTCATTGAACTTTACTATAATGGGCTCGGAGCAGACAGTCCGGGCGAAGCTTTGCAGGATGAGGTTCTGGTCGACCGGCTTTTGAGGGGAGAGCTGTTTGTAACCGGGAAATATTATTTTGACGCGATGATCCAGTATGAAGCGCATCCGCTGATCAACTGCTTTATTTCCGGCATCGTCAATCTTAAAGACTTTTCATTTTTACTGCAGCCCCGGCTGGTATGGGAAATAACGGAATCTGCGCAGATACTGACTGGAATTAATCTGCCTGTCGGCGGAACAGGGGATGAATTCGGGGAGGATGAAGATCTGGACACAGGTCTTACTAACGGACGGGCGGTGCAGGGGTATGCAGTGCTTACCTGGTTTTTTTAAATTTTCAAAACCTCTTCAGCTTAAATAACCTTAGTACCTTACTTTTGAAATTATGTTGTTAGATATATACCATGGTACTTATACCCCCTTGTGGGGTGTTAGAATAAAGGAGAAGCATTTCATATGAAGATAACACTGACAACCCTGTGTGAAAATACTGCCGGAGTGGTCGGCATTGAAGCGGAGTGGGGGTGGAGTATTTTAGTTGAAGTTGGAAATGACCGTGTTCTGGTTGATACAGGCAGCGGAACCGTGGCGGTGAGAAATGGTGACAGTATGGGGCTGGATTTCCGTACTATTGACAGGCTTTTGCTGAGTCATGCCCACGCTGACCACACTGGCGGGTTGCGATATATTCTGAAACGAACGGGGCCGATAGAGGTGATTGCCCATCCAGCCATATGGGAAGAAAAGGTGAAGACAGATTCTCAGGGTCGTGATCCCGTTTATAACGGCATTCCCTACGCGAAAGCTGAACTGGAGAAACTGGCACATTTCACACTCAGCAAGGAGCCTGTGAAGATAGGGGAATACATGATGACAAGCGGTGAAGTCCCCATGCAAACAGAATTCGAAGCAGCGGAGCCCAATTTCTGGGTAAGGACAGAAGAGGGACTTCGTCATGACACATTTTCTGACGATCAATCGCTGCTGATAAAACACCCACGCGGTCTGGTGGCTGTACTTGGATGCGCCCACCGGGGTATAATTAATACACTGTCACACGCCCTTAATATCACAGGAGAAGATCGTGTTTACGCAGTCGTTGGCGGAACCCACCTTTACCCGAAGAATGAAGAACACGTAGAAAAAACAGTGCAGGCTTTAAAGGAAATGGGGGTAATGCGTATGGGTGTCTCCCACTGCACTGGGTTTCCCGCTGCACGACGCCTGGCAGATGTCTTTGGGTCCGATTTTTTCCTGAACACCGCAGGAACTGTCACCATTCTGGAATAAGGCGTTTGGGGTATTTGCGGGGAACTCAGCAGCCGCATCCGGACGGAGTCTCACCTCGAAATCTGGCGATCCAGCTGTTAATGATATAGGCTGCGCAGCCGCAGCCGTCATCCGGATTAACATAGATTGCGTCCGTCGGGCAGTTTTTGGCGCAGGCGCCGCACTCCATGCAGGTATCTGCATCGATGAGCATGGCTTTTTTGCCTTCAACCTTGAAGATACGGTGGGGGCAGACCAGTTCGCAGTTACCGCAACCGATGCATTTCTCCTCCGAAAGTCGTAAAATTGCAGTATCGTCGAGATATCTAAAGCCTTGCATAGCTCCCTCCCTATGTAATCCCGCTAAAAAAACGGGCTGGTAACCCAGAAAATGACAGCAAGAACTGTCGAAGCTATCTGGAACGGTAGTCCCCTGCGCATCTCTTTGCTCACTCCGGAAAGAGAGGTAAACGGCGTGGACCCTGTAAAATTCATAGCCAGGTATGAGGCACAACCGGTGATCCAAAGGAAGAGGCTTGCCTTTTCCTGCATTCCGGTATCCGGGGGCACCTGAAAAAGAAAAAAAGTGGCTGCAAGCGCACCCAGCACTGCACCCTTAAGCCAGAATTGACGAAACGGAATCCATGGCAGCAGCAGGGGCGTGATAACTGCTCCGGACAGCATCGCGCCAAACGTAGCTGCCAGAAGAGTTGCACTTCGCGGGAGTGCCGTCTGCAGCGAAAATATTTCCGGTGAAATACCTGACAATACAAAAAACAGCATGCAGGCAACGAGGAGATGTTTCCAGAGCAGGCAAATTTCCAGGGGGATGAGAACTGCTCTCTCTTTTATGGTAAAAGTAACCGACCGCATTTTCTCATCTGCCTTCCCGCTCTCTAAAAATTCGGGCAACATTGAGGAGAGAATCGGGCCAAACCGCCCCTTGAAGCCGCAGAGGTTTTTTATGTTTCGGGCTGCAACCCCATTGGCCGAGAGCTGAGGCAGGATAAGTTCCCGGTGAGAGACAACCTTCTCGAGTTGTGCGTTTTGTACCTGATAAGAAACTTCTTCCGCTGAAAACGTGCCTTTTCCCGCTGCGCACCAGACGTTGATGCCTCGTGTATCTATCACCAGAATCCAGGCGTCAGT
>CAXMTO010000120.1:0-23370 GCA_964196355.1 uncultured Myxococcota bacterium
AAGAGGCTTTGATATGAAAATCCATTATCACAGCCGTAATCGCGTAAGCGAAGAGATAGAAGCGGGCGCTATTTACCACCCCGAATTAAAAGATATGATGCCTCACTGTGATTTCCTGGCGCTGCATTGCGTCGCCTCCCCTGAAACAACAGGACTTCTCAATGCGGAACTTATCGATTTGTTGCCCGATGGCGCCATAGTTGTGAATGCCAGTCGAGGTGTAGTCATTGATGATGAAGCCCTGATTGATGCGCTTAATTCCGGTAAACTCTTTGCGGCAGGACTTGATGTTTTCAACAATGAGCCGGATATCAACCCGGAATACCGCGAATTATCCAATGCCTTTTTAATGCCGCACATCGGCAGTGCCACGAGCGAAACGCGTGATGCCATGGGATTTCGTGCCCTTGATAACCTCGATGCAGTTTTTGCCGGACGCGAACCAGAAGACAGGGTAGCCTGAAACCCCACGGGCTAAATAAACTGTCGTCAGATCAGATACAACTCTATTTTTCTTGTCCTTTATAATGGGGAATAACATACGGCCCTTCAGGGATCACCGCGACATCATTATCCTTCTGCAAAGCTGCGGTTGCAATGATCGCTTCCTCCAGGGATTCCGCATGTTCAACATAGGTCTGTGCCAGCTGCTCTTCCGTAAGGTTGGTGGTAAAGAGCTTAACTGCGCCGTGTCGTAGAGGCTTCAGCAACATTTCTGTCTGCCATTCGTCGATCAACGCCTCACTTCGACCCCGGAGTATCTCCATGAACCTGTCAGAACCGTGTTTACACAACATGTTTTGGGCCGATATGAACTCCGGGCTCCCCATCCCCTCTGAACATTCACTGGCTATAATTATAGTTCCACCCGGTTCAAGAATGCTCATCGGGCCTACCATCCCTTTGACGGTCTGGTAGTAGGTCTTATCCAGAGGGTAGCCTCCTGCTGATGTAACAACAGTTTTAAACTTGCGGTTTATGTCGATTTCAGCATAATTCTTCAGAAATTTCACGGCCTCCAGATGACTTGGTTCAATAGCCCCGAAGGTCACCAGGCCGAGTCTTCTCTTGTCGTCAATCACAACATTGACAGCATAGATATCACCAATAGTCCGTATTATTTCAAGTTGGGCCTGGTGCAGGGGGTTTCCTTCCAGAACACAATTCTCTGAGTTCTGGTGTTCCAGGATATGGGCAGTATGGAATTTAAGGATAGTGTCCTGATAAGCAACGCCAGGGGCCACGACCTTTCTTCCTCCGGAATAGCCGGCCATAAAATGAGGCTCGACCAGACCAGTCACAAGACGTAAATCCGCATCTATGAACCGCTTGTCAATCCCCACCGGTATGCCTTGTGAGGTAAATCCCAGATCCACATGGGCATCACGATCCCTGGCAAAGTGGTTTTCAATCCGAATTGTATTGAATATTTCGTCGGAACCGACAAGCTCTCTCAGCTCTTCACCTTCGTTAGGCCGGTGCAGCCCCGTAGCAACCAGGATAAGTATATTCTCTCGATCAATCCCCGCCTCAATCAGAGTCTGCACAAGAGGCGGAAGAATCAACCCGTTTGGTACCGGACGGGTAATATCGCAAATCAGGATGCAGGCGCTTTTCTTTCCCCTGGCGAGTTCAGGCAGAGTAGGGCTCTGGACAGGATTAACAAAAGCATCACGAATGGCACTATTGCTGTCTTCCAGAACAGGCATGGGGTGCTTGTTAATCACCTGAACGTTGATATGCTCAGGTAAATTCAGAACCAGTTCTTTTTTTCCGTATAACAGATTTATATCCATAGGAAGGGTTCCTCTTCTGTTTCAAAGATATTTGTTACATTTACAAGAACACCGGCACTATCAGCAGATCGGGGAAAACGATTTTGTAAGGAACCGGTTTAGTTTCAGAGGACTTACAGACGCGGGAAAGGCTAATCTAGAAAGAAGCCCCACGGACAGTATACCTGAGTATCTCAATCACCTGGGTGGTCGATGTCGCCCAGGCCATGGCCCCGGCATCAACTTCCTTGAGCGGGTGAGATCAACACCCCCAATTGTGGTAGTTGACCTTCAGCCTCAATTATCCTGTATTTCACCGTCATTCAACTGGTTAATCTGCAGCTCGACATAAGCCAGATGCTCCTCCATCCCCTGCCTGGCCATGGCTCCATCCTTGTTTTTAATAGCTTCAACAATTTTGCAGTGCTGTTCTAAAATATCATCAACACCACCATGGTAACAGAGATCGACCTTATCTTTTAACAGATCGTAAATGGAAAACATGAGGTGAGTCTGGATTTTATTATGGGTCGCCTCAGCAACTGCCAGATGAAATTCCGCATCTTCATCGTTCAGGCTGGTGTCTTTCGCCACATTCTTGCGCATTACTTCTATACATTTTTCCAGCCGGGCGATATCTTTATCGGTCGCTCTCTCGGCGGCCATTTGAGCATTCGCTGTCTCAATAATGGCACGTGCTTCAACGAGTTCCAGAGACGTTTTTATATCTTCTTTCAGCAATCGCCGCAGGGGTTCGGTGATATTACTTGGCATCAGGGATTTAACCCTGGTCCGCTGCCTCTGGGACATCTGCACAAATCCCATGGTGGAAAGCATATTTAATGCTTCTCTCAACGTTGGCCTGCTGACATTAAAGACCTTCATCAGCTCTCGTTCCGGCGGCAGCGAATCACCGGGCTTAAGTTGACCGTTGGTAATCAGGCTTTTAACCTGGTCAACAATCTGCGATGAAATCTTTTTCTGTTTAATTGCTTGAAAAACGTGATCTTCCATAACGATTTTTTTTTGGTTGAGCGCGGTCGATGTACCGACCCCCGACAATACGCGCGAATCGACATCAATATCTTAAAAAAGAGAGGCACAAAGGCCCCTCTTTCAATGCAGCCTGTTTACACTCCGACCCCCGAATCGGCCATTTTTTTCATGAGTTGGTAGCGATCGTCAACTTCCTCCTCAAGCTTGGCCCGGAGCCGTTTTGATTCTTCAGGGTTACTTCTCTCCAGAGATGCAAAGCGATTCTCACTGGAAAGAAACTCCTGAAGGCTTCCGTCAGGCTCTTTGCTGTCAAGAATGAAGGGATTCTTCCCCTCATCTTTGAGTGCAGGATTGTAGCGGAACGTGGACCAGAAACCACTGTCAACTGCGAGCTTGGACTCCAGTTGTGTTTTACCCATACCTTTTCTGATACCGTGGGCAATGCATGGGGCATAACAGATAACCAGGGATGGTCCAGGGTATTTTTCAGCTTCAGTGAAGGCTTTCAGCATCTGCTGCTTATTGGCCCCCATAGAAACACAGGCAACATAGGCATGTCCGTATGTGATGATCATCCGGGCAAGATCCTTCTTGGTAATTTTCTTACCGGAAGCAGCATACTTGGCAATAGCTCCGGTCGGGGTCGCCTTGGAAGACTGTCCACCTGTGTTGGAGTATACCTCGGTATCCATGACCAGAATATTGATATCATCACCTGAAGCCATGACATGATCAAGACCGCTGTAACCTATATCGTACGCCCAGCCATCTCCACCAACAATCCAGTGAGATTTTTTTGTAAAGAGGTCACCGCTGCCTGCGATATCTGCAAGCAGCTCGTTTCCACCGGTGTCCTGGAGCAGAACCTTAAGACGATCACCAGCTTCTCTTGATTTATCCGCATCATCCATACCAGCGAGCCAGTCAGTGAATACATTTTTCAGTTCAGCAGAAATATCAGAATCCAGTGCCTTTTGAACTTTTGCAGCAAGAGTATCCCTTCGGGTATTGAAGGCGAGCATCATACCGTATCCGTATTCGGCAGCGTCCTCAAACAAGGAACTGGCCCAGCCGGGACCGTGACCATCAGCATTGGCAGAATAGGGAGAAGACGGTGCAGAACCACCCCAGATCGAGCTGCAACCTGTGGCGTTTGCTATGGTCATCCTCTCACCAAAGAGCTGGGTGAGCACTTTGACGTAGGGTGTTTCACCACATCCGGCACACGCTCCTGAGAACTCAAGCAGAGGCTGGAATAATTGACTGCCCTTAACATTCTCACGGGACATAAGGCTGTCCTTAAAAGGAACCGTAAGAGAAAATTCGTGATTGGGAACTTCACGTTCGGTCTGGCTATCAGTTGGTTTCATTACCAAAGCCTTATTTTTGGCCGGGCATATGTCCTCACAATTACCACACCCCTGACAGTCAAGGGTGTTAACCTGGATCCTGAAATTGTGTCCCTTCAGCGCTTTACCGATAGCCGGAAGAGTTTCGAAGGCAGTAGGTGCGCCGGCCAGTTCATCGTCCGTTGCCAAAATCGGGATAATAGCTGCATGAGGACAGACAAAAGAGCACTGATTACACTGGATACACTCTGAGGCGATCCATTCCGGAACACTTACTGCCACACCACGTTTCTCAAAACGGGCGGTTGACGTCGGATAGACTCCATCCGGACTGAAGACACTTACCGGAAGATCATCACCTTTAAGGGCGATAACCGGGCGCATAACGCTGTCGACATATTCTGTTGCTTTATCTTTTCCAGAAATGGTGCCTGATGCCTGTCCCCATGAATCGGGAACAGTAATTTCCACCAAATTATCCAGGGTGTTATTGACGGCATTGACATTCATGTCGACAATATGATCACCCTTTTTCCCGTAGGTCTTTTTAATATCCGCTTTCAGCAGCTCGATAGCCTTTTCAAACGGCAGCACATTGGCGAGTTTGAAAAAACAGGTCTGCATAATCATGTTGATCCTGGTTCCAAGACCGACACTGACTGCAATTTTAATCGCGTCGACAGTGAAAAACTTCAATTTCTTGTCGTGGATAGTTTTTCTCATATCCCCCGGCAGTTCATTTTCCATCTCTTCTGCTGACCATGGCGAATTCAAAAGGAAGGTGCCTCCTTCTTTTATTCCCTCGAGAACATCATAGATCTGGACATACGTCGGGTTATGACAGGCTACAAAATCAGCCTGATTGATCAGATATGTGGATTTGATCGGCACATCGCCAAACCGCAGATGTGAGATAGTAATACCACCAGATTTTTTTGAATCGTAGGCGAAGTAGCCCTGAGCGTATTTTTCAGTGTTATCACCGATAATTTTGATAGCACTCTGATTAGCACCGACTGTTCCATCCGACCCGAGCCCCCAGAATTTGGCCCTGACATTACCCTTCGGCTCTGAGCTGAAACCAGGTTTCACCTCAAGAGACATATGTGTTACGTCATCATTGATGCCAACAACAAAATGCTTCTTTGGTTCGGCCGCACTCATGTTGTCATAGACGGCTTTTATCATCGGTGGATTAAATTCCTTGGAGCTGAGGCCGTAACGACCACCAAGAATCTTTGGAGGTGCAACACCTTTATCAATATAAGCAGCGCAGACGTCGGTAAAGAGAGGTTCGCCAACGGCTCCAGGCTCTTTTGTACGGTCAAGAATGGTAAGACTGGTGGCACTTTGCGGAACTGCAGCAATGAAGGCATCGACGTCAAAAGGACGATACAGACGCACTTTAACAAGACCAACTTTCTCCCCCTGATCAACAAGAGCATCGACTGACTCTTCAATGGCCTCACAGCCTGAGCCCATGGCGACGATAACCCGCTCAGCCTGAGGATCACCGACATAATCAAAAAGATTGTAATGACGTCCGGTGAGTTCACCGACTTTTTTCATATATTTGACAACTATGCCGGGTGTGGCCAGATAGTAGTTGTTGGCTGCTTCACGGCACTGAAAATAGATATCAGGATTTTGTGCTGTTCCCCTGGTATTAGGATGCTCAGGGTTAATAGCCCGTTTACTAAACTCACGATAGGCGTCCCAGTTATACAGAGATGCCATGTCTTCATAATCAATCATCTCTATTTTCTGGATCTCGTGAGAAGTACGAAAACCGTCATAGAAGTGCAGAAACGGCACCCGAGCCTCCATAGTGGCAAGATGGGCCACCAGAGCCAGATCCATGGTTTCCTGAACTGAATTGGCTGAGAGCATGGCAAAACCGGTCTGCCTGGCCGCCATAACGTCGGCATGATCACCGAAAATGGACAAAGCGTGTGCAGACAGTGACCGGGCCGTAACATGAAATACACAGGGAAGGAGCTCACCTGAAATCTTGTACATGTTCGGTATTTTCAGTAAAAGGCCCTGAGAAGCGGTAAATGTAGTGGTCACTGCCCCTGCAGTAAGCGATCCATGCACAGCACCTGCTGCTCCTGCTTCAGACTGCATCTGCTTAATGTTCAGTATACGGCCATGTATATTCTTCCTGCCGGCAACCGCCCAGGAATCAGCGATTTCCCCAAGGGGACTTGATGGAGTAATGGGATAAATCGTTGCCACTTCACTCATGCCGTACGCGACATGAGTTGCTGCGGTATTACCATCAATCGTTTGCATTTTACTGTTCATACATTCACCTCAAAATAAATGTGGTTGTTTTCTAGCAAATCTTGCTATTTATACAAATCTATATCTTTACTATTCTTTTTAATAACAGATCCTTATGCCACTTTACCGCGACAACACCATGCAGACGCATCGTCATCACGGAGAGGCAGAATAAATAACGGTTATTTAATTATCATATAAATTTATGGCCCCGGGAAATCCCTTCTTGATGTCATTCCGATTGAAACTACCCTCCGGTCCCTCTCTATATAAGATAATTTCATTTTCTTCAAGGCCGCTGGGTTTTTCAGTCACGCTAAATATTGATCCTTAGCATAAGACATCTTGAAAAAGTTCGGTTCTCAGGTACTCGGCTGCCTTTTTACGCAGGCGCCTCCATCTGGGCAATCATCTCAGAAATATGAAATACTTTTGTTTTCAGGCTGTGCCTCTTGATGCCGTAGGAGAGCTGAATCATGCACGCAGGGCAGGATGTCACCAGTATATCGGCCTCACTCTTTTTCAGGTTGTCCATCTTCCTGTCGAGTACTTTCTGCGACAGTTCGTAGTGAGTCAAGGCATATGAACCTGCCCCTCCGCAGCACCAGTCCGCTTCAGCCATCTCCCTGAATTCAACGCCCGGTAGCTTTTTGAGGATATCCCGGCCTTCGTTTTTAATCCCCTGCCCTCGAACTGCGTGACAGGGATCATGATAGGTCACGACAACAGGCTTATCTTTTTCCCTGGAAGATGCGCCTGCAGCGTCATTTCCCTCATTTTTTTCAGCATGGGGATCGTAGTAACTGCCGATTTCGGCAGATCCGCCATCGGCTTTTTGAGCATCACCCCCCCTGCTCGCAAGAAACTCGACCATATCCTGAAAAAGCGGCAGTTGCTGTTTGGCAATTTCAAGATTTTGCTCATCGTCTTTGAATACTTTCTGGTACTTTTTCAGAAATGAGGAACAGCTCGCGCAGTCGGTTACAATCACGTCAACCTCTAACTCTGAAAACACTTTCATGTTTTTCAGGGCCAGATTTTTTGTGTTTTCCACGTCGCCATAGGACCATGGCGGTAAACCGCAGCAGCAATTATCAAGCACAGTTACAGTTTTACCGATCTTTTTCAGGGCCTCAAAACTCGCCTTGCCGGATTCAACCTGGATAACATCAATACCGCACCCGACAAAATAGCCGATCCTCAGTTCCTTTCCCTGACCAGAATAGACACCAGGCTTTACGGTTCCCCTGAAGGATGCCATGGGGAGTTTGTCTACGATCCCTTCCGCTTTTGGAAGATCACGGCCAAACACCCTGAGCAGGCCAAGAGCATTGGCAACTTTTGAAGCACCGGAATTTTTGCCAAGTGCCACAGCCTTAGCGGCCACATGCAGTCGTTTGGGATAGGGCAGCAGGTGTTCAAACAGCAGCCGGTGGGCTGGTTTTCTACCGACATTGTCAAGATATTCAGCCCTGGCATTTAAAACCAGATCAGCCGTGGGAACAGACCCGAAACAGTTGGTTGTACATGCACCGCAACCAAGACAGGTAAAAAGCGGATCTTCCATCTCCTCATTCCATTCAACTCGTTTCTCGATGATTCCACGCAAGAGAGCCAGGCGGCCTCGTGCTACTCCTGATTCATGTCCCGTGGCCCGAAAAATCGGGCAGGCAACATGACAAAAACCGCATTTATTACATTGGGCAATGGCGTCGTAATTAGCTGAAACAGTCATTTTTTCTCAAGCCTCATATTGATTGTAAAGTACTTTAAATGAGATGTATTCTATCTTCACAGACTTTTTCCAGGCAGCATCAAACCCTGCCCGGCAGAGCACCCGGGCAGAAAATATTGTCGGGATCCAGCGCCTTTTTGATCTGGTGACTCAGATGCCAATCAGGCTTCTCCTGGCCAAAAACATCATTTTTGCTGCGAAAGTCTTCTGATGCTTTTACCAGTCGTCCATGGCCCATATTTTCTACAAACAGAGCACTCAGCGCAACCCATTGCTCATCGGTCACGGCGTCGATCCCTGCGTATATTCTGCCGCAGCCAAAATCGAGCAATGTCTCGGAGGATGGGACAATTTTTTCCATGTCAGTATAACATTCCTGCATTCTGGCAATGACTATATCAGTCTGGCAGATGAATGGAGACAGCGACAGCTGATGAAAAATATCCTGGAAACACCCTTCAGTTACCGGATACTCTTCCTGAGAGCTGTCGGTTAGCCCCAGCTCACTCATGATCTGGTCGCAGCGTTCAACCTGGTGTGCGACAACATCACCAATACCCTCAAACCCAACCATCATTTTCCATGCTCCGTTTTCAGGGACAGCGGTAACAAAAACGGGCAGTAAATTCGAGTTGATAACCTTAAGTGCAGCAGTAAAACACTCTGTAAGGGTACCACGGGATGCCGTCATTTTACAGACCTCCGGTCGGGTAACTACCTTCCAGGACGCCTCCGTGACAAATCCCAAAGTGCCCGCAGATCCGGTCATCAACCTGGTCATATCATAGCCGGCAACGTTTTTAACAACCTTCCCGCCTGCTGCAACCATGCTGCCACTGCTGTCGATATATTGCAGACCAAGAAGAAAATCCCGCGGTGCACCATAGGCTGCACGTTCCGGCCCGGCAGCAGCCATGGCAACAACACTGCCTGTGGTCGAATCTGCGTTGAAAAATGGCGGCCTGATAGGCAGCCATTGATTGTTTTCAGCAAGTTTGTCCTGAAGAGCGGCGAGAGTCACGCCGGAGCCGACAGTAATGAACTGGTTGTCAGAATCGTACTCGATTATTTCTGTCATTTTCAAGCTGTCGACAACCGTCAGTTCAGCATCGGGGGCATTACCGACCCCGTTAAAAGTACCTCCGCCCGAAAGCCTGACACCTTTTTTCTCGCTTCTGGCCAGACGAATCGTCGCCATTGCCTCGGCAACTCCGGAGGCAGCCTCTCCACCCGGTCGCTTGAGAATTGTCGGTTTTGACAGTGGCAGCCGTTTCTCTCCTTCCGGCGGTACAGGGATAATCTTACCGGGATTCAGAAGATTTTTAGGGTCAAGCGCAAGTTTTACATCCTGCTGAGTATTGAGATCATTGCCGGAAAAAATCATGGTCATTGCTTCCTGTTTTTCATGACCAATACCGTGCTCACCTGAAATAGTTCCCTCGAACTCGGCACATGCTACCATGATTTCCCAACCGGCTTTATGCACCTGCTCAAGCTCTTTCTCATTCCGGGAATCAAACATCAGCAGCGGGTGAAGATTGCCATCTCCTGCATGGAAAACATTTCCGACCGGGCAGCCATATTTTTCGGAAATCTCTCTTACTCTCTCAAGCATCTCCGGCAGTCTGGTTCGGGGTACACAACCATCGTTAACCAGATAATTCGGAGACAGATTACATACAGCCCCGAAAGCACCGCGACGTCCTTTCCAGAGCAGATCTCTCTCCGCCTGATTCTTGGCAGTTTTGACGTCCCTGCAATTCGTTGCCATACATATTTCGCGGATTCTTTCCGCCTGCTCTTTGAGGCCAAGGGTCATCCCTTCCACTTCAATAATCAGCACAGCCGCCGCATCTGTCGGATATCCACATGGCCCGCTTTTTTCAACGGCCTTAATGATGGTGTTATCCATCATTTCCAATGTATTAGGCACAATGCCGGTGGTAATAATCTCCGATACAGTCCTGGCTGCATCGGAGATCTTATCATAGACCGCAAGCATAGTTATTACCGATTCGGTCATCGGAGTGATTCTCACAGTTATTTCCGTGGCCACACCAATACAGCCCTCACTGCCAACAACGAGACCGCGCAAATCATACCCCGGGGGATCAAGCGCAGGCCCGCCAATCGGTACAATTTCTCCATCGGCCATGACCGTTCGCATGCCGAGAATATGGTTTGAGGTCACACCATACTTCAAACAGCGGGGGCCACCGGAGTTCTCTCCGACATTACCGCCAATGGTTGAAACTTTCTGGCTGGCCGGGTCTGGAGCATAAAATGCACCAAGAGGAGCAAGGGCCTCCTGAAGTTCGAGATTCGTCACTCCAGTCTGTACCACTGCATATCTGCTTTCGGGATAGATACCGAGGATCTTGTTAAACCGCGACAAACAGACCACCAGACCGTCATTACGTATAATGGATCCACCGGAGAGATTGGTTGCAAATCCACGGGCAACAGAATGTATGCCGGTCTGATCTGCTTCTCTGAGTACTTCGGACACCTCTTCGGTCGTTCCAGGGAAAACTACAAGTCCTGGTTTACCGCCGACGAGTGACGCATCATAAGAGTACAGCTCGAGATCGGCTCCCGTCTTTGACACATGGGACGCACCAACTATTTCTTCCATCTTTGCTACAAACTGTTCGGTAATCATATCGCTCCTCGCCACAGTTAGTACCTTACTACAGAAACCCTGTCAGAAAAAACAAGAAACTGAGTAATGTGTTTTAAAATTATCAGGTTACATATACCATCAAGGTACTCATACCCCTCAAGCTGGTACTGAAAAGAGTCATTTCTTTCACGCCTTGCGCCAGGTGACTGCTACAAAAGCCCCCGTATCTTTTCCCTGTAAATTGCCTTCCATTTCAATTTCCGGGATCTTTCCAGGCTCCTCGCTTTTCAGAAAGTGAATCACTGTTTTTACGGTCGACTCGCCCGGTACGAGTTCCGCCAGTTCAGAGGGAGATCGAAATGTGATATCCCTGAACAGACTATGTCCCTTTTCTCCCTCTTTTTTCCGACGCACAGCCCATGGGCTCTTGGTGTTCAACGAGGTCAATACCACAGTCCCCCCCTTGCGGACAACACGATTGAGTTCAGCCACAGCAAGTCCGGCATCAGCTGTAAATTCGATCGCCGTCATTGAAAAGACCTTGTCAAACGATTCATCTGGAAACGGGAGGGATACCATGTCACCAACGACTCCGGCAAACTGGTCATCCCCTGTTTTTTGCGCTACCCTGGTAATCATGGGGTGGGATATGTCGAGTCCGACAAGCCGTGCCCCAGAGGAAAGGACGTCTACGGAAAACACGCCAGTGCCGCAACCGACATCGAGGATATATTCATCGGGTCGAGGGGCAAGCATTTCAAGTAGAAGTTCTGTCTCGTATTGCTTGACGAGTTTACCAACAGGAGTTGCAAACCACCTGTCATACCTGTCGGGCCACTCGTCAAACACCCCACGCCCTGTTTTCTGTTTACTCGTATTCATGAAAACCACCGGAGAAGCTGATAAGTAGAAATATCACGATCTCTCCTATGATGCTGCAAAACAGTAACCGGGACCGAGAGCTTACCCTCCGGTCCCGGACATACAGTTTTACCAGCTGTCAATGACTATTTGCTCTTTTCTTCCACTGCCTGGATTTCAGCCATGGTTCGAAGAATCTGCATAGCGTTTTCGTAAACCGGAGTATCAACCATATTGCCTTTATAGGTTACGGCTGCGGTACCTTTGGCGATACCTTCTTCCTCAAATACCTTCTTGACACCCTCTGCCCACTCAACACGCTCAGCTGATGGAGTATAAATTTCATGGGATGGCTGAATCTGACCTGGATGGATAAGCATTCTACCCTCATAACCCATCTGGCGGCCTTCCATGGTGCTCACCTTGTAACCTTCTTCATCTTTGAAAGCCACAAACGGACAATCAATGGCGACACAGCCTGCGGCTCTGGCAGCTACAGCAGTGTGATAACGTGCATAAAGCTGCTCCACGCCTTCCGAAGTCAGAGTAACACGCATATCCTTGGTATAATCGACGGCACCAAAGATCAGAGAATTAACACGCGGGCTGGCGGTAGCAGCCTCATATGCGTTGATGACACCTTTAGCGGTTTCAATCAGCAGCTGAATTGCTACACTGCCTACTTTCATTCCACGACGCTGCTCAAGTTCTTCGAGTTTCCAGTCGAGCCGCTGAACATTTTCAGCACTTCCGCATTTTGCCAGGCAGACACCGTCCAGCCCTGGAAAAACGATGGCTTCGAGATCATCATTGGTCATCTCGGTCTCCCAGTTGTTTATCCTGACAAAAAGGTAGGGAGCAGCCTGTGCCGCACGATCATTATCCAGATATTTTTTTACATTTTTGCGGCCTTTGACCTTCTCCGCAGGAGGTACTGAATCTTCCAGATCAAGGGTAACAATATCAGCTGGAATAGTAGTGGCTTTTCCGACCATTTTATCATTGTTACTCGGTACATAAAAAACAGATCTCATTACTGCCATGATGTTTTCTCCTTTTTGAATTAAATTCCGATAAGTTCTTTTATCTTCGGTGCAATTTCTTCTGGACTATCTACTACATAAGCGCCGGCTTCCGTCAGGGCCTTCATTTTTCCCTTAGCGGTGCCTCTGCCTTTTTCTACAATGCTGCTGGCATGGGAAAAGCGCATTCCTTCCGGAGCCCAGGCACCAGCAATAAAAACTACGAGGGGCTTGGTAAACTGTCCAAGAGCTACAGCTTCCGCTGCTTCCTCTTCAAGCGTCCCACCAATTTCCCCAAAAACAGCTACTGCTTTGGTCTGTTCATCTTTCTCAAAAAGCTTAAGGACATCAGCCATGGTCAATCCCAAAACCGGCTCGGTGCCTATATGCATGGCTGTACTGATACCCATGCCGGCTACTTTCAATGCCCAGGGAACCGTACCGGACTGGCCGCCGCTGCGGGAAATAACCCCGACGGGACCAGGCTCAAATAACATGCTTGCCCAATCAACACTGCCGCCAAGCCAACCGAGGGCAGCTTTTCCGGGGCTGATCATACCAAGACTACCGGGCCCAAGCATCATCGCCCCATTTTTCCTGGAATAATTCACCATGTCAATGACGTCGTGAACAGGAATGCGCTCGACGGGCGAGACGATAAACTTAATTCCGGCATCAACGGCCTCATAAACAGCACCTTTCAGGGCAGGTCCCGGAATGAAGGTGACTGTCGCATCTATCTTGCCCTGGTGTTTGATAGCCTCTAATATCGTATCATAGACAGGGATTCCGTGAACCTCACTCCCCCCCTTTCCAGGGGTTACACCGGCAACGACTTTTGTGCCGTAATCTTTCATAAACTTGGTACGAAGAGAGCCTTCCCTCCCGGTCATACCTTGAATTACAACCGTTGTGTTTTCATCCAATATAATAGACATATTATCCCCTGCTATGCAGTACCATGTTTTGCTCTGTACTCAGCCAACCCCTCAATGGGTACCTCAATGGTAATGGCAGAATTCCCCTTAAACCAGCATGCGTATTCACAGGCCAGACACTCTGTACCTTTTCTGGCCAGCTCATCCGCTGATCCCTCTACAGCCGGTTTGCCGTCTTTAAGCACCAGGATGCCCCTGCTGAAAGTTTTACAGGCCTCAACGCACGCATGGGTTTCACAGCCCTCGCACTTCTCTTCATCAACAATGATTTTGATTGTTCTTTCAGAAAACTCCATCTCTATCTCCTCTAGGCAACTGCCCTGTCTTTGCGATATTCCTCTACCAGGGCCTTAACCCTGCCGCCGATAAACTTGGCATCGTAGACTCGTTCCCGATCATAAATTTCGATCCTGGCATCAAGATCAGCCAGGCCCTGTTTCAATATTTCCTGGGATTCCTTTTCCTTGTTGCCGCAGAGCAGAAGTACAACCGGAAAGCCCGGTCGTTTGGGGAGTTCCTCTCTGAGGGCCTTGACGATACCGTGGGCATGGTGCCACTGCTCCTGATTAGCCATCATGAAGCCCGCAAGAAAGTAACCTTCTATTCCAGGTTGAGACATAATAAGCTTGAGCGTTCGATACACCTTCGAAGCTGTTGGATTTCCACTGGTGTCGGCATAATCGGCGACCTTGATCCCTACTTTATTCAGAGCATCCATGCCAAGCATAGCAGCACCGCCGCCGATACCGTGATAACCGACATAACCTCCCTGACTCACCTCCTCAGGTGATGCCATCTCGGCGATATAACTCGTTCCTCTGAAGTCACTTGCTTCAAATGACCAGCCAATCAAATCCAGATCAGTAGGTTCTTTCAGGAATTCACGGCCAATCTTTATACCCAGATCAGGATGTCGAAACAGTGCCTGATCGTCAACAGCCATACGACAGTCTGCAGCGATCACTTTTCCGTCGGCCGTAAGAACAAGAGGATTGATCTCAAGAGTCCGGCAATCCATTTTTCTAAACACATTGTACAGTTTGAGAACTACATCAGCAACCTGGCGCAAGGCCTTGCCTTTGACTCCCATGGACACAGCCATATTCAAAGTGTCATGAATCTGGAGCCCCTTGATCACATCGACATTCAGTGTGGCAATTCTATCTTCAGGAACAGATTCAATATCCACCCCGCCGTCCGGGCTGAACATAAGAACTGGCCCACGCACTTCCTGGGCTGAGTTGATAATGAGACCGGCATAAAATTCCTGTGCGATATCAAGCTGTTCCTCGACCAGAACCTGCTTGACCAGCAGCCCTTTTATTTCCATGCCCAGAATTTCATCGGCCATCTTACCGGCCTCTTCAGGCGTCGCGGCAAGTTTTACGCCTCCAGCCTTGCCACGGCCACCGGCGTGAACCTGTGCCTTTACAACAACTGGTTTGCCGATTTTCCGTGCAGCATCAATGGCCTCTTCCGGAGTCTTAACTGCGACACCTTCAGGGACCGGGATACCAGCTTTCTTGAAGAATTCTTTTCCCTGAAACTCTAAAAACTTTGCCATTTCCCCTCCATCGTCAATTAACTTTACTTAGAATGACTATACGCATCCCAATATTTCATATAGATTCTGCAACGAAGGGCCACGAGGACCGGACGCTCCAAACATGCATGTCTATACTTCCTGGTAAGACCAACGTCAAAATGTCACAATTAAGTAAAATTGTCAAGGTTTTTTGCCTACACCTGATCCAGTTTTTTTCCCAGTCTGCTCCGATATCAACTCACCCCTGCGCTTGCATTGGAATGCTCTTCAGACTTTTTGGATAAATGTATTTTTTTTTAAAAAAACCGATACAAAATGCGCTTCCCAAAAATGTCTCTTATTAACTCAACCTGTCAATAGCATTAAATTATTTTGCATTCAATAAACCCAACACCATTGTCTACATATCATAATTATACGGTGTGATATTAGTGCGTTGAACTAAACACACTATTACCATCACGACATCACTGCCCACCATTCCGGTATGACAGCCATTAAAAACCTATCAACACGTCGGCAATTACCCCCAGTGTCACACATTTGGTTTGACCAGAATACCAACAAATATCCGTTATCGGCGGGAAATTATGCAGTGCAGGTCTTTTCAGCGTCGGCGGATTCATTTCGACGCGAGTTGTGGTGATTTTCAAGCTTGGCTACTTGAGGGCATTGAATCAGCAGGAATCTCATCCTGGCCTGGGAGAAGAGGTGGGAAGTTATCCCACCCCCGGAACTGCTTTTGCTACGGAGAAGAATCTGATCAATACTCTGTCAGATGATTAAATTCGGCGTTCTCGACCCATGTCTCAGGCTGACTGACAAACTCGATTATGCTTTCAATCAGGCGATAATGCCTTCTCTCTTCCTTGGCGATCACCTCGAGAAATTTTTTCTCCTTTGGATCGGTTGCTTCTGCGCTTTTTTCCTCAAAGAAAGTGTATGCCTTTTTCTCCATCTCCAGAGCAAATTGATACCCCTCTATCTGGGATACATCATTTGAAACATCCAGTGCACCGGCAGCGTTCATCTCTGTAAAGATGTTTTTAGAAGCTCCAAGAATATCAGTTGAGTTATAATGCATTGTCTGGCTCTCAAGGAGTCCTTTAAACAGTGTGTAATGTTTTACTTCCTCATCGGCAAGGCGTGTGAAGATCTGCTTCAGGCCAGCATTTTGAGTTTTTTCTGTAAGTTCACGATAAAATTTCTCGCCATCCTGCTCCATTTTCATCGCGAATTCAAATATGCTCATTGTTTTCTCCTTTTAATTTAGTGCCTTACTCCTAAAACCTGTCATAAAAACAAGAAATCTGGAGTGTGGATTGAAATTAGTCACTCAATGTAACCACATATTTTTAAAACATATTACTCAGCCAAACATCAAAGGTCCTTTGACATATTCCTGCAAACCAGGCTGCAAATTGCCTTCTCCTCGCACCGCAGATTGAGTATAGTCTATTGCCCCCTTTTGAGTAAAACAAAAAAAAGTAGAGTTGGAGTTAAAAATACATTATATGTAATTGTACTCTCCATATTTGGTCTTACCAGTGTTAATATATTGTTTGTAATAAGTAAATGGTATATTTCCTGGAATGACCAGGCAATACATTTAGTTCAATTCATCTGCTCTCGACCCAGCTCAGAACAGCCTCAACAACAAACTACAGGACATCAGAGGACATCTCATGGCGACAGATATATATCAGGAGTCTCTCGATTATCACCGAAGCGGGCGTAAAGGCAAAATCGAAGTTATCGTCACAAAGCCGTTTTCAACCCAAAAAGACCTTTCCCTGGCCTACAGCCCGGGGGTAGCAAGGCCTTGTCTGGAAATAAAAGAGGACCCTGAAAATGCGTATGAATACACGACCAAAGGGAATCTGGTTGCTGTTATCTCAAACGGCACCGCCGTTCTCGGTCTTGGCAACATCGGGGCAGTGGCTGGAAAGCCGGTTATGGAGGGAAAGGGCGCTCTCTTTAAAAAATTTGGTGATATTGACGTTTTCGATATCGAGGTCGCAACAGAGGATCCGGACGAATTCATCAGAACCTGCGAACTGATATCCCCGACCTTTGGCGGCATCAACCTCGAAGACATCAAAGCTCCAGAATGTTTCTACATTGAGGAAACTCTAAGGGAGTTACTCACCATCCCTGTTTTTCATGACGACCAGCACGGAACTGCCATCATTACCTCAGCCGCCCTTTTGAACGCTCTCGAAATCACAGGTAAGGATATCACGGAGATCAAGGCTGTATTCAATGGCGCCGGGGCTGCAGGTATCGCCTGCTCCCAGATGTTCCTTCACCTCGGTCTCGCCAGGGAAAACCTCATCATGTGCGATTCCAGGGGAGTTATTTACAAAGGACGCAAAGAATCGATGAACCCTTACAAGGAGCGTGTTGCCAGTGACACACCGTTCAGAACTCTTGCTGAGGTATTGAAAGGAGCCGATGTTTTCTGCGGAGTCAGTGTTGCAGGTGCACTCACCCAGGAAATGGTCAGAACCATGGCTGAACGTCCGATCATCTTCGCTCTGGCCAATCCGGAATCTGAAATTTCCTACCCTGATGCGATGGAAGCCAGACCCGACTGTATCATGGCAACAGGACGAAGTGACTACCCAAATCAGGTGAACAATGTTCTTATTTTCCCATTCCTTTTCAGGGGTGCTCTGGACGTCCGGGCTACAGCTATCAATACTGAGATGAAGGCCGCAGCCGTCAGAGCAATTGCAGCGCTGGCCAAAGAAGAAGTGCCAGATCAAGTTCTACGGGCCTATGGCGTCAAACGCTTCGAATTTGGGCCCGAATATCTTATTCCGACCCCTTTTGACCCCCGAGCCCTGCTCCGTGTAGCCCCCGCTGTAGCGAAGGCCGCGATGGATACAGGGGTGGCCAAAAAGCCTATTGCTGACATGGTAAAATATACCGAGCACCTGGAGTCGACCCTTGGAATATCAAAGTCGATCCTGCGCTATGTATCCAACCGGGTGAAACAGCATCCGGTGCGTGTAGTTTACCCGGAGGGAGCGAATAAAAATATTATTCGAGCAGCTATTCGGGTAATGGAGGAGCACCTGGCCACCCCCGTTCTCCTTGGCGACAAAGTGGAAATAGAGAAAATGTTAAAACAGTATGGTGCGGGTGACCATACCATGGATATCATCGATCCCGCCTCCGAAACTGAATTCAGTGAACGGTATGCTGCAGAATACTACTCCAGGAAACAACGCAAAGGTGTTACGCTGCCCTATGCTAGGGATCTTATGCAGCGGGATACAGGATATTTCGGGGCGATGATGCTCAGCACGGGAGATGCCGACTGCATGATCTACGGTCAGTCAGTGCCCTACCCCAACGCCTTTCGCAGGGTACTGTCCTGTACCAGCAAGACTGCGAACCGTAAAACTGTGGCCAGTGTCTACATGATGGTATTCAAGAACCGCACCCTCTTTTTTGCCGACACCACCGTGAACATCACTCCCAGCGACCAGCAGCTTGCGGAAATTGCGATCTCGGTAGCCGATTTCGTCAAAGAATTTGATATCACGCCCAAAGTTGCAATGCTTTCATATTCAAACTTTGGCTCTTCAAATACGACAAGTGCATCCACTGTTGCCCGTGCGACGGCCCTGGTCAAAGAAATGGCTCCTGAGCTTGAGGTGGAAGGCGAAATTCAGGCAAACCTCGCCTTCAACACCGAACTGCGCGATGAGATTTTTCCATTTTCCGCCCTGAAAGGAGAGCCTAATATTCTGATCTTTCCAGATCTGAACGCGGCAAATATTGCTTACAAGCTGTTTATGAGACTGGGCGAAGTTGATGCGATAGGCCCTATTCTGGTGGGCCTGGACAAATCCGCTCATGTTTTGGAACGCGGTGCCAAGGCTGACAATATCTTCAACCTGACCACTCTGGCAGCCCTGAAAGCACGACAGAACGTCTCTGCAGAATGACTGTCCCCCCCTGAAGAAGCCGACAGGTCGACTTCTTCAGGGGTAGGTAAGGGTAAGGTACTTACTCTTTACTCGTTGACCTCGGCCTGAACAGCGTTTTTGAGTACACCAATTTTTTCGATCTCCACCTCAACCACATCACCGGGCACCAGAGGCCCCACACCGCTCGGGGTTCCAGTAACTATAACATCACCTTCCTCCAGAGTAAAATTCTTCGAAATATAAGCTATCATTTCAGAGATACTGAAAATCATATGTTTGGTGTTTGATTCCTGAACAACCTCACCGTTCAATCTGCATTGGATGTTCAGATTCTGGGGATCGCCGATCTCTTCCAATAGAACAATCTTCGGACCAATCGGGCCAAAGGTATCGAGCGATTTCCCCCGATACCAGCCTGACTTATCGTGCTTTTGGAAATTCCGTTGACTGACATCATTAAAACATGTAAATCCCAGAATATGATCGTATGCCTGATCAACCTGAATATTTTTCCCTCCCTTACTTATGATCAGCGCCAGCTCTGCCTCATAGTCAGTGCGACAGGTTCTGAAACCATACTCTGCCAGAAATGATGGAATTATTATCGGCTCATCGGGGCCGATAAGAGTATTGAGTGTCTTTGGAAACAGTATCGGCTCGCTGGGAATTTCATCCTTAAAGCGCGGTGCATCAGCGATAACATTCTCCTTGATATGCTCCACATAGTTAAGGCCTAAACAGATAATTTTCTGCGGCCTGACCTCATACTCTTCTCCATTACTCAATGGTAAAACTACAGTCATGATAAACTCCCGGTTAAATAGATAATATTACTATAAAGGTTTTTAGCCTCCAACAATTACCTAACACCCCACAAGGGGGTATAAGTACCTTGGTGATGTATCTAACCGCATAATTTCAAGATACATTCCTCAGTTTCCTGTTTTTTGTAACAGGGCTTCTGGAGTAAGGTACTAAATAGTATTAAAAAGTAAACAGTCTCTTTGCATATTTATCAAGGACTACTGCAAATATTTTGTATCACTTTAATCCATGATCGTTTTGGTCTGCCTGAAATGACATTCCTGAGACCATGAAAACTCGTTGCTTTACACTAAATGATTACTATTATTATCTAGATAACAACATATGTATAGACCGGCAGCAAATTATTTATTTTAAGCTAACCTGCCACTTTTCGGCCACGACAACTCTCTCTCTACGGAGCAATTTATGAGTAATAAAGCGACCTTGACCCTTAACGGGAAGAATTTCGAATTTGACACAGGTATTGGAAGTGAGAACGAAAAGTACATTGATATAGCGCCCCTGCGCCCGAAGACCGGATACATAACCATGGATCCAGGGTTTGGGAACACGGGGTCTTGTTTCTCTTCAATTACCTTTGTTGACGGGAAAAATGGTATCCTCCAGATTAGAGGTTACCCTATCGAAGAATTGGCCGAGAAAGCCTCCTTTGTCGAAGTTGCCTATCTCATCCTCTACGGGGAGCTGCCAGACGAAGACGATTTGAGAAATTTTTCTGCCGGCCTCAAAGAGCATGCCCCGCTTCACACAAATCTGGAGCACCACTTTTCCGGTTTTCCCAAGTCGGCACCTCCCATGGCTATTCTTTCAGCCATGCTCAATCTGGTCTCCTGTTTCCATCCTGAAGTCCTTGAGGTTACGTCTGCTGGAACAGAATTTAACAAAACGGCGTCACTGCTACTGTCAAAAGTTCGAACTATCGCTGCCTTTGCCTATCGAATGGCAAGCGGAAAGCCGATAAATCACCCCAACCCTCATCTGGGGTATTGCGGAAACCTGCTGCACATGATGTTCTCCGACCCTTATCAGGAATACCACGTCTCTCCGATTGTAGAAAAGGCACTCAACCTCTTTCTTATCCTTCATGCCGATCACGAACAAAACTGCTCCACTTCGACCGTCCGCGTTGTCGGCAGTTCACGAGCAAACCTTTTCAGCTCTGTTGCTGCCGGGGTATGTGCCCTCTGGGGACCACTTCACGGAGGGGCAAATATCGGCGTGATCAACATGCTTGAAGATATACAAGCGTCCGGCAACAAACCTGAATATTATATTGAGAAGGCAAAAGACAAAAATGATCCATTCAGGCTTATGGGTTTCGGCCATCGTGTCTATAAAAACTTTGATCCCCGTTCTCTCATCTTGAAAAAACAGGTACACACCCTGCTGGATGCACTTAACATAGAAGACAATCTGCTGGACATCGCACTTGAGCTCGAAGAGACGACCCTTAAAGATGATTATTTTATCAGCAGGAATCTTTACCCGAATGTTGATTTCTATAGCGGCATACTGCTTCGCGCTATCGGCATCCCGCTCAATATGTACACAGTCATGTTCTCCATCGGCAGGATGCCGGGCTGGATAGCCAACTGGAAGGAACTGCTGGATCACAAACAGCGTATCTCCCGACCTCGACAGATCTACACAGGCAAAACCAAGAGGCATTATGTCCCTCTGGTTGAACGATAGCCTCGCAACTCTCGCCCGCTAACTCCGACCGCCTGTAAACCACATCTGGTTACAGGCGGTCGGTCGCAATCAGCAAAAATTTCTCTTAGCACTTGTAAAGAAAGAGCTGAGTGGTATTTTGATGCCTTTGTAAACGATGACAGATAACCAATTATTTACCCATCAGATTGAGGACACGTACTATGGAAGAGATAGTCTGGAAGAACGAATTCAGTGTTGGCGTCACAGAAATGGATGAGCAGCACAAAAAACTTATTGCAATGATTAACCTGCTGATTGCTGATCAGAAAAGTTTAACGGCTCCCGAAACTATAGCGAGACTACTCACAGAGATGACAGATTACGCTCAGGAACATTTCCGGACTGAAGAGTACCTCATGTCAGAATACGGCTACGATAAAAAAGACCACCAGGTAGCCCAGCATGAGGAGTTCATCCTGAAAACAAGAGCATTTTATACAAAAGCCGACATAGGACCGAATACTCTCTCTGTTGCTCTGCTCGAATACCTTAAAACCTGGCTTATCGGTCATATTTTAAAAGAGGACATGCAGTACAAAACCTTTTTTAAAGACAAAGGAGTTATCTGAAAAAAACAGATAATAGACAGAGGGCATAATCAGGCAAAGTAAAATATCCTCTCGATTTTATCCTCCATTGTTGCGGTGAATTTCTCCACGAGCCAGAGAGGCAAAGAGACCAAATAAACAAAGAACACTGAAAACAGCAAAGGTCCAGCAGATACTCTGCAGCAGATGCGGGTAGAGTTCAGGAACAATAGCCCGCCCACCGACAAAGATAGAGAGTATCAAGGTGGCAATACCCATGGAAAGCACCTGCCCCAGGACTCGCATGGTACCTGCTGATCCTGACGCGATACCAAGGTAGCGTGGTTCGACAGATCCCATAATAGCGTTCATGTTGGGGGAAGAGAACAGGGCAAATCCGAAACCAAGAATTAACAGGGCTCCTGAAACGGCCCAGATTGAGGTTTCCTGCCTGAGAAAACTAAAATACAAGAGCACTATAAAGGTGATACCCATCCCAACAGAAGAAATCAGCCGGGGTTCTATACGATCAGACATGCGACCGGCCAGAGGTGAGAATAGAGCCATCATAAGTGGTTGTGTTATAAGCACAATACCGGCCATCCTCGAGTCCATTCCCTTGATGTACTGAAGGTAAAAACTCAATAAAAACGTCAACCCGAAAGTGGCGCTGTAGTGAATCAGGGCTGCAGCACTGGAGAGGGCGAATACCTTATTATGTATGAAGAGATTCACCTGGAACAGAGGTTCGTTTATTTTTCTTTGTCGATTAACAAATGCCGCCAATCCAAGGCAACCTGTAACAAGCAGCAGTGCGCCCGACAGTTTTGGAAGGGTTGAAAATCCGTAGATTATCCCAACGAGTGAGGGGACATAGAGAAGAGCTCCAACCTTATCATAACTTTCATTTGCTGCATCCGCCCACTCTCCTTTCAAAAAGAATACCAGCAGAAGCAGCGGTATGACACCAAGAATAAATATCACCATAAAGAGGCTCCTCCATCCCAGATAGTGAGTCAGGAGGCCTCCGAAAAAAGGGCCGGACAACAAACCTATATAGACGGCGGTGACCGCCAGTCCAAGTACCCGCCCGCGCTGCTGCGGCGGAAATACCGATGTCAAAATCGCCATGCCTGTACTGAATATCATCCCTCCACCCAAGCCCTGTATTCCTCTGAACAAGAGTAATACAAACACATTCGGAGCCAGTGCGCAAAACAGTGAACTGAT
>CAXMTO010000121.1:0-18035 GCA_964196355.1 uncultured Myxococcota bacterium
GCCTGTTTGAGAGGGGAAATATCCCTTTCTCGATCGTTTTGATCCCGCTCAAGAGTCAAAGCCAGAACCTCGGCTTCATCCGCCTCAACGCCCCTCTCTCTTAGTTGTAAGACACGTCTGTGGGCCCTCTCTTCCGGCTCCGCGTCAAGAAAAAATTTGTGCTTTGCTTCGGGAAAAACAACCGTTCCAATATCCCTCCCCTCAGCAACAACATTCCCTTTAGCCCCTATAAACCGCTGCATCTCTGTTAACTTCTTCCTCACCACCGGGATAGCTGAAACACGAGAGGCTGTCATTGCCGCCTCCGGGGTTCGGATAATATCACTTATATCTTCGCCATTGAGCAGTACACAAACATCACTCAATTCATCAACGGCGGGTAACAACTCCAGCTTTAACGTATCAAGACTCTTTGACAATGTTTCAGGGTGGTCTATAGCCACACCGAGTCTGTCCAGAAAAAGTCCGACAGCACGGTACATGGCGCCGGTGTCGAGATACGTATACCCCATTGTACCCGCAACTCTCCTGCTCACTGTTGATTTTCCAACACCTGATGGTCCGTCAATAGTTATAATATTTTTTTCTTCAGACATAACCGAGATCACCCAAACACTCTTTCAAGGCTCCCAGGAACCGATTATTTTCCCCCTCTGTTCCGACAGTAACCCTGATAAAAGAAGGGAAGCCGTAACTGCTCATTGAGCGAACAATAACCCCCTTATAAAGCATTTTCTGGTACAGTTTATCCGCATCTCCCTTGACATCAATCAGAAAAAAATTCGTTTGAGAGGGGTAACTTACACACCCTGTTTTTCCGACTTCAGCTGACAGGAACTCCAATCCTTTTCTCGTTTTGCTCAGGGTCTGTTGGTAAAATGCCTCGTCTTTAAGAGCAGCCAGGGCACCTACCTGGGCCATCCTGTTGATATTAAAAGGCTGTCTAACCTTGTGCAGACACAGGGCAACCTCTTTTGCCATAAGACCATAGCCAACCCTTAAGCCGGAAAGACCATATGCCTTAGAGAAAGTTCTCAGCAAAACGACAGGACAGCACCCCTCACGGTTTCGGATAAAGGAGCGCGTATCAACCCGGGAAGCCTTGTCCACATAATCCACATACGCCTCATCCAGAACAGTTATGACAGACTCAGGGACCTTGCTTAAAAACCGATCAAGGTCGGTCGGTTTAATCACCAGTCCTGTAGGGTTATTAGGGTTATCAAGAAAAATGAGCCGGGTTTTTTCGGTGATAGTTTTATAAATAGTCTCCAGGTCATGTTCCATGCCGGACAGCGGAACAACGTGATTAACCCCGCCGCGAACCTGAACAAACTTCTGATACATCAGAAAAGAGGGATGGCTGGTAATGACCTCGTCACCCTGTCTTACAAATGCCTTTACCAGAAACTCAATGACCTCGTTGGAGCCATTTCCCAGGACAATTTCCGCCGGTTCAACTCCGTTCTTTTCTGCAACAGCTTCGGTAAGATAATAACACGATCCATCTGGATATCTGTTAAGGTTGACCAATTCCTCGTGCAGAGCTGCCATCACAGCGGGTGAAGGTCCCCATGGGTTTTCGTTTGAAGCGAGTTTAATGGAACCAGTGATACCGTACTCACGCTCAAGTTCGTCGATCGGTTTTCCTGGGGGGTATGGTGTAATTGCAGCAATATTATCCGGGATGTTAAGTTTCAAGACAAACCTCATATCCAATCTTTTTAACAGACGGGCTGACAGCACATCTGGTCAAATATCCAACTCCACCGCGCCAAGGTTAAGTTCCTGTTCAAGGTGAAATGCTGTCTGAATTAATTTTTCCTCCCTGAAGTGGTTAGCCTGAAGCTGAATCCCTACAGGTAAACCGTCACCGGTAAACCCTCCGGGAACAGACATTCCCGGAATACCTGCGAGATTTGCCGAGATTGTCAGTATATCAGAGAGGTACATCTCTAATGGATCATCACTTTTTTCACCTATTTTCCATGCAGGAGTCGGGGTTACCGGAGAAACAAGGATATCGCATGTTTTGAATGCTGCTTTATAGTCGCCAAGAATGAGTGTCCTCACCTGAGAGGCTTTTTTGTAATAGGCATCGTAATACCCGGAAGAGAGTGCATAAGTGCCAATAAGAATACGTCGTTTCACTTCAGAACCAAACCCCTTGGAGCGAGTCTGTTTATACATGCCAAGCAGGGAGTCAGCCTGTTTATCCCTGTATCCGTATAAAGTGCCATCATATCGGGCCAGATTAGAGCTTGCTTCGGAAGAAGCAATAATGTAGTACACAGCAACGCAATATTCGGTATGGGGGAGGGAGATAGGTATAATCTCAGCCCCACCGCTTCTGAGTATTTCAATGCCGTTTTCAATAATCTTCTCAACTTCCGGATCCAGCCCTTGAACAAAATATTCCCTGGGTATCCCCACCCGTATCCCATCAAGGCCTTTTTTAAGTGATAAAGTGAAGTCCGGGGTAGATTTCTGCACGGAGGTTGAGTCTTGTCTGTCGTACCCGGAGATAGCGTTCATTAATATCGCGCAATCTGTAACATCACGGGTTAGCGGTCCAACCTGATCAAGAGAAGAGGCGAAGGCTGTAAGGCCATAACGGGAAACCCTGCCATATGTCGGCTTCATTCCAACAACCCCACAGAGGGAAGCTGGTTGTCTGACAGAACCACCCGTGTCTGATCCGAGAGACCCCAGGCACTCCAGCGACGCCACTGAAACCGCCGAACCGCCAGATGATCCACCGGCGATATATCCTTTTCGGTGCGGATTCTGGGGAATACCAAAGGCACAGGTCTCCGATGTGGATCCCATGGCAAACTCATCCATAGCGACTTTACCGAGAATAATTCCACCCTCTTTTCGGATCTTCCCAACAACAGTTGCGTCATAAGGGGGAATATAGTTCTCCAAAATCCTTGACCCGCAGGTAGTTGTTAAATTTTTTGTACAGAGAAGGTCTTTTATAGACAGTGGCACACCACACAGAGCCCCATATTTACCTTTACTTCTTTTTTTATCTGCCTCCAGGGCCTGATTAATGGCACCCTCGCTATCAACGCTTATGAACGCCTGTAACTCACTGTCAATTTCTTCAACTCTGTCAAGACAACTCTTGGTCAATTCAACAGCTGTCAACTCGCCTGCTGCCATGTTTTCCATTGCCTGTGCAATGGTTAACTCATATGGTTTCATTTGTATCTCAATAAAAACAGATAAGAATCTGTTTTTAGTACCTTACTCCAGAAACCTTGTCATAAAAAACAAGAAACTGAGTAATGTGTTTTAAAATTATGTGGTTACATATACCACCAAGGTACTTATACCCCTCAGTCTAAGCGATAGACTCCGAGCTGGTACTGAAAAGAGCGCAGGAATTCTTACCGTTACCGGTGTTAGATAATTTTGGGAACCTGGAAATTCTCGTTGTTCTGTTGGGGGGCATTTGCAAGGGAATTTTCCCGGGACAGAGACTCGGTCACAACATCTTCCCGAAAAGCATTATTTACTGAAAAAACATGTGTTGTTGGTTCTATTCCACTTGTGTCCAGCTCTCCAAGTTTGTCAATATAGGACAGAATGTTGTCCAACTGTCCTCTTATTGTACCAAGCTCCTGGTCAGAAAGAGTAAGCCTGGCCAGGTGGGTCACATGTTCAAGTTCTTTTTGAGTAATTTTCATGGTTAATTTAAAGACACTTCCTTTCCATAAAATCCCTCCAGGGAATCCTCTGAAAAGTCACTCATTATGGGTTTAAAATCGACAATAGCCTTGGAAAAGACATCAACCACATCAGGGTCGAACCGAGTGCCCCTGCACCGGTATAGCTCATCCAGAGCCTCTTCCATTGTCTTGTTTTTCTTGTAATTTCTTCTAGATGTCATGGCATCATAGCTATCCACAACCGTAATAATTTTCGTTAGATAATCGAGCTGGTCCCCGGCTAACCCCGCTGGATACCCTTTTCCATCCACCCTCTCATGGTGGTGCCTTATTATGTTTTGTTCCCTTCTCATAAACCCCAGAGGCTCTACTATATTTGCACCTACTATGGGATGTTTCCTTATAAGCAGCCACTCCTCTGTTGTTAACTTTCCAGGTTTTTGGATACATGAAAGATCTATGACAAGTTTACCTATATCGTGAAACTGTGCTGCGCGGCGCAGAACAAGAACATCATCGTCATCCAGTCCCAGAACCTCTCCCATCATGAGTGCATAATCTGTAACACGAACAGTATGGCCTGCTGTATAATAATCTTTTTCTTCCAGTGCGTTCTGGAGACTGCTCATCAACTGTATGGTCGCATTCTCAAGACTATTGCTGTATGTGATAAGTAATTTATTTTGTTTCAACAGTTGTTGCGCTTTTACCTGGACATCGTCTTCCAGAGCTGCCTTATACTCTCGCTCCCTGAGTACATAGTTTCTTTTCTCGATAGCTCTTCTTATTTTTACGTTAAAGATATCAAGATCATCAATGGGTTTTGTAAGGAAATCATATGCACCTGAGTTAATGGCCTTTACTGCATAGTCCATGGAACCTGACCCGGTGAGAAACAGCACGGGAATCTCGAGAGCCAGACGGTTGAGTTCACTGATGGTTTCAAAACCATTCATACCCGGCATATGAATATCCAGAATAATTACATCGTACGTCTCATTTACGATATCAAGAACTTCCTCGCCATTTATAGCTGTGTCCACCAGATAACCTGACATCTCCAGTATCTTAGCCACCGCTGCACGAACCACTACGTCATCATCCGCCACTAGTATTTTGGTCATACCTTCTTTCAAAAAATATCTCCAAGCGTTAATTTAACAAAATTTAAAAAGAGTCTACATTTTCCACTATCTTTTTGCAACACCCCATCAACATTGTTTCCCGGGATATTTTATTCCTGTTTGAAACTGGTAGAGCATATCTGTCAAGCCGCTACCAAAAAAAGAAAAGGCTCAATCTCATAAAAACAGAATTGAGCCTTCTAAATAACACCCCTTTGCTACTACATGGGAACTATCAATTTATTTGTTTCCTCATTCCAGCTTACCACCAGGTACCAGGCTATCATTGCACAACCAACAAGCAGCAGGGTTGGTCCATAGCCGAAAATATCGGGGAGATAGACATATGATCCGAGAACACCGTCAGCCTCGAAATCATTATCCCTGAACCAGGCCGTCATGATAGATGAAGTTATCGCAAAAAAAGGCACAACTATCATAAGTTTAACCTGCCCCTCCCCAACTCTCCACAATGTGCCAGAGCCACACCCTCCGGCAAACATAGCTCCCAGGCCGAAAACAAAGCCACCAACAACACCACCCCAGCCAAAGGTACCTCTCACATAATTTAATGGTGCCAGCACAGCCTCCCCTTCAGCTCTCATCGGAACAGCATACTTCAGGACAGCAGCGCCTATTGCTACAATAATCAGCGACAGCATAACAGATTTTGCCATAGTGCAGTCACCGGTCATATGAGGCTCACGAAACCCCTGTACCATACACCATCGACCCCGCTGCATGGTATAGCCAAGAGCAGCGGCTATAATAATTATACCGCTTAAAGAAGCGACATATTCACTCTCTTCATTTGCTGAGAAAAAGTAAGCCCAAAGGATGATAACCAACAAACACACAGCCCCCATGATATAAACGGTTTTTGAAGAAAAAGTGATGGTTTTCGAACCACCCTCTCCCCAGGTAATATGCTCCATCTCCAGGTAAAGGAGTTTGAGACCCAGGATAACCCCAAAAACAAGGCCAAACCACATGGCAAATCCATTGGCACCTAAATTTCCGATTGCATTATAAAATCCACCAACATTGCATCCGCCTGCCAGGGTCGCCCCAATGCCCATCAGGATACCTGCTATTACTGCTTTTACTATTTCCCTGTGCGGCGGAAACCGGAGAGCAAAGTCTTTGCCGAAGCAGGCAGAAATAAAAGCCCCTGCAACAAAACCTATTCCTATAACTGAACCTGAATTTATAAAAATAGAACGAGGTGCTTCATCGTAAAATCCAAAAATTCCCCACTCCGTTCCAAAAAGAGACGCACCACCATACATAAACCAATCACCCCAGTTCCTGATGGCCCCTACAGCCCCCCACGGCCTCCACCAGGCCATTATCATTACCGAGAAAAAAGCAACGACAACTCCTGTTATGTATGGGTTCCATTCTTTTTCACATAATAACCCATATAGTTCTTTGCTCTTACTCGCTAAAACAGATCCTTCACTCATAACATTCTCCCTGTTGGATAGATAAGACGTGGTTCCATTGAATGTACTCTCATTACACATACCGTTTTTTTTGTCAAGAAAAACGACAGTTACCACAATGTGGTGTTTATTTTTTATCTTTAAATAACAGTGCTTTATGTTGAGTATGTTTTCATGCCTTGACAGATTGACGAAGCTAAAGTATAGGTCAAAAGCAAACTTATTTCAGGTGAGGATTGATATATTCTTACCTTACCCTATAAAACAGAGACTAATTTTACTTCAGGAGAAAATTATGAGTGATTTTAAAGCAGTTGCAGCTGATGTAGAACCTGGTAGTGTACTTGACACCAAGGGATTAAGTTGTCCTATGCCCCTTCTTCGAACCAAAAAAGAAATGGGAAAACTCGCTTCTGGTGATATTCTTCAGGTAGACGGTACAGACCCCGGATCCAGGAATGATCTTCCTGGCTGGTGTGAACGAGCTGGCCACGAATACCTGGGCGAAAAAGAAGAATCCGGGTATATCAGCTTTTTTATTAAAAAAGGCTGATGATTAAACCCAAATTCGTTACTGACTTCTCCTCACTCTGAATAAACTCCTTTTCCTAAATGAAGTTTTTTGTATTCAGAGTGTTCCAAGTTTGACCGGATTAAAACCACCACTTTTCCAGAAGGAGAACCACTATGGCAAAAAGTTTAGGTATTTTCGTTACCACCACAGAATGCCTCAGCCACGTAATAGGTATAACTAAAGCTGCTAAGGCCAAAGGGTCAAACGTAAAGGTCTTTTTTACCTGGAAGGCAACAAACCTTTCGAAAGACCCTGCTTTTCCAGGTCTGTGTGATATTGCTGACGATGTATCCATTTGCGTAGACAGCTATAAAAAACAGGGCTTCGATATTGAAGATATCCCTGAAGGTCTAACTGCAAAAAAAATGGCTACTCAAGCTCAACACGGTATTATTATAGAAGATTTTGACTGTTACCTCAGTCTGTAAAGGAGATATGAAATGGAATACAAAAAAGTATGCCTTATGTACAGACACGATGACTACACTATTGACGGTATAAGGTCAGCCCTGGGACTGGCAGTCGAAAACATGTACGCCTATGGTGTTGTTATCGGAAAAGAACTCCCTGAATTCGATGAGTTGACAAAAGAGAGTATTGAAATGCTTCGTGATATGGAAGGAGATATCCTTTCCACCGAACAGGTTAATGTCGAAAAAAATGATTTCACACCCATAACTATAGAAGAACTTGGTGAAAAACTTCGTGAAATGACTCATATAATCCCATACGGTGCTAAATAGTATTGTTAGTGTCACGGATTTATAATTTGCTGAAGGTACTTAACTGAATACCTAAACTTCTCCATTTATCGGGGTTAGGAGTTTGTTATTATGAAAATATTGAACGTATACAAGTCAGCACCAGATGAGACAGTACAAAAATTAGTCTCAATTGTTGGCCGCGACAGAGATGTCGACAGCTTTGATCTCAACGTTGAAAATCCGGATTATGATAATCTGGTTGATAAAATATTTGAAGCAGATCAGACTATATGCTGGTGGTAACGGTTATTTTGCCGTTATTTTAGATTTCCAGCCACATACAAAATGATCAGTCCATAAAACTCCGTTGAAGAATACATCTCAACGGAGTTTTTTCATTATAGTGTCATGGATAAGGGGTCTGAACGCTCTTATTCCACTAAGATCATTTGATAAATGGACCCTGTTTGTTAACACTACTATGACGATATCTCTGTCAAAATCTATCCAGAAAGAAGTTCCTGTAAACCCAAGATGTCCCCTGCTTTTAGTACTAAAATAGACTCCGCTGCTTGATTTTCCTTTTGTTGGTGAGTCAAAACCATAACTCCATTCTGAATCGATTTTTCTCTCTAATAAATTAATAAGTATAGAAGAACTGTATGAAGGGTGACGATCCCTTCCTTTAGACTGGTCCAGAATGTGCTCACAGAGAGAAGCAACAGCAGGAGCTGTTCCAAACAATCCTGCATGTCCTCCAACCCCTCCCATAGCCCTGCAGTTATAATCATGAACCACTCCTGTGAGTAAATCTTCGCCCCTCTGGGAGTTTCTTGTGGCAGCGCACTTCCCTGGGTCTATGAATTTATTTTTTGGGAAAAACAGATCATTTTGCAATCCTAGCGGGGTAATTACATTCTCTTTCCAGAATATATCCAAAGGAGTATCTGTTAGATCCTCAACCAAAAAACCAAGTAACATAAAGCCGAGATCACTGTAAAGTGTGCTGGTGCCCGGTAAAAAACACATTTGTTCACCTACAATCCAGTTTCTAAGTGTCCTTTTTTTTTCAGATAGAGGAATACTGCCGAGTTCTTGATAGTAGGGTCTGTGTGCCGGCAGACCGGAAGAATGTGAAAGAAGATGTGATATTTTTATTTTTATCTTATCATCAGGAATAACCCAGCTACAACAATCCGCAAGGTTGTCCTGTAATCCTACCTTACCTTTTTCAATCAAGACGGCTATAGACAGGCTGGTAACCAGTGGTTTGGTAAGGGATGCCAAATCAAAACACGTCTTTTTATTAACCTTGTTTTTGGGTTGATTTTTTGTCGTGTATCCGAAACTGTAGTCTTTCCTCTCTCTTAAAAAAACTTCATTTTGGGAAAAAGATATGCAAGCACCTGAAAAGGTATTTTTTTTTAGAGCATTTTCAACAACATCTTCTATTTCTTCTCTGCGTCTGGATTGATTTAATTTTGACATGTCTCATATCATATTATTCTATTGAAATTTTTAGCTATTTCTACTAAATTGAAGTCAATAAATATATACTACTTTTTAAGTGGTTTCTATCAATTTAATTTTATAAACATTCTATTAACAGCTCTATGTTAACTGACTCTTTATAACTGGTTTAAAAAACTGTTAGATCTCGTCTCTGCACATGTAAACAAATTGTATCAAATATAAATTGTTTACAAAAACATGTTTATAATCATATGTTTATATAATTCATAAACATATGAGCACTGTTAATAATAATAATATAAAAACTATAATAAGGATTCGTTAGGGGAGTTCCTTTATGTCACTTTATTGTACAGTTACTCAAAACCTTTTTCTTGAAGGTCTAAACAGCCTACAGAATTTAACAAATAAAAAGGGCACACTGGCTATTCTTTCTAATGTTCTTATAGAATCGGCTAATGGTGGCCTTACTCTTACAGGGACAGACCTTGAAGTCGGAATGCGTCTTTTTGTTCCTGCAGAAATTCATGGCGAAGGATCGTTGACCCTTCCTGCAAAAAAAATATTTGAGATAGTCAGGGAATCGGGATCTGAAACCATAAGTATTGAAGAAACTGAAAACAGCTGGGTTATCATCAAAGCTGGCTTAAGTACATACAACCTTGCTGGACTGGCAAGTGATGAGTTTCCTGAATTTCCGGAGTATGAAGAAGATTCTTTTATATCGTTTGAAAGTCATATATTTCTCGAACTCATTGAAAAGATTATCTATTCAATAGCAAGCGAACAGGAGAATATCTACTCTCTCACATCAGTACTGTTTGAAAAGGAAAAAAGAGGGGACGTCTTTTTCTTAAAGATGATTTCTTCAGATGGGCACAGACTGTCCATTATGGAGAAAGATGTTGCTGCAAACCTCGATGAAATGCAGCTCAACGATGTCACCCTTATACCAAGAAAAGGTATCCAGGAATGGAAAAAATTCTGTGAAGGAAGAGACTCGCTGGAAGTATCTTTTGAACCCAAACAACTCGTTCTTCGAGATGAAGATGCTGTTATGGTTATTCGTCTGAAACATGGCGAGTTCCCAAAATATTCAGCTATTGTGGAAGCAGTCGAACTGAAAAATTGTTTAAAAATAAATAGAATACCTTTTTTGGAATCACTAAAGAGAATAAATCTTTTTACTGAAGATATCTTTCATACCATTCAATTAAGCATTGAAAATTCTGAAATGATACTCTCTTCGCAGAATGCTGATATAGGTAATGCTGAAGACAAGCTGGTTATATCATATTCAGGAGAACCCCTGAAACTTGGGTTTAATTGCAGATATTTTATAGAAGCTCTCCAGGTTATGGAATGTGAAACAGTTGAAGCGTATATCAACTCGAACAACAGCCCATGTCTTATGAAGTCCGAAGATGATATTGGATTTACCAGTATTATAATGCCGATGCAGTTGTAATTACCGGCGTCTTAATTAATAATAAAATTCATTATTAACAGAGTGTTTGGAAAAAATAATAAATATAAACAATTGTAATGTTAATGTTTATTTTTTTTAAAGCAGTAAAAAGTGTCGACTAAACTACCAATCACCCTTTTGATGAGAATAACTAAGATTTTAAAGGATTAAGCGTGACAGAAGAAAAAGATAACTACGGTGCGGAACAGATAAAGGTACTTGATGGTCTGGAAGCAGTACGAAAAAGGCCATCTATGTACATAGGAAACACATCTACAGAGGGTTTGCACCATCTTGTATGGGAAATTATAGATAACAGTATAGATGAGGCTCTGGCAGGTTACTGTACTCGAATACGAGTTATTATCCACGAAGATAACTCTGTTTCTGTAGAGGATGACGGCCGGGGTATTCCAGTGGAAAAACATCCAACAGAGGACATGACGGCCCTGGAACTTGTTATGACCACTCTCCATGCGGGCGGTAAATTTGATCACTCTTCGTATAAGGTTTCTGGAGGGTTGCATGGTGTCGGTGTGTCTGTGGTTAACGCCCTTTCCTGTGATGCGAGTGCAGAGATAAAAAGAAATGGAAAGATATACAGACAACTGTATAAATATGGTGAAAAAACAACTGAACTGCAGGTTGTTGGTGAAAGTGAGAAGACAGGATCTAAAATAACCTTCACGCCTGATCCTGACATATTTACAGAAACAACAGCTTACAGTTACGAAACTGTGAAGAGCAGGATCAGGGAGCTCGCCTTTTTAAACAAAGGATTACGAATATACCTCAAAGATGAGCGAAGTGGGGAGGAAGATAAGTTTCATGCCTCTGGAGGTATTGTATCCTATGTGGAATATCTTAACCGCAAGAGGACCACTATTTTCCTGGATCCCATCTATATTTCGGGTGAAAAGGAAAATGTTGAGGTTGAAATTGCTCTCCAGCATTTTGACGGCTATTCAGAAAGGATGTTTTCATTTGTAAATAATATAAATACCCGTGAAGGCGGCAGTCATGTTGTAGGGTTCAAATCAGCTCTCACTAAATGTATAAACAGATACGCAAACGATGAGAGTATCCCCAAAAATATGCGGGAAAAAATGGGGGGAGATGATGTAAGGGAAGGATTAACAAGTATTATTTCCGTACGTGTACCTAACCCACAATTTGAGGGACAGACAAAAACGAAGCTTGGTAATTCCGAAGTTAAATCCATTGTCGAATCTATTTGTTTTGAAAAATTAACTCTATTTCTGGAACAAAATCCTGGTGTAGCAAAGAAAATACTCGCTAAAGTTGTTGATGCTGCCAGGGCGAGAGAAGCTGCTAAGAGAGCAAGAGATCTATCGAGAAAAAAAGGAAGTACAAGTCTCCTTATGGCAGGAAAACTCGCTGAGTGTCAGGAAAAAGATCCCAAAAAGAGAGAAATTTTTATAGTAGAGGGTGATTCTGCCGGTGGATCTGCAAAGCAAGGGAGAGATCGTTCCAATCAAGCCATATTGCCGCTCAGAGGAAAAATACTCAACGTCGAAAAAGCACGTTTCGACAGAATATTAAAAAGCGAAGAAATAAAACAACTTATTGGTGCCCTGGGTTGCGGGATAGGCAAGGATGAATTTCATTTAGATAAACTTCGGTATCATAAAATTATTATAATGACAGATGCTGATGTTGATGGTGCACACATCCGGACCTTACTCCTTACTTTTTTATACAGACAAATGCTTCCACTTGTTGAGGGCGGTTTTATCTATATAGGGCAACCTCCCCTTTACCGTCTGGGGAAAGGAAAAAAAGAAAAGTATTTTCTCGATGAAACTGAACTCAACACACATCTTTTTACGATGGCCAGTGAGAAGATGAAAGTGGTGAGTAAAACAGATGATAAGCAGACCATAACCGGAAATGAATTTATCAAACTTATGGAGGATTTATATGTATATAAACGTATAATAGACTTCATGGAACGTATGAATATATGGGAGGAAATGCTTTATTTTCTCCTGGAGAACAAAATAAAGAGTGCGGACCAATTCAAGGATCAATCATTTATAGAAGGGCTTATCAATCTTCTGCCGGAGAAAAAATTTATTATAGGAAATATTCGATCCTGCAGGTGGCGTCCTGATTGTTATGAAGTTGATATAGCCATCAGAGGAAAGGTACAGATTATGATGACTCTTGGTCCCCAGATACCACTTATAAATGAGTACAGGACTGCGCTCGCTTTATTCGAAAAAATACAGGCTTATCTTAAAACTGATTTTATTGTTGTATCAGAAAGCAGAACTGGAGAAGCTAAGGAGATTGAAGCTGGTAACTGGTCAGGTATGTTGGGGATTATTCGTGATGAATCGTTCAAAGGCAGCCATCTTCAGCGTTATAAAGGACTTGGAGAAATGAACCCTGAGCAGCTTTGGGATACAACCATGAACCCTGAAAACCGCACGCTTTTGCAGGTAAAAATTGAGGATGTAGAAAAGGCAGATGATATTTTTACTACTTTAATGGGTGATAAGGTGGAACCGAGGCGTGAATTTATTCAAACCCATGCCCTTGAAGTGACAGATCTCGATGTGTAATAAGTGCCTTGGTTGGTACTTTAAGTTTCTAATTTCAAAGCACTCTCCGGATTTCTTGTTTTCTATGACAGGTTTTCAGGAGTAAGGCACTAAACAAAAAATTACATCTAAAAAAAACGATTTATGAGCACTGATATAGAAATAAGCGAAGAAAAGTTTCCCGGCATATCTATTGAGAAAGAACTCAAAAAATCTTATCTCGATTATGCGATGAGCGTAATTATAGGAAGAGCTTTACCTGATGTACGTGACGGATTAAAACCGGTTCACAGGAGAGCACTTTTTGCGATGAGAGAGCTGGGGGTTTTTCATAACAGGCCCTATGTGAAATCTGCCAGAATAGTTGGTGATGTTATAGGTAAATATCATCCCCATGGTGACACAGCAGCCTATGATACCATAGTCAGGATGGCTCAGGATTTTGCCATGAGGTATCCCCTTGTTGATGGTCAGGGTAACTTTGGTTCTCTGGACGGTGATTCGCCGGCAGCAATGAGATATACCGAAGCCAGAATGACAAGGATAGACCGTGAAATAGTGGATGATCTTGACAAAGAGACGGTCGACTGGATACCAAATTATGACAACTCTCTGAACGAACCGGCTGTTATGCCTACCAAGGTACCAAGCTTACTTGTTAACGGTTCCTCAGGGATAGCTGTTGGGATGGCAACGAATATCCCTCCGCACAACCTGACTGAGGTTATAGATGGTCTTATCGCCCTTATAGAAGACCCTAACCTTACAGTTCACGAGCTTATTTCAACAATTACAGGACCTGACTTTCCCACCGGAGGTTTAATTTGCGGACGCGCAGGGATAAGAGAAGCATACGAAACCGGTAAGGGAATTGTTGTAATGAGAGCCTTGACCCACGTTGAAAAAATAAAGGATGGGAAAAGAGAGGCGATTATTATTACCGAAATCCCCTATCAGTTAAATAAAGCAAACCTGGTTGAAAAAATCGCAGAACTTGTAAAGGACAAAAAGGTAAATTCAATTTCTGAGGTCAGGGATGAGTCTGACAGACACGGACTCAGGGTAGTTATTGAATTAAAAAAAGATGAGATACCGGAGGTTATTCTCAATCAGCTTTACAAGTTGACGCTGATGCAAAAGTCCTTTGGTATTATATTTTTAGCGATAGTTAACAATAAACCTGAAATCCTCAATATAAAACAAATTCTCGAACATTTTGTTTTACACAGAAAGGTTGTTGTCTACAGGAGAACTACCTTTGAGCTGAAAAAAGCTGAAGAAAAGGCGCACACACTTGAAGGTTTGAATATAGCCATTAATAACCTTGATGAGGTTGTTGCATTAATTAAAGCTGCAAACAACCCACCAGAGGCGAAGGCTGAACTTATTTCCCGTTTTGAATTGAGTGAAATACAGGCACAGACCATTCTTGATATGCGTTTACAGAGGCTGACCGGGCTTGAACGTGAAAGAATCGCACGGGAATATGAAGAAATAATAAAGGAAATTGAGAGATTAAGAGGGATATTGGGGAATGAGTCGTTGATTATGGAGATAATCACAGATGAACTCAAAAATATCAAAGAGGTTTTTGGCGATGACAGGAGAACGGAAATAGTTGATGCCACAGATGAGATTCTTCCTGAAGATTTGATTACTCCTGAGGATATGGCTGTTACAGTAACCCATACAGGGTATATCAAAAGAAATCCTGTCAGTCTCTACAGATCACAGAATCGCGGAGGAAAGGGTGTTAAAGGAGTAAAGAATATTGAAGAGGATTTTGTCTCTAATCTGTATGTTGCATCAACTCTTGATACCTTTCTGTTTTTCACAAACCACGGAAAAGTGTTCTGGAGAAAGGTGTATCAACTTCCTCTTGCCGGCAGAACGGCCCGGGGCAGAGCTATAGTAAACTTACTCAATCTTGCGGAGGATGAAAAACTGGCCGCCATCTTACCGATAGTAAGTTTTGACAGTGAGGCGGAAAATAAGACCATTTTGATGGTAACAAAATTCGGAAGGGTCAAAAAAACAAGCCTGCAGGAGTTTAAAAGACCGCTGAAAAAAGGCAAGCGAGCCCTTACTATTAACGAAAATGATGAGATCATCGGTGCGCACGTACTCAACGGGGATGACACAATACTTTTGATTACTAAAAAAGGCATGTGCATACATTTTAATGAATCAGATATCCGTACAATGGGGAGGGGTGCAGCTGGTGTCAGAGGGATCAGACTGAAGAACGATGACCTTGTTGTAAGTGCAATAGTTATATCATCGAATGACTCTGTGTTAACTGTCACCGAGAACGGTTACGGAAAACGAAGCCCTATTGAAGAGTATAGGATCCAGAGACGAGGTGGCAAAGGCGTTATTGGTATAAAAAAGAGTGAGCGAAACGGGAACGTAATAGACGCCAAACAGGTAGATCCAGATGAGGAAATTATTTTAATTTCAGATCTGGGTAAAATGATCCGCATGGATTTAAGCAATGTGCGAATCATTGGCAGGAGTACTCAGGGTGTGTGTCTCATAAACATGGAGGAAGGCGAAAAAGTAGTTGGTATGGACAGCGTCGCAAAGGAAAAAGAAAATGATGAAGATGCGGATGCGGATGAGCTGCTCATTGAACCCGGTTCCCAGCCTGCTGACTCGATAATACCAGAAGGTGACGATGAGTAGAGATGTAAAAATTGCTGTTATCGGCGCCGGATCCTGGGGGACAGCACTTGCTGTCCTCCTGTCTAAAAAATGGCGTTCTGTAAGTTTGTGGGGCCACAACCCTGAGCATGTTGCAGAGATTTCAAAACAAAGAGAAAACCGCAAGTATTTACCTACCGTCCAACTCCCTGACAATATAGAGATAGGCAGCGATATAGAGACCTGTGTTAACCAGAGTAAGGTTGTCGTTATGGTTGTGCCCTCGCACGGGTTGAGGAGTGTTTTTAATTCTCTTGTTCCATATGTAACAGCTGATATGAAGCTAATATCAGCTGTTAAAGGGATAGAGAACGAAACTCTTTTGACTATGACTCAGGTTATGCAGGAACTGCTTAAAGAGCGAGATAAAGATAAGGTTGAGGTTGGAGTTTTGTCTGGTCCATCTTTTGCGAAAGAGGTGGCAAGTGGTGTACCATCAGCCGTAACTATCGGTTTTGCCAACCTGGAAAGTGCAAAAGAGATGCAAGGCGTTTTTGGAAGTGAGGTTTTCAGGGTTTACGCCAGTCAGGATGTGATCGGTCTTGAGATAAGTGCCTCCTTTAAAAACATAATTGCCATAGCTGCAGGGGTTTGTGAAGGGCTGGGGTATGGTCTTAATACGCGTGCCGCGCTCATAACCAGGGGACTTGCAGAGATGAAACGTCTGGGAATCGCACTTGGGGCGGAATCAGAAACGTTTTCCGGCTTAAGCGGGCTTGGAGATCTTGTACTCACATGTACAGGAGACCTGAGCAGGAACAGGACGGTGGGGCTGAAGCTTGGTGAAGGGAAAAAACTCCAGCAGATAACTTCAGAAATGAACATGGTAGCAGAGGGTATCAAGACAACACGATCAATTTTCGACCTAAGCCGGCAATTAGGTGTTGAGCTGCCAATTTTAGAGCAGGTTTATAAGATAATTTATATGGACAAGAGTTGCTCGGATGCAGTGAAAGATTTGCTTGCCAGGGCGTTAAAGGCTGAATAAACTTATCAAGTCGGATCGGTTCACAAATCAAGTAGACCAGTCGTTACTCTTAAACATGCTGTGATCTGGCTTTGCTGGTTTCTCTTCAAGGAGCTTTTGTTCCAGCCACTTTGTTATCATGTCAAGTTCCATCTTAACTTCCGTTAAAGCCCTGCCTCTGTGGCTCACACTGTTTTTCTCCTCCAGGGTGAGTTCAGCAAAAGTCTTGCCATACTCTTCAAAGTAAAAAAGGGGGTCATAACCAAAACCACTACTCCCTCTCGGTTCCTGGAGGATAACTCCGTCACACCTGCCTTCATAGGTTAGTGCCGGGCCGGAGGGAACGGCTATTGACAGGACACAGGAAAAATGCGCATTCCTGTTTTTTTTCCCATCTAACTCCTCTAAAAGTTTCAGGCAATTTTCTGAGTCCGTTGCATCAGGGCCCGCGTATCTTGCAGAATAGACCCCGGGAGCCCCTCCTAAAGCCTCTACGACAAGCCCAGAGTCATCAGCTATAGCTGGTAAACCGAGGATACGTGCTGTCTGGTGCGCTTTTTTGTAGGCGTTCTCGTCAAAAGTGTCCCCATCCTCAATTATTTCAGGGATGGGACCGAAGTCAGTCAGTGATTTGACCTCAATGGTCGAATTTTTAAGTATCTCTTTAAATTCAACGAGCTTGTTCTGGTTTTTAGTAGCAATCACAAGCATTGGTATCATTTTCTTTCCAGTTATAGAGTTAGTCAAGTTTTAGTTCTTGGTTGATCGGGAAGATAACAGGCTTTTATCGTATCTCTCCTGTTCGCTGTATATACATCCACAATAGGGTTGTCTGTACAGGTTAAGATCTATAGATTTATCTATACCTTTTTGCCACCCGACGCGAAAGTCATCGTAATGAAAGTTCACAGAGTACTGTTTCGATAGCTCTTCGCATATCTGCCTTATCTTGTAGTGGTTCTGGTATTTACTGTAAAGCAGCGTCGTGGAAAAAGATTCAAACCCCTCTTGCCTCGCCTTTTGAACAGTTTTTTCCAATCTCTCCTGATAGCAGTATAAACATCGTTCGTTTTCTTTATTAACAACCGCACGAAGAAACTTTATGAGGCCATAGTTTTTATCAGATATCAATCTTATTCCCGTTTTTTTGCTATACTCTTCTGCGGTAGTAAGTCTGCGCCTGAACTCTTTGAACGGATGTATGTTTGGGTTGTAAAAAAAACCAGTCACATCTATGCCATCTTCCCTGAGAGTATCGACGGGATAGACAGAACAGGGGCCACAACAACAGTGAAGGAGAAGTTTATTTTCCATTAGTACCTTACTCCAGAAC
>CAXMTO010000122.1:0-9074 GCA_964196355.1 uncultured Myxococcota bacterium
CTGCGGAGCATCTCCCAAAGGGGTGAAGGTAGATGAAAGAGGCTGCTGGACACTAGAGCAGTCATATTTTTTCGATTTTGACAAATCCGAAGTTAAATCGGAATCCCTTCCTTTACTTGATCACATTGCAAAAATAATGAACGACAACCCAAAAATGAAGGTACAGATTGAAGGCCATACTGACTCCAAAGGCTCAGTTGAATATAACCAAGGCCTGTCGGAAAGACGTGCCAATGCAATCAAAAGCTCGCTTGTTAAAAGGACCATGGTTGATGCCAGACGTCTTAGTGCTGTAGGGTTTGGCGAAGGCAAGCCAATTGCAACTAATGACACTGAAGCAGGCAGGGCGAAAAACCGGAGGGTGGATTTAAAACCTATTTGGTAACTGAGTTTCCCAACTCGTTGAAAAAGGAGGTCACGACCTCCTTTTAGCTGCCTCTGGGGAAGTGGATGAAAGTGTTATTGTCTGTAATTTGCCTTTTGAGTTGGAAAACAAAAATAAATAAGGAGGTGGCTATTTCAAAAAAAGAATTGATAGTGCTGTTGTTTTTATTCGGTTGTGTTGCCGTACTGTTTTCAATGCCCGATGACAGTTTTGGGCAGTCTCCGGCTGATTGCCAAGCATATGCAAAAAGAGTTCAGGCAGACTATCTACAAAGCTCACCAGGAGGCAGTCCGAGAATAAGCATTTCTTCTCAAATCGAGGTTTTTTGGAAAAATAAGCACAGCCATATAGTTGATATTGCGAGTATTGTTTTTATAAAAATAACGAAGAGTTGGGGAGAAATGCATTCTCAGACAGCCTCCTAGAAACATAGTTACTGGATACTGGAGGGACATAAATTATGAATGAGCAGAAAAAATTTAATCTGATAAGCCGGTTTATTTTTGTTTGCATTTCCCTATCTCTCCTTGGCGGATGTGCAACTATTCATCCTAACCCGAAGCTGGAGGAGGAGATAGATCTAACCAAGGTAATCAGAAAAAAGTTCAACCCGCCTGACCGTTCTGATGAACTGTTTTTTGTTTTGACGTTGTCTGGCGGCGGAACTCGTGCTGCAGCCCTGGCCTATGGAGTCATGGAAGCGTTAAACAAGGTGCAAGTCCCGACAGGAGAAATTGCTGCAGAGATCTCAACAGAAAAGCCGTTTCTTAATGAAGTCGATATAATTTCCTCTGTATCCGGCGGCAGTTTTACTGCAGCCTATTACGGTCTTCATGGAGATCGGTTATTTGAAGATTTCAAGGATCGTTTCCTCTACCAGAAGGTCCAGTCCGCCCTGATCCGGGGGATATTCAATCCATTTAACTGGGGCAGGTTTATAACCACCGGCTACGGGCGCAGCAACATGGCAGCAGAATATTATGACAAAATACTGTTCGATCATGCTACGTTTGGGGATATGCTCCATCGTGACAGCCCATTGATTATGATCCAGGCAACTGACATTATTGACGGCTATAATTTTACTTTTACGCCTTATTTTTTTTCCCTACTCTGCTCTGATTTGCGGGAGATTCCTGTGTCTTTTGCTGTAACCGCCTCATCGTCTCTCCCAGGGGCTTTTAACGGTTTGTCCCTTTATAACTATGGAGGTACATGTGGCAATGAACCATCAGGTTGGGTTCATGAGGCAATTAAAAAAAATGATCCGCTCGATCAGGCCTACTGGCTTGCCAAGCGTGACTTGGCATACCGGGACAGTGAACGAAAGAAGTATGTGCATTTATTTGATGGCGGGGTAAGCGACAATCTTGGCCTGCGCAGTCCTTTTTCAACTCTAGTGCAACTGGTCAAGACAAAAGAAAATCTAAAAATAGGCCTGAGCAATACCAAGCAGGTTGTTTTTATCATCGTTAATGCTCAGGTCGCCGAAAACAAGAAAAATGATATTCTAAGCAATCTGCTCGATACTCCTGGAACCAGTGAGTCGCTTGGGTATGCCATAGGCACAATAATGAACAGCGCCAACTTTGACTCGATTCACCTGTTAAAAGAATTTCTGAAAGCCGAGGGAAATGAATTGACGTCAACAGATGTTTACACCATCCATCTGTCCTTTGAGAGCCTTGAAGATCCGGAGGAAAAATTCTTCTTTACGAATGTATCTACCGCACTACAATTACCTGAGGAAACGGTGAATAAACTGGTTGAAGTGGGTGGTCGGCTCCTTTACAAGAATAAGGAGTTTCAGCGACTGGTAAATGACATGGGCGGAGTAATACCTGCAAAACAGGAAATACAATAAGGAAGAAAAAGATCCTAAGGTTTGGACAAACGGTTTTTAAAAATGGTTTTTTCATGAATATTAAGTCTGGAAAATTTATTTGTTTTGTTACCGTCATGTTCTTCATGGTTACCGGCATATTTTCTGTTTACTATCTGAACAGTAAGGAAAAAGAGCCAATTAAAATTGGCTTGGTAACAACGTTGACGGGTCCTGCATCAACAGCGGGTATTCTAACCCGAAACGGAGCCTTGCTTGCCATAGAACAGTGTAATGAATTGGGTGGCATAAACGGGCATCATATAAAGGTAATTATCAGAGATGATAAAGGAGACCCGGAAGAGGCCATGCGAGTGGATGCAGAGTTGATTGATAAGGGGGTTGTGGCTTTTCTGGCACATTATCTCAGCTCGGTTTCGGTAAAAGTAGTGCCCCTTATGAAGAAGCACAATATTTTATTACTCAGTCTTGGCGCCTCAACCAGTGATTTGTATGGACTAAATGACAACTTTGTTCGTATTTATCCGGCCAATAATGACAGGATACCGCTTGTAGCACGAGAGACCTATGATCGACTTAACGTTCGAAAAGTTGCTGTCGTTTATGATCTCAACAATGCAGCATACACGGAGTCAGTTCTTGCAATATATCGTGATGAATTTGAAAAAAAGGGCGGTCAGGTTATCAAAATATTCCCCTTTAATTCGCAAAAACCTTTTGATGCTCCGGGAATTGCAAAAGATTTAATTGCATCTGAGGCAAATGGCGTTTTTATTATTACAGATGCGTTACATGGGGCGCTGATATGCCAGCATGTTCGCAAATTAAATGCTTCTATTCCCATTGCAGCTGCGGCCTGGGCTTCGGGAGTTCCGGATTTTATAACGTATGGCGGCAATGCCGTGGAAGGTGTTATATCAGTTGTCGAAAGCAACCTGGCTTCAACGAACCCAACATACGTAACTTTCAAGAAAGCTTATAACGAACGCTTTGGACATACCCCGACGCTGCATGCACAGAATGCTTATGATGCAGCATCCATCCTGCTTGATGTCTTGAAAAAAACAACAGATCCTCAGAAAATAACAAAGGAACTATTGCAGCAGAGTATTTTCCAAGGCGTTGATGGAAGGATTCGCATTGATAAAAATGGTGAGGCCAGTCGTCTGGTTTATGTCATGCAGATCCAGAATGGTCGAATGGAAGTTCTTGATACTCTAAAATATAACAGTTCGGATAAATAAAATGCGATGGAGTATAAAAACAGCCCTGACATTGACTTTTATGCTTCTTGTATCACTGCCGTTGCTGGGTTCCGGTTATTTTGCTTTGAATAGCCTGACAACCCATATGGAGAAAGAGATTTCCGGTAAAAATCTTTTACTCGCGAACTCTTATTCAAGGGATATTGAGCGCTTCATTGAACAATATCTGCACCGTCTCCAGAATCTGGTACAACTTCTTGACGATGAATCCTTAATTGCCTCTGAAAACCTGAATGACTATCTGGAATTAGCAGTTGCCAGTTACCCGGATTTGGAATTACTAAGAGTTTTGGATCAAAAAGGACTTGTTGTCCATCTTGCACCATTTGATCGCAATATTATGGGATTGGATATGTCCAGGCAGGATTATTTTATTTCAACCAGAGAAAACCTTTCTTCCCACTGGTCAAATGTATTTATATCCCCGCAAACCGGATCATCCACCCTAGCACTTGCGATACCTCTTAAAAATGGCATGCTAGTCGGGCATCTTTCTTTAACTTCAGTAAGAGAGATTATTGATTCGATTCATATCGGACGGGGTGCCTCCGTTGCTGTAGTTGATAAGAATGGAACGGCTATTGCACATCATAATCAAAATCTAGTAGAACAGCGATCAAATCTGAAACGGTATGAGCATATCTTAAATGGATTGTCAGGTAAATCCGGAAATTTTAATTACATGATCGGTAAAGATAATCTTATTGGCAGTGTCGCTATTGTTTATGGAACTGGTTGGGTAGTTGCAGTCTCTCAAACATTGGAAGAAATGTTTTTACCTATCAGAAATATCAAATTCATCCTCACCATGATTGCGGTATGCTCCATTTTTTTTGCTGCAGTGGCAGCACTATTTAGTGTGAATTTGATCTTGCGCCCTTTAAATAAAATTACTCAAAATGCACGTAAGATTAGAAATGGTAAATATACACTTGAACCGGTAGCCCCTTTTTTTAGTGAAATTAAGGATCTTAAAGAAAGCTTCGATTCAATGATTAACGAGGTAAGAAATCGGGAAACGTATCTGTCAGAAAGCGAAGCCAAGTACCGCAGCCTGGTTGATAATTCCATTGTCGGGGTTTTTACCACAACGCTCGACGGCCAAATTCTATATGCCAACGACGCCATGGGCCGGATGTACGATTTCGACAGCAAGGAACACATGATTGCTCAGGGATCTCTGGTACGGTGGCGTGACCTGCAGAAGCGTGAACAAATGCTGACCGAATTTAAGAAGCACGGCAGCGTCTCTAATTTTGAAGCGGAAACCGTTACCCATTCGGGTCGACACATAAACGTTCTCTTTTCGGCAAAACAAATTGGCAAAAATATCTTTGGCATGACGATGGATATAACCGAGCGCAATCGTACCGAAAAAGAGCTGGAGAAACACCGGGAGCACCTGGAAGATCTTGTTTCAGAGCGCACCCACGAATTGAATTTTGCCAAAGAGGCAGCAGAGTATGCAAACAAGACCAAGAGCATGTTCCTGGCCAATATGAGCCACGAACTGCGTACACCGCTCAACGCGATCCTCGGTTTCTCCCAGATGCTGGTCCGGGAACCTGATGCCACTGCTGATCAACAGGAGAAGCTCGCCATCATCAATCACAGCGGGAAGCATCTGCTGGCCACGATAAACGATGTGCTGGATCTCTCCAAGATCGAGGCGGGCCGGGTGGAATTGGATGCCGAAGTTTTCGACCTGCAGGTGATGCTGGAGGATATCGGGGAGATGTTCGAGTTGCGCGCAAAGAACGCTGGCATTGATTTCAAGTTGAGAATCGATGCGGATCTGGTGAGATACGTCAGGGCCGACGTCGGCAAACTGCGCCAGATCCTCGTCAACCTGTTAAGTAATGCGGTCAAGTTCACCGGCCAGGGCGGTGTCTCCCTGCTGGCCCGGAGTATATCCATACCTGGTGATCCTTCCATGGTCAGGCTGCAGCTGGAGGTGGAGGACAGCGGCTGTGGTATATCGCCTGAGCATCTGGAAGATATCTTCGAGCCCTTTTATCAGGCCGGGAAAACCCCGGCCGGTTCCAAGGGTACAGGGCTGGGCTTATCCATCTGCAAGTCGTTTGTGAAGATGATGGACGGCGAGATCAGCGTTGACAGCTCGCCCGGCAAGGGCTCGCAGTTCAGGATTGAACTGCCGGTTGCCCTGGCAGAGGCCGCCGAGGTGGTAGAAGCCGGGGTAGTCGGGCCGACAGTAATGGGTCTGGCACCTGGCCAGCCCGCCTGGCGTATCCTGATTGTGGAGGACAATTTTGCAAACCGCCTGCTCTTGTGCAGCCTTTTGCGTAAGGCGGGCTTCGAAATCCGCGAGGCTGAAAATGGTGAAGAAGCAATAGAGCTCTTTAAGCAGTGGCAGCCCCACTTTATCTGGATGGACATGCGCATGCCGGTGATGGATGGCTACGAAGCCACGGCAAAGATAAGAACACTTCCCGGTGGCGAGACGGTAAAGATCGTCGCCATCACTGCCAGCGCGTTCAAGGAGCAGCGTCCGGATGTCCTGGGGGCCGGCTGTGACGAGATGGTGCATAAGCCCTTTTTGGACCACCAGATATTTGAGGCCATGGCCTGCTTGCTGGACATAAAATATCTCTACGAAGAACAAGCTGAGGAAGTGACCCGTATGGATAAAATCAATCTTACCGCTGGAATGCTGGTTGACCTTCCTGCAGAATTGTTGCAGGAACTTCGGGAGTCGACCCTGGCGCTGAACAAAGAGGCTACCCTTGAGGTGATTGCGCGCGTCGCTGACCAGGCCCCTGAAGTGGGTGCAGGCCTTAAGGCACTCATCGATAATTTCCAGATGGTCGAGCTGTGGAGCCTGCTGGAAAATGTGAAATGAAGGAAAACCAAATGCTTGATGACCAAAATTCGATAAATTTTACCAACGACATCCTTATCGTCGACGATAAGATCCCCAACCTGAAGCTGCTGTCCATGATCCTTAGTAGCGAAAGTTATCAGGTGCGTCCGACCAATAACCCGAAAATGGCAATTAAATCGGCACTGGTGCAGCCTCCGGACCTGATCCTGCTGGATGTAAAAATGCCGGAGATGGATGGTTTTGAGCTCTGCAAGCGCCTCAAGGAAGATGAACGTACTCGAGAGGTCCCGATTATCTTCATCAGTGCGCTGCAGAACGTGAAGGACCGGATCCATGGTTTCGAAGTCGGGGGAGTGGATTTTATCACCAAGCCGTTTCAGGAGGGGGAAGTCCTGGCCAGGGTGAAAACGCACATGGAGCTGCGTCGCATGCAGCTGAACCTGGAGAAGATGGTCGCCAAACGCACCGCTGAGGTCATAGAGAGAGAGCAACGTTTCCGCGCCACCTTTGCTCAGGCCGCGGTCGGTATTGCCCACGTATCAATTGAAGGGCGCTTTTTACGAATCAATAAGAAGTTTTGCGATATCGTCGGATACTCAGAAGACGAGATGCTTGCGCTGACCTTTCAGGATATCACCCACCCCGATGACCTGGCTGAAGATCTCGAGTATGTCCAGCAAGTGCTGAAAGGGGGAATTGAGACCTACTCCGTGGATAAAAGATATTATCGCAAGGACGGTTCAGTTGTCTGGATCAACCTGACCGTTTCCATGGTGTTTGAAAGGGGGGGCAGCCCAAACTATTTTGTCTCGGTTATCAAGAATATCTCTGAGCACAAGAAGGCTGAAAAGGCCTTACGTAATAGCCACGACTTTTTGGAGCACTTAACTTCTGCGGTACCCGATGCCATCCTCTCAGTCAAGTATCCGGAGCGAACCATCAATTGGGTCAATGATTCCTTTAATGTCATGGGCTATGCAGCCGAAGATTATATTGGTCAATCAACCAAGAAATTCTTTGCCAATCCTGAAGAACACGATATGGTTGGCGATTTACATCAGGGTGCAATCCGCAAGGGTGAAAACATGATACGCACCGAGGTCATGGTACGCCACAAGGATGGGAGGGCTTTTCCAGCGGAGCTTACAGCCTCCTTTTTCAAGGAAAAAGAAAAATTGATCCAAGTAACGGCCATGGTCCGAGATATAACCGATCGCAAGCAGGCTGAAACCGAATTAAAACAATCTATTAAACAGGTCAAAAAACTGCAGAAACAGCTGCAGGCCGAAAGTACCTACCTGCAGGAAGAGATCAAACTGGAGCATAACTTTGAAAATATCATCGGCCAGAGCGAATCGCTGAAATATGTGCTGCACAGGATCGAATTGGTCGCCCCTCAGGATACCACCGTGCTCATTCTGGGGGAAACCGGAACGGGAAAAGAAGTTATAGCCCGTGCCGTTCACCGACTGAGTTCCCGAAAAAAGCGTCCTCTGGTGAAGGTAAACTGCGCGGCCCTACCCAGTGAGCTGATTGAAAGTGAGTTGTTCGGCCGTGAAACGGGGGCTTTCACCGGGGCGGCGACAACCCAGGCCGGACGCTTCGACCTGGCCAATGGTTCAACACTTTTTCTGGACGAGATCGGCGAAATGCCCTTTGAGCTTCAGGCAAAGCTCCTGCGCGTCCTCGAAAGCGGTGAGTTTGAGAGACTGGGAAGCTCCCGCACACTTTACGCCGATGTCCGTATTATAGCAGCTACCAACCGCAATCTTGAAGAAGAGGTACAGAATAAGCGTTTTCGTGAGGATTTATGGTACCGATTGAAAATTTTTCCGATTAGTTCGCCTCCGCTGCGTGACCGAACCGAAGACATCCCCTTGCTGGTCAATAGTTTTGTACAAGTGTTTGAAAGAAAAATGGGAAAAGGGGCAGACACCATGAAAATTTCCAAACGTTCGATGCAGGAGCTGCAGTCATATCCCTGGCCCGGCAATGTGAGAGAATTGAAGCATATGGTTGAAAGTGCTTTTATCGCAGCGGATGGTAATAAACTGCATTTTGATCTCCCCGGAACCGCAAATGCTCTAACAAGCAAATTCAAATCCTTAGAGGAAATGGAGCGTGAATATATCCTTGAGGTTTTGCAATCGAAGAACTGGAAGATCGAAGGTAAAGATAGCGCATCTTTGCTTTTGGGCATGAACCCAAGTACTTTGCGCTCCCGGTTAAAAAGACTCGGTATAAAAAAGCCTTAACACCCCACAAGGGGGTAATGAAAAGGGTGCTGGCTTTTTACCGTTTACCCGGTGTTAGTGCCTTACTCCTCCACTAACGCCTGCAGCTCGACCATCTGATAATTGTCCACAAGCGCCTGGAGGCCTTCGGCTACTTCAGGAGCCTGCTCGGCCATACGCGAAATCACTTCGAGGGCGACCTCTCTGTTCAGTACCAGCACAGCCTCTCGAAGGTCCTGTAACAATTCCACGGGAAGCCCGGCCATCATCTCGGGGGTGAGTTTGATTCCCTTCTTCTGAATCGCCCCCTCATCTTTTTCTTCGTAAAGATAGGTTATGTCCAGCAAGAGGGCCCTGGTGTTAAAAATCTCATGGGCCTTAAACGGTTTTTGTACCACGTCTTCACAGCCAGCGGCCAGGATATTCACTTTCTCCTCCTTGAAGACGCTGGCGGTAATGGCAACGATTTTCACTGCCTCACCACCCGGCAGGGATCGGATTTTTG
>CAXMTO010000123.1:0-26997 GCA_964196355.1 uncultured Myxococcota bacterium
GACGCAGAAGATGTGATCATATCTGCTGGCCTTTGGTGAACATTGTGTAAAATTTCTCGTCAAATCGAATGGGTGGCAAGCTGTTACAATGAAAACACTTTCAGAAAATTGACACAATGTTCATGAGAAATGCGGGCTAGCGAATATCAGGTTATTCCCTCAAGGGCAGGAGATTTACTCTGCAGGGATGAGAGAAGGACGGCGGAAATAAAAGCGAAATAATGGCCCTGAAGGGAATCGTAGAGAAAAGAGTTGAGGAGACAGCCTATCGCCATACTGGCTACTACTCCCTGCAGCAGCCAGCGATCAGGTTTTTTCAGTTTGAGGGAACTGACTAGCTCCGTTGACAGCAGAAGCAGGAAGAGTATAAGGCCTGCCCCTCCGAGTTGAACTGCAATAAACAGATATTCATTATGCGGGTTATCCGTCGGTTTGACCTCTGTATCCTTAATGAGGTTGTCGTGTGCCACCTCAAAACCCCCAGTCCCATAGCCGAAAAATGGTTTTTCTTTAAGTAATACCAGACAGTTACTGTACCAGTCGAGCCTCATCCCCATCGAGCTTCGTGAGCTTCCCTGCTCATAAGTCTGTATTTCATCAATTGCGCTACTGATGCGTGACGATATGTTGTCTGAGGAAAAATAGAGTGTTGCAGATAGAATCGAAAGGAGAATAATACCTGCAGTCTGCTTTTTAAAAGAGAATCTCTGGATGCAGTAGAGAACACCAAGGAAGACAAGAAGCAGCATCCCGATTCTGCCAGGGGCAACAAACGTGATATTGAAAAGGGCCACGAAGGTAATAAATAGCCAGAAATATCTGTCTTGCTTTGAACTGGCGGCACGGTGGGCTGACCAGAAGATTAAAATGGCCATAAAAAAACTATGGGTTATGTGATAGACAAGAGAGTCGCCAAACCTGTCGGAGGTGATCAGGGACAGTGACATTCCGGATGAAACTAACATCAGAACAATACAGCCTGCAATAAAGCCATTCTCAGCGCCGGCCTGGGCCCAGCGTTTGCCACTGAGGAGGGATATGACGATGGGGAAAAATATAAGCTCCCGGTATTTTTTCAGATTACTCAACCCATCCGTAAGCTCTGCCGGTGAATAGAGGAGGCCAATGAGAAAGAGAAGGAAAAGAAGTAAGGCTACCGTGGAAACAGGTGAGGTTTTTAATATCTTTGGCAGTTTTAAGAAATTGCCGGAGATAATCCAGAAGAGTACGGCTAGTGAGGAGAATAGTGCGGTAAAGGCTGTGGAGAAAGGTATAAAGAAGCAGGTAGCGATAACTGAAAATGCACCTGCCTGGGCCAAATAATATGTTATCGATTTTTTGGAATTCAATTTTTTACACCCTCAACTGAATTAGGACATGGAAGAAAAGATCTGAGTGAGGTTATCCTGATCTAGCCGTAAAAAAATATTGTCCAGAAGCTTTATCATCAAAGTAAGCGATAGATAAACATACCTGTTGCAACTCTTTTCGCAACCGGTATTTCTGTCTACTGATATTTCTGTCTACTCTTCAATTGCGGGCTAAAATATTTCCGGGTGATCTGTCAGAGATCATAATTGCAGCAGGAATAGAGTGAAGAATAACTTATCTGAGATTGGGCAAGTTCTTATTGAGGAAACAGTTTTGTGATTTCCTCCTGAAGTGATCGGCAGTCAGGCAGGACAGTTGTTCCTGCCGGGAAGTCAACATCACCCTGGATACCTATAAAACACAGTTCAGTTTCTGCAGCTGCATTGTAGTCCGTCAGGGCGTCACCGACAAAGACACAGCGCTCGGGGGTGAGGTTGTAATCGCTGAGGAGATTGCGGATATGGGCTGGTTTCCTGACAGGTGATCCAAGGATTTCCTGGAAATAATCGACTATTTTTCGCTTTCTGACTATCTCTCTGAGTTCGTTCTCAGGGGTGCCTGAAATGACAAATACTGGTATCGTGCCATGTGCACTGTTCAGGAACTCCTCTGCGCCGGCTATCCATTCGACATTGATAACTTTTTCGAGCACAAGTCTGGAATACTCTTCAGCCCAACGAGATAGTTCGTCGTCAGTCAGCGGCGAACCAAGCATATGGTGATGGATGTGGCGGATCTTGTCCACCCTGCTGATACCGCCATGCAGCTGATGGTAGCTGGCAATTTTGTCCACCACTCTATCATCATACTGCTTGAACAGGATACGAAAACCATTCGTTTTGATATCACTGGAGTCAACAAGGACACCATCGAAATCAAAAAAAATCGCCTGCAAAGTTTTTACATTTCGAGAACTTTCCATGGAAACGTCGGTTGCTGACTGTTGCAGCTAGAGGGAAGCTAGCCCATTACTGCCTGGAACATGACATATGTTGACGGTGGAAAAGAGGGTGAGTAGACGGGGAAAGTAGAACTCAGCCGGGATACTTATCAGCGATGTAGTCATGCAAGTATCTATTTTCCACATCTTTGGCTTTGAGGAGCGATTTCACTACGTCGCCGATAGAAATTATACCTTTTAGCTCTTTACCATCAAGAACTGGAATATGCCGGATTCTGTTCTCCGTCATGATTGCTTGAATATAGTCGATATTGTCATCTTCAGTGGCCACTATTAACTCTGTGGTCATGATCGTGTCCACCCCTATCTCACTGATATTTTGTAGATTATTGACGACCGCCATGAGAACATCTCGAGCTGCGACGATACCTAGAATACTCTCGGTCTTATCAACAACGAGTAAGGATCCAACCCTGTTGGTTGAGAATATGGAAATCGCGTCCAGAATAGTTATATCTTCTCTTATGGTAACAACCTGGCTGCCTTTCTTAGCTAATATGTCTTTTACTTTCATGTCGATATGGCTCCCGATTTTTATAGCAAAATCTGATATGAATCAATTGACGTTGGTACAAATAGTCCTGTCTCATTCACCCACTATTGGAATCAAATGACAATGGGGTACAATCCTATTGCAAAAACACAGAATACAAGGATAAATGTGCAGACAGGTGCATAAATTGAATCCCCGGTTTCAAACTTGTCTTCTGCCTCATGAAAATACATTATAATGATGAGGCGCAGATAATACCACATAGAAAGAATACTGCTGATTACTGCAAAAACAGCAAGGGCAGTCTGGCCCGCTGAAATAGCGCTGGTGATTATATAAAATTTCGCCATAAAACCCGCAGTCGGAGGAATCCCTGCCATTGACAGGAGAAAAACGGCGATCGCTGCTGCGGAATAGGGACGAACTTTGGCAAGCCCTTTAAAGTCGTCAAAACAGTTTCTCTTCTCTCCCTCACCACCCAGGTAAGAGAGTGCCGCAAAGATACCAAGGGTGCCTACTGCGTAGGCCGCGAGGTAGTAGGCGATAACAGTTCCAGTAAATTTGTCAGCGGTGATAGCAACAAGACCAATCAAAAGATAACCGGAATGAACAATTCCTGAGGCAGCAAGCATCCTCTTCAGGTTGGCCTGACCGATGGCGACAAGGTTGCCACCAAACATGGTAAAGAGGGCTATGTAGAAAAGAAAATCAACCCATTCTTTTTGAAAAACCCCGTTGAGAGCGAGAAAGTTGGCAAAAACTGTAAAAACCGCAGCTTTAAGAGCGGTAGCCATAAAGCCAGTGACTGGAGTGGCAGCGCCATCATAAACATCGATTACCCATGCATGGAATGGAAAGGCAGCCACTTTGAAAAAGAAGGCAATAAGGATAAAAAATGTTCCGCCGATAAGAAGGGGCGCTGCAGCCGAGTGTGCGGTAATGAAAGTGCTGATTCCTGCAAATTGAGTACTTCCAGTAGCACCATAAATTAGTGCTGTGCCCATAGTGAAAAAGGCCCCGGCAAAAGCACCCAGCATCAGGTATTTGAGCAGCGCCTCTGTAGCAGTTATTCTCTTACGGTCAAAGCCGACAAGAATATAGATCGCAAGAGACATTATCTCAAGAGAGATAAAGGTGGTTATGAGTTCCCGGGAAAGGGTGAGCAGCAGCATTCCACTTATCGCAAAAAGGATAAGGGAATAGAATTCCATTGTGCAGGGATTATTATGCTTAAAATAGGTTCGGCAGCTCATTGAAGTGAAAAAACCACAGCCGATGATCACAAGCCCTGCAGCATGTGTAAAACTATTGGCAACAAGCATATGATTAAATGTTGCACTAAAGAGTGCCGACTCCGGAGTGCAGGTAGTCAAGAGCTGTACAGCGAATGCAGCCGCACAAAATCCCATACTTACAAGCGGGCCATTATCGACTTTGAATGTATCAAAGGCGGATAAAAGCATTAACAGGATTCCGCCTGCACAAATGATGATAAGAGGGAGTAATGACAAAAAATCATTCATAATGGTATGCCTGTCTCAATTCTTGTGGTTGTTAAGTTCTGGAGTCTGCACGGATGTATCAGCAATATGTGTCTGGGGGCTGGAGTAAAATTTAGCTATGTGTTGCTGGGCAGCCGGTTCGATCTTTTTAATGAAAGGCTGCGGGTAGATACCCATTAAAATAATGAGTACAATGACCGGCAGAAAGGTAAGGGTCTCAGCAAGACTGAGATCCTTGAATTTCTCAGTACGTTCGTTGGTGTTTTCAAAAAAGACTCGCTGAAACATCCAAAGCATATAGCAGACACCAATAATAAGGGTTGTTCCGGCCAGGACACCGACGAGTACATTAAATTTAACCGCTCCCAGGATTATAAGAAATTCTCCGATAAAGCCGCTTGTTCCAGGAAGTCCAACTGAGGCCAGCATGGCGATGGCAAAAAAGGTTGCAAAAATTGGAGCACGATAAGCGATACCACCAAGATCCCCTATTGTACGGGTCTGCATTCTTTCTTCCAAAAGACCGACGAAAAGGAAAAGGATGCCTGTGCTCGTAGCATGAGCCACAATTTGAAAAAGACTCCCTGTCAATGCCTGAACATTCATGCAGAAAACCCCAAGAGCAATTACACCCATATGGGATGCCGAGGAAAAGGCGAGCAGACGCTTGATATCTTTCTGGGCGATGGCCGCCAGTCCGCAGTACATCATACCTACGACTCCGGAAAGGGAAAGGATCAGGGCAAAGCGGGTGAATTCTACCTCAAATACCGGAACAACAAAGCGAATAACAGCATAGACACCAATCTTTGCCATGATTGCAGATAGAACAAAGGTTGTGGATGTTGGTGCTTCTGTATAGGCATCTGGAAGCCAGGTATGAAATGGGAAAAGTGGTATCTTGATAGCAAAAGCCAGCATGAACATGATGAAGGCGAGCACGGCAAAGCCACCCGATAAGTCGAGTCTGCTTAAATCCACGATACTAAAACTCCACTGCCCAAACTGGGCATGGTGTGAAACGCCGACGTAGATCAATGCTGCAAGCATCAGCAGGGATCCGGCTATTGTATAGATGGTGATTTTAATGGTAGCCGGGATTCTTTTTTCCCCTCCATAGAGACCAATCATGAAAAAGATCGGAAGCAGCATGACTTCCCAGAAGATATAGAACAGCACTATATCGGTGGAGCAGATCGCCCCAATCATGGCGCCCTGGGCGATAAGCAGGTTTGCGTAATAGCCTTTGCTGCGGGTAGAGAAAACGACAAAAACTACCGGAAATAGTACTGCGCAGGTAAAGAGCACAAGAAGACTGATGCCATCAATACCAAGGCTGTAACTGATGCCAAGGGATTCAACCCAACTATGTTGTTCAGCATACTCCATACCGCCTGTGCCGGAAAAACCGATAAACAGTTCAACGCCAAGGAGAAGAATAACAATGGTGATAATAAATCCTGCGATTCTGGCGGCCCCTTTGCTGATAGGGAAAAATAGCATTACCAGTCCGGCAAGGATAGGCAAAAAAATCATGACTGAAAGGACAGATTCAAACATTCTTGTACCCTACCTAGTTGAGCGATTGAGAAAGAAGCAGGCTCATTATACTCAAACCTATGACCATATAGATTGCATAGACCCGAACGTAGCCAACCTGGAAAACTTTAAAAGCTGTACCAGCCTTCCGGTACAACCATGAAGCGATCTTAACGTGAATATCTGTTACATTTGGTTCAAGAGATTTCCAGATAACAGCACCAATAGCTTTGTATGGTCGTACTAAAACCGCATGGTACAGTTCATCGATATAGAATTTATGGTAGCAAAAATCTGCAAAACCTTTGTACTCTGGCTCTTCCGCACCCTGGCCGAATTGTCTGTACGCGAGAGTTATACCGATAGCAAAAGCGATCACGCTGGCGCCGATGGCGAGCAGTTCAATTGAAATCCCGACATGGGGATGATGATCGGCAAGACTGGGTGCCAGCCAATGAGAGACGTTGAGATTGCCGCCAAAGAGGGAGGGCAGATTAAGAAAGCCTGCAAAAAGGGCACCCACGGCCAGAATAATGAGCGGAATAGTCATTACGCTTGGTGCATCCTCTGCATGATCAAAAGCCTTCTTATCACGAGGAGAACCATGGAAAACCAGGAATATCATGCGGAAACTGTAGTAGGCAGTCATCCCTGCAACGACTACGCCAACAAACCAGATTCCAGTATGGCCGGTTGCAAGCGCAGAAAAGAGGATTTCGTCTTTGGAGAAAAAACCGGCAAATGGCGGACAGCCGGCAAGTGCTAAGGCACCAATGAGCATAGTCCAGTAGGTTTTCGGCATTTTCTCTTTCAAACCGCCCATTTTCCATATGTCCTGCTCGTGGTGCAGGGCATAAATGACGGCACCGGCTCCAAGAAAGAGCAATGCTTTGAAAAAGGCATGGGTGAAAACATGAAAAATACCGGCCGAATAGGCAGCAACTCCGACCCCGGCAAACATATAGCCTAGCTGGCTTACGGTTGAGTAGGCCAGTATTTTTTTAATGTCCCGTTGAAACATGCCAAAGATTGCTGCAAGCAAGGCTGTGAGTATCCCCGTCCAGGCTACGATAGAACCGGCAAGGGGGACCTGGGCATAAATAAAGCTGAAGCGGGCAACCATGTAAACACCGGCAGTTACCATGGTGGCAGCGTGGATCAGTGCGGAGACCGGTGTGGGACCGGCCATGGCGTCAGGCAGCCAGACAAAAAGAGGTATCTGCGCTGATTTACCACAGGCACCAACAAAGAGCAACAGACAGACCACAAGACCAATACCCGGGGTAAGGAGATGAGCGTTCTCTCTGAGAGCCAGGTAGTCGAATCCGCCGGCTCCAATAGCCCAGAATAGAAAAGCCATACCGAGTACAAAACCGAGATCGCCGATTCGGTTTACAATGAAGGCTTTATTACCGGCCAGCACATTCTCCGTATCTTTACTGTAGAAGCTGATGAGCAAATAGGAGCAGAGACCGACACCTTCCCAGCCGACGAACATCACAACAGGTCCGCTGCCAAGCACGAGGATCAGCATGGAACCAAGAAAGAGGTTCATATATGCAAAGAATTTACCGAAATTCTCATCACCGGCCATATAGCCTACGGAGTAGATATGGATAAGAGAGCCGATGAAGGTAACAAAGAGGAGCATTAAGGAACTGAGAGGATCAGCTAAAAACCCCATCGTTATGTGAAGGTCACCCACACTGAACCAGGTGAAGGCGTCGTGGGTGAGAAATCTTGAATCAGCCGGCATGCCTTTGAGTTGGAAAAAGACCACTAGAGCCAAAACAAAGGAGAGCAAAGGACCGACACAGGCCAGAATTCCATAGAATTTTTCAGAGAGTGGTTCTTTTGTGCAGGTAAAAAGATGAAAGAGTCCCAGAACCACTGCCCCTATAAGTGGAAAGAGGGGGATTAGACCGAGATAATTAACTGTATGTTCCATGAAATCACCCTTTTAGCAAGCTGAACACGTTGCTGTCCAGTTTGCCTTTATGCTTGTGAAGCAGGATTACAACTGCTAGAGCCAATGCTGCTTCAGCTGCGGCGACCGCCATTACCATCATTGCCAGTACATGACCATCCATGCTTTGGTGAAACCTTGAGAAGGCAATGAATGCAAGGTTGGCTGCATTGAGCATAAGCTCTATTGACATAAATATGATCAGTACATTCCGCCTGGAAACAACACCAATTATTCCAATGCAAAAGAGAATGATACTTAAGATAAGATAGTCTTGGATCACTTACTCATCCTCCTCTTACCCGCCAGTAAAACGGCACCAATAAGGGCCACCAGCAGGAGAATTGATACGATTTCAAAGGGAAGCAGCCAGTCGCGAAAAAGCACCATGCCAACCTCTTTGACACCACCAAACCCGTTCCCGACAATTGTCGTTTCACTTCCGGGCAGACTCTGTACAATTTTTCTAAGAAAGAAAAAGACAGGTGCGAGAACTACCCCGCCGCCAATGAGATAAAGGAATCGATCCTTCTCCTCCGGAAGATCATCGGTCTGAACGTTGAGAAACATGATGATAAACACAATGAGCGACATGATGGCCCCTGCATAGACAATAAGCTGGATGACAAAAATCAGCTTGGCGGACAGCAGTGCATATAAGCCGGCCAGGGAGATCAATGTAACCACCAGGCTCATGGCACCGTTCATCGGGTGTCTGAACATGACAAGCCCGATGGCGCCAAGCACTGATAGAATGGAGAATCCGGTAAATAACCACTCGGCAAACATAATATCAAGCGCCCCCTTTTTTATACTCTTCTTCGGAAAATGCACCAGGGGTTTGTAACAACTCCTCGAGCCCGAGAACAAAAGATTCCCTGTTATTGTCAGTCACAGAGTAAATCCCTGTATCCATGCGGATAGCATCGAGAGGGCAGGCCTCCACACAGTAGCCGCAGTAAATGCATTCCAACAGATCGATATTGAACTTAACAGGTATTTTTTCAGCCTTGTCATCCAGCCGTTCACCCGCTTCAATGGCGATGCAGTTGGCAGGACAATTAGTCTGGCACATAAAGCAGGCAACACATTTGACAGTGCCGTCATCGTGGCTGGTTAATCGATGCCTTCCCCGCCAGCGAACCGGAATTTCCGGCTTTACTTCAGGATAGTGGCGAACATAGAGTTTGGAGTTATCGAGAAGGTTTCTCCAGAAGTGGCCAAAGGTTGTAGCCATGCCCCTGAAAATTTCTATGAAGTAGATCCTCTCTGATAAACTCGCTCCCTTTCGTTCCATTGTTTTCACTTTAGCACTCATATCATCCTCCTTTAGCTCAACGCCACAACAAACGCGCTTGTAATGAAGATGTTCAGAAGTGCCAGCGGTAGAAGCACCTGCCATCCCAGTTTTTGTAGCTGATCATAACGAAAGCGCGGCAGGGTCCAGCGAACCCATATGTAGACAAAAATCATCATTGTGACTTTCAAAAGAAAAGTAGCCACCTGCAGAAGAGCCACAAAAATGTGCGCAGCTGATCCTCCGGACTTACACAAAAGGAGCGCAAAAAGGATAAGCTCAAGTATGATTACCAGCCCCCAGAAGCATTTAATGTAAATTTTCGCTTCATAGGCCCGCGGGTCGTTTTCCCGCGGATAGTGGCTGACATTGTTTCTTCTGATCCATCCTGCGAAATAATACATGCCTGCAGGAAGACCAAGCATAAGGAGGATAGCAAACGGTTTTGCGTAGTTGATCAAGGTCTCAGTGGCGAGAAAGGGAAGCTGATAACCACCAAAATAGAGGGTCACTATTATGGCACTTGAAGCGAACATCGCAATATATTCACCCATAAAGAATATAGCGAATTTCATTGCACTGTATTCTATATGAAAGCCGGCAACAATTTCACTTTCGCCTTCTGCGAGATCAAAAGGAGTACGATTGGTTTCAGCAAAGGCGGCAATAATGAAAATCATGAAGCCGAGTGGCTGCAGCAGGACGCCCCACATCGGTATAAAGCCGAAGAGAAGTTTCCCCTGAAACTGTGCCATCTCATTCAGATTGACGGTGCCGTACACAGCGAGCAGACTGACAATGGCAAGACCCATGGGGATTTCGTAACTGATAACCTGAGCCGCAGAACGGAGTCCTCCGAGTACTCCATACTTATTGGTCGAAGACCAGCCCGCCAGAATAATGCCGTAGACACCGAATCCTGCCAGAGCAAGAAACCAGAGGATGCCGATATCTATAGGGATACCCTGCATAATGTAGCTTTTACCGTTTAAAACGAGGGTATCGGCAAAAGGAACTACAGCAAAAGATACGAGAGCTGCAAAGAAGACGATAAGCGGCGCGATAACGAAATAAAATTTATGCTTGATATGGTCGGAGATAACGTCTTCTTTAAAAAAGAGCTTAGCTCCATCAGCAAGGTTCTGGACTAACCCTGCAGCTCTGAAACCAAAAATATTTGCCCTGTTTGGTCCCGCCCTGTCCTGAAAAAAACCGGCGCCTCTACGTTCCATCCAGACGCAGACGGCAATGAAACAGAGTGGTATAAAAGCTGCGAAGGCAACTCGTATAACAGTGAGTAAAATATCAAGCTTGGACATTATCAGCCTCGCTACCCGTTAGGTTAATTTCAATCCCGAAGCCGGGATGTTGTCTGGTGTAAAATCACTGAGCAAAGGGCTCGCCTTTTTCAATGCGTCATATCGTTCTTCATCGCTCTTCAAGGTGCCGCCGAGCAGAATCGCAATCTGATCCATTTGAACAGGCTCACTGTTTTTGGTAATTGCTTTATCAAATGTCTGCAGGATGTTGTCGCAGTTGATAATGGTGCCGCTGTACTCACTATAGGAGGCCACCGGAAGTACCAGGCTCGCCATATGGGAAAGTGAAGTGTCATGGCTGGTTACAGCAATAACCTGCTTGTCCGTAAACAAATTTTTAAGACCTGTTTCATCGTATGAAAGAGAGAGATCGTTATTGAAATTGATCAGGAGTGTGGATTCTGCAACAGCTTCCTCAAATGTGGTTTGTGAAGTGTCAATACCCAGAATTTTCAGTCCTGCTCTATTGGCGGCTTTATCATCCTGTATGAGGTAGTCATCTCCGTCGTCTTTTTTGATGTAGCCATCACTGAATCCGGATATCGTTGCTCCCATATTTTCGGCGAGTGATCTGATTGAGATTATCTGCTCAAGCGAGCTATCCGGTGAGACGAGAATCACCGTTTTTTCAGCCTTTTCAATCTCTCTCAGGCATGCGGTAATTGCATCGTCGAATGACACCACTGTTTTTTCCAGCCGGGCCTCGCTCAGCCTGTTCTCATTTTCATTCCTGTAACTGAGCCGTCCTTCATCACAGATAAAGTATCCGTTGATAGCCTCATTGAACAGGGGACGGAAGCGATAGATCAAATCATCTTTGTCTTTTTCACGATTATGATCAATGGTGATGTTACAGCCTTTGGAGCAGCCATGGCAGACACCTCTTTCTTTTTTCATAAACCAGACACGCTGTTTAAAACGAAAATCTGCACTGGTCATGGCGCCAACAGGGCAAAGGTCTACCACGTTTAAACCGTACCTATTGTCAAGAGGCCTGCCGGGAAAGGTAGCAACTCGAGCTGCATCGGTTCTGTTTACTATACCGAGTTCTCCGGTTTTGGTAATCTGACGGCAGAAACGCACGCATCTACCGCAGAGAACACACCGTTCCTGGTCGTGTACAACGCCGCCGCCAAAGTCCATCTTTTTAGACTTGGTTACCGGCTTAACAGTCATGCGGCTCTCTTCACCGCCATAGGTCATATAGTAATCCTGCAGTGAGCACTCTCCGGCCTGATCGCAGACCGGGCAATCAATAGGATGGTTTATTAGTTGGAATTCAAGAACATCCCGTTGGATTTTTTTAATATGCTCAGCGTCCAATAGAACCTTCATCCCTTCAACAGCAGGGGTTTTACATGCTGGGACGAGTGGTGGCCTTCCGTCTTCAATACCGACCAGGCACATTCTGCAGTTGCCGTCCGCGCCAAGAGCAGGATGGTAGCATAAGTGAGGGATCTCAATACCCACTGCGCCAATGGCATCAATCAGGTTTTTACCTGCTTCAACCTCAACTTCGCTTCCATTTACAAAGAGTTTTATCATTTCAGCCATGGGTTTGACCTTATTCCTGTTTGGCTTCCAGTGGAGAGGAGTCTTCTGCAACGTATGCAACGAATTCGTGCCTGAATTTATTCAGGTAACTGCGTACCGGCATAGTGCATGCCGCTGACAGTACACACACTGTTTTCATTTCTATATTGTCGCAGAGCTCTAAGAGAAGATCGATATCCGACATCTCTCCATCCCCTCGGACAATTTTATTCATGATCTTTAACATCCATCCCAGTCCCTCTCTGCAGGGAGTGCACTGACCACACGATTCGTGATGATAGAAGTAGATGAGGTTTTCCACGAGTTTTACGATATCAACCGTTTCATCAAGGGCAACAATTCCGCCTGACCCAAACATGGTTTTATGTTCGGCCATTGATTCATAGTCGAGGGTGACCGTTTTGGCTTCTTCGGGGGTCAATACGGGGGTTGAGCTTCCGCCAGGTATGACACCTTTGAGTTTTCTTCCCTTCCACACGCCCCCTGCAACTTTCTCGAGTACCTCGAGGAGCGGCAGGCCGAGAGGCAATTCGTACATTCCCGGTTTTTCCACATGGCCGGAAATGCCGAAAAGGTGTGTACCTGAACTCTTCTCAGTACCGTAGGCCTGATAAGCCTCTGCCCCATTTTGCATTATGAATGGCAGGGAAGCTATGGACTGCACATTATTAATAATTGTGGGACATCCGTAGAGACCTGCAACTGCGGGGAAAGGCGGCTTGGATCGTGGCTGGCCTTTTTTTCCTTCAATTGATTCAAGGAGTGCTGTTTCTTCACCACAGATATATGCGCCAGCTCCGCGGTGCACGGTTACGTTCAGTTTGTAATCGTGACCAGCAATAGTGTCGCCAAGATATCCTGCCTCATAAGCCTCATCTATTGCTGCCTGAAGAGCTTTTACTTGTGAGGTATATTCTCCACGGATATAAATGTAGGCGTCATGGCAGCCGATAGCGTAGCTGCAAATGATTATGCCTTCAATCATCATATGCGGGTCTTTTACCAGTATATAACGATCTTTAAATGTCGCGGGTTCCGATTCATCTGAGTTAACAGTGAGGTAGACTGGCTTTCCTGTGTCTTTGGGCAGGAATCCCCATTTGACACCAGCTGGAAATCCGGCACCGCCACGGCCACGTAAGCCGCTCCTCTTCACTTCATCGATAACCTCTTCAGGTTTCATTGCAAAGAGCTTGTCAATGGTTGCGTAGGCGCCGTGCTGTTTAGCGATCTCGAGTTTGTGGGCATCCTCTATATCGAACTTCGCGCTGAGAATTTTTACTTCCATGTCTGTAGGCTCTCCTTAATTCAGCTCGGCCAGCATTGCTTTCAGCTTTTCCACATCCATCTCTTCATGAAAATCGCCGTTGATCTGGACAACCGGAGCTGTACCGCAATGTCCTAAACATTCAACTTCTTCAAGGCTAAACTTGCCGTCTTCACTCTTCTGACCCGGCTCAATGCCTATTTCATCTCTCAGGTAATCAACCATTGCCTGCTTATCACGCAGCCAGCAGGATAGTGTGCGGCAAATGCAGATATGATGTTTACCCGTCGGTTGAAGATGGTACATGGTATAGAACGTTGCGCATTCATAAACCTTACTGGCGAAAGTTCCAATACGATCAGCAATGTATGCGATCGCCTCTGCGCTTATCCATCCTTCCTGTTCCTGTGTGAGCCAGAGGGCAGGAAGGATCATGGATTCCCGTTCCGGATAGCGTTTTAAAAGCCGCTCAAATTCGGTATCTCTTTCCTGATCGAATTGGAATGGCTTCCCAGTAGATATCAGTTGTGAACGGTCGCTCATCTGTCCAACTCCCCTCCGATTATATTGATACTTCCAAGGTTGATGACTGCGTCAGCAATCATGTTTCCTTCAACCATTTTATGGAAACCACTCATTATGTAGAAACAGGGTGGTCGCACTTTAAGTTTATAGGGCCGTCCTGACCCATCAGACACAAAATGAAATCCCAGTTCGCCGTTTGCTGCCTCAAAAGAGTCGTACCACTCTCCAGGCGGCGTCTTGACACCTTCAAATATTAGTTTGAAGTGGTTTGCCAACCCTTCGATGTTATTGTACACTTCGGCTTTTGCTGGTAGGACGGACTGTGAGTCTTTTATAAAAACAGGACCTCCAGGGATTGATTTCATCGCCTGGCGGATGATTCGGATACTCTGGAACATCTCTTCGAACCGGATCATGATTCTGTCGTAGATGTCACCCTTGCTGCCAACAGGGATTTCGAAGTCAAAAGACTCGTAGTTGTAATAAGGTGCGTCTTTACGAAGATCAAAAGGGACTCCGCTGGCTCTAAGTGATGGGCCGGTGAATCCATAAGAAAGTGCGTCTTCTGCCGATAACACACAGACACCTTGAGTACGGTCATGAACAATTCTGTTCTTGAGTACGAGATTTAAGGAATCACCGATACCCTTTTCTATAGCTTTAAGATGGAGTTCAAGATCTGACTCCCATCCTTCGTAAAAATCCCGATACATACCGCCGATGCGGGTAAATGAGCTGGTGAGACGTGCACCGGTTAAGCGACTGATAAAATCATATGCGGCTTCTTTTTCATTATAGAGATACCAGTAGTTGGTCAACCCCCCCATATCGACCATGTTTGCTGCAATGCAGACGAGGTGGTCCAGTACACGGTAAAACTCAGTCAGCACAACCCGCATGAACTGGGCTCGCTCTGTAATTTCAATTTCTAACCAGGACTCCACAGCTTTGACGTAGGCAATGTTGTTTATCATTGACGAACAGTAGTTCAGTCTGTCGGTCAGAGGGATCACCTGGTTATAGGTCAGGTTCTCAGAGGTTTTTTCAAATCCCCTGTGCAGGTAACCGATCTCATTAACATTGGCCATGATGGTTTCGCCATCAAGGGCGGTGAGGATACGGATTGCACCGTGAGTTGCCGGATGGGAGGGCCCGAGGTTCAGAAACATGATTTCGGTATTGATGTCCTGCATGGTACTTTCTTCAACACCGTTCTGGGCAAGGCGAGCTCTTATCTCTTTTTCCAGGCTGTCATTGTCTGTACAGACTTGACCTTTCCGAATATCATAATCTTTGCGGAGGGGGTGCCCTTCAAATTGAAAATGGTTGAGAATTCTTCTCTGGTCTGGATGGTTCTGGAAGTTGATGCCATATTGGTCCCAGACTTCTCGTTCACCCCAATTGGCAGACTCCCACAGATGAGTGGCTGTAGGTATGCCTGTTGCCGGATCTGACGCGGGGGTTCGCACTTGAACGACGAGATTATCCTGCCAGTTGCGAATTGTGTAGACCACATAAAAACGTGCGTCTTGTGCTTCCGGGTAATCTTTGTAGTCGATGCCGGTAACATCAAGAAGTAATCCACAGTTAAAGTCAGGATCAGTTTTTAATTTTGAAAGTGTATTTTCCAGGCTGTCAGGTTGTACGTCGATTACCACAGTATCCAGGACAACTTTGCAGGTCGCGTCCGGAAATGCGGCTTGGAATTTTTCTAGCGCCGTCGCATTCATATCAGTCGAGAATCCCTTTAAAGTCTTTATGGCGATCTTTAAGTACGGTTTCGCCTTTTATCTGGTCCTGGATCTTCATCAGGGCATCCAAAATTGCCTCGGGTCGCGGTGGGCATCCGGAGATGTAGACATCAACAGGAATAACGGTATCAATTCCCTGCAAGGTACAATAGTTATCGTAAATCCCGCCAGAGCTTGCACAGGCACCTATCGCGACAACCCATTTTGGTTCAGGCATTTGCTCATAGATCCGCTTTAAAACCGGAGCCTGTTTGTAGCTGATAGTGCCGCAGACAAGCAACAGGTCGGCCTGACGCGGCGAAAACCTCACAACCTCAGCACCATATCGGGAAATGTCGTGGAGGCTTGCTGCTGTACTCATGAATTCTATTGCACAACAGGCTGTTCCGTAAATGAATGGCCACAGTGAATTCTCTCTTCCCCAATTGACAATATGGTCAAGCGTGGTGGTAATTACCGTGTCGCCTAGTTTTGCTTCCAATCCTAACGCCAATTGAGCACCCCTTTCTTTAAAATATAGATAAGTCCGGTGAGAAGCAGCAGCATGAACACGACCATTTCTGTAAATCCGAACCAACCAAGTTCACGTAAAGAGACTGCCCACGGGTACATGAAAACTGCTTCAATATCAAATATAAGAAATAGAATAGCCAGGAGGTAAAACTTGACACTGAACTTCTGGTCAACCGCCCCGATGATTGAGCCAACCCCGCTTTCATAAGCCTCGTTTTTTACTTTGCTCTTGGATCGCGGCCCCAAAAACGCCGTCATAGCCATCATGATGGGAACAAGGGCGGCAATCCCGATCAGAGCTGTTGCCGAAAGAACCAGTTCAGTTGACATCATTCCTCTCCTGCCGTTTTTTTCATACTATGCGCCATGAGGCCAGGAAACACCCTGCACCTATTTTTACCCCGACAAATGGGATTCATCTGAATCCCCATTGAGGGGCAGAATAACGAAGAAAACAAATCCTACAATACTAAAAAAATGAATAACCATTCATTAACAGGCGCCCATATTCGGTGTCAAGGAAATATTCGTTTTGGCTGTAACATATTCCAAATCAGTGTTTGGTTAAACAGTGTTGTTCTAGTTAGATATGAGAGAGACCGACGTTATTCATTTCCCTGAACAGTGCGTTCGATAACATTTATACAAAGATACCGGCTCTGGGAAGATGATATAATTATGTTCTATATCGTCAGGGAAATTAAGGTCCGGTAAATTCTTTGATTCTGTTCTGGGTTTTTCAATTTTGAGACGGTATCAAAAATAGACTGAACCGCTATCATCACATCTTTGGCCTCATTGCCAACAAGATCCGTGAGGTCATTGCCTGCCGTGAATGTATTGTTGGTGCCTGCAATAACAATGCATTTACATTCATTGGAAGCATCAGCCTCCTTAAATCCTGCGATAATATCATGATATGTCTGCAGTCGAATCGCATTGAGTTTGTTGGTCCGATTAATAGTGAGTGTTGCGATATCGTTTTCGATAGTAAGTAAAATATCTTTATACGATGGGAGATGATGTGTCATTGTGTCAATTTTCTGAAAGTGTTTTCATTGTAACAGCTTGCCACCCGTTCGATTTGACAAGAAATTTTACACAATGTTCATGAGAAATCCGGGTTAGAAATGTGACGTCTCCAAAACGCAAAAATCCTGTCAGTTACCTGACAGGATTTTTTGATTGTGTTTCACCATGTACAGAATTACCAGCCGAGTTCCAGGTAGTCGTGAATCGAATCAGCAGCTTCTCTTCCCGCACCCATTGCCAGAATAACTGTGGCTGCCCCGGTAACGATATCACCTCCGGCCCAGACACCTTTTTTGGTGGTTTTTCCGGTTGCCTCATTGGTTACAACATTGCCCCATCTGTTCAACTCCATATCTGGAGTTTCACTGGTCAGGAGCGGATTTGCTCCTGAGCCAACTGCCACGATGCAGAGATCACATTCGATCTCAAACTCTGATCCCTCGATAGCCACAGGGCGACGTCTGCCTGAATCGTCCGGTTCGCCGAGTTCCATTCGCAGACACTCCATCCCGGTAAGCCGGCCTTTTTCACTGCCGAGATATTTGGTTGGATTAGTGAGCAGAAACAATTCGATGCCTTCTTCTTCCGCATGATGAATCTCCGCCTGCCGAGCCGGCATTTCTTCACGGGAACGGCGATATACAATTTTCACACTTTCTGCTCCAAGCCGCATTGCCGTACGTGCAGAGTCCATGGCGACGTTTCCGGCACCCAGGACAACGACATTTTTTCCTATGGGGATGGGGGTGTCAACATCCGGATACATGTAGGCTTTCATGAGGTTCGCCCTGGTCAGATACTCGTTGGCAGAGAGTATACCCACATAATTTTCGCCGGGAATATTCATAAAGCGGGGAAGACCTGCTCCCACACCTACATACACGGCATCATAGCCCTGTTCAAAAAGTTCATCTATAGAGACAGTCCTGCCGACAACAGCATTGCATTCCAGTTTTACTCCCTGTCGCTCCAGAAAGTTTACTTCCTGGGCAACGATTGCTTTAGGCAAACGGAATTCAGGGATACCATAGACAAGTACACCGCCGGGTTTATGGAAAGCTTCATAAATCGTGACATCATGACCCTTGACTACAAGATCTCCTGCCACCGTCAGTCCGGAAGGGCCGGCACCAACTACAGCAACTTTTTTTCCGGTCAAGGCAGCCCTGGGAGGCAGTTCACCGGTACCGTTTTCTCTCTCGTAGTCAGCACAGAAACGCTCCAGATGGCCAACAGCCACGGGCTCACCTTTACGGCCGACAATACACAAGCCTTCACACTGAGATTCTTGAGGACAGACGCGTCCGCAAACGGCAGGGAGAGCATTTTTTCCCCAGAGGTTACGAATTGCTCCAGTCATGTCACCCTGGGCTATGAGGTCAATAAAACCTGGTATATCAACTCCCACAGGGCATCCTGCTACGCAGCTTGGCTTTCTGCACTGCAGGCATCTTGAGGCTTCTTCCTGAGCCATTTTCACTGTGTAGCCAGTGGGAACTTCAAGAAAGTTACGTGCCCTGATATGTGGTTCCTGTTCGGGCATAGCCACCCTGGGGGTTTTGGTCTTCTTCGCTACTTTTTCTGCCATAACATCCTCCGTAGAAATCGTGTCCACGTATTATAAGAAAATAAATCACTGTCTATCAGAGAAAAGGACGTATCCCATGCCTTTACCGAGCTGAGTTGTTAATATCGTACTATTGACAAACTTACAGGCAGAGCAATCGAAACATCACTTTCTTGAGATAGATTAATTAATAAATGCCAGTGTGCTCCAGGTTGTTTCTACTGAGCATCACGAATTGTGCAGTAATGTTCGTGAGACTTCAGCTCATCTTCCCTGTAAGCGTTCAGTCGGAGCATGAGTTCATCGTAATCAACCTCGTGACCATCAAATTCAGGGCCGTCTACACAGGCAAATTGGGTTTTGCCGCCGACAGTTACTCTGCACCCCCCGCACATTCCTGTACCGTCAACCATGATCGGGTTGAGGCTGACAAGTGTTTCGACATTATACTCTTTGGTGATATTGCTGACAGCCTTCATCATGGGAACAGGGCCTATTGCTACTACAAGCTTAATATCCCCACCATCAAGAACTTCTTTCATCACATCAGTCACGAAGCCGTGATGGCCGTAGGAACCGTCATCGGTACAGACCCGCAGGTCGTGAGAGGCTGCTTTCATCTGTTCTTCGATAATAAGCAGATCTTTGTTGCGGGCACCGATAATACAGGTCACATCGTTGCCGACATCCTTCAGGCCTCTGGTAATAGGATGGAGTACTGCAACACCGGTCCCGCCACCAACACAGATAACCTTGCCTACTTTTTCAAGATGGGTTGCTTTCCCGAGGGGACCAATGACATCCTGAAAACTGTCACCGACCTCTAAGTCTTTGAAAAGAGCAGTTGATTTCCCGACTACCATATAAATAATGGTAATAGTTCCCTTGTCGGGGTCAGTGTCTGCCATGGTGAGGGGAATCCTCTCGCCCTCTTCATTGGCCTTGAGAATTACGAATTGGCCAGGGCGAGCTTTTTTGGCGATAAGAGGTGCCTCAATCTCATTGAGAATCACCGTGCCGTCAGACATCTCTTGACGTCTTACAATCTTAAACATTTTGTTCCTCCGTTGTGAAAGCCTGTTGAATTATATAAGCAAAAAAAATTGTGTTTATGTAAAATTTATCGGGCTACGTAATCATAAAGTCGCCATAAAATCAACCCCTATATGTGGCCGTATACAAGTTGTGATCAACTCAGGATCAATAGTTTTCTAGGTATTTATTCTTTAAAATATGCGATGTACTCGCTTTTGTTCATAGAAAATGATTTGTTATAAGCTGTTATCAGGCAGATTTTGGAGTTATAAGAGAAATGTTGTTGAAAAGTGGCTGTTCCGAGAGAGCTTCTCTGGCTTATCCGTCTGAGTGATCAGGGTCTGTTCCTTTTAGGAAAGGTTAAGATGACCAACACCCCACAAGGGGGTACTGGAAAGAGTGACAGGGTTTCAGGAGTAAGGTACGAAGTACAGATTAGAGCAATGGGGATGGTAATGAGACTGAAGGAGTTGCTTGGCGCCGTGCTTTCAGGAAATGACCTGCAGCTGCTGGTGCGTGCTTATGACGTGGTTGGTGATATTGTCATCATGACTATTCCGAGAGAACTCGAGACAAAAGAACATGAGATTGCTTCAGCAATACTGGCGAATAACCGGAAGATAAAGGTTGTAGCTAAAAGAGCGGCCCATTATGGAGGTGAGTTCAGGAGCCGCCCGATTACGATTATTGGCGGTGAGGCTCGCAAGGAAACTGAGGTCAGGGAATTTGGTATTCGTCTGCAGCTCAATGTGGAGAAGGTCTATTTTTCGATCCGGAGCGGGAATGAACGAAGGAGGATTGCCTCTCTTGTACAGCCAGGAGAAAAGGTTCTGGTTCTTTTTTCAGGTATTGGACCATACCCCTTGATGATATCCATGTACAGCAGGGCGAAACGGATCATAGGCATTGAGAAAAATCCCATTGCCCATGACTACGGATTGCTTAACCTGAGTTTGAATAAAAAAATCAACAATATAGAGTTGTTTCAGGGAGATGTTATAGACATACTCCCTCAATTTACAGCCGAATTTGATCGAATAATCATGCCTCTTCCCAAATCTGCTGGAGATTTTGTTGACCTTGCCTTGACGGTTCTGCGGCCTGGCGGCTGCCTTCATTTCTACGACATGCAAGACACTGGTGCCTTCGCAGAATCGGTGGCCAAGGTGCGCGCAGCAAGTGATATGGCGAGTCGAAGCCTGCTCGCTGCTGAAGTTGTCGTTTGCGGGCACTGTGGACCGCGTACGTACAGAATTTGTGTTGATGCTCTTATAGGCTGAGAAATCCGGCAAGGGCTGTCAGGAGTTACCGTTGAATTATATGTTGCTGTCTGGTATGACAAAAGTCTACCGAAAATAATTGGACAGGGGAAGATTAACCCGGGATAAAACTACGACAAGGAGAATCCATGCACCTCACATTTTACGGAGCTACAAGAGAAGTCACCGGTTCATTTCATACTGTAACGACTGACAGTGATGTTATATTGCTCGATTGCGGCCTCTTTCAGGGGAAGAGGAAAGAGGCTGAGGCCAAAAATCGGGTGTTGCCGATAGACCCCAAGGTTATTACTAACGTAGTCCTGTCACACGCCCATATCGATCATTCCGGTCGTATGCCCCTGATTACAAAGGAGGATTTCAATGGTCATGTTTTTTGTACCAGGGCCACCGCTCATGCATGTGAATATCTGTTGAAAGATTCTGCAAAAATACAGGAAGGTGATGCTTCCTATCTGAACTATAAAACGGCTAAACACTTCCTCGCTAAAACCAAATCTGGAAATAATAAGAAGAAGATCTCAAAAGCTGACTTTAAGGAGATTCAAGCGCTATTGAAGTCAGGTCCTCATAGACTTAAGACCGAGACAATTGAAAAGCTGTTGCGCGAAAATCAGCTCGAAATTGTCAGCCCACTCTACACTATGGAGACGGCAGGAGAGTCTCTCGATTATTTTAACGGTGTACCTTATGAACTCACGGTGACAATAGGGAACGATCTTACCTGTACTTTTTATGATGCTGGCCATATTCTTGGATCCGCAATGTCGGTGATGCAGTACAAAAAAGGGGATAAAACAAAAACTGTAATGTATAGCGGCGATGTTGGCCGTTTTGATAAACCGATAATTCAAGACCCGACCCTCGATTTTGCCGAGGAACATCGGGATATAGATCTGATGATAATGGAATCGACTTATGGCAACAGGCTGCATGACCCTGTTATTGATATGAAACCTCTCCTTAAAAAAGTCATCATTGAGACTTTTGATAGAGGGGGATCTGTGATTATTCCAAGTTTTTCCTATGGTCGTACCCAGGAGTTGATCTATTATCTCCATGAGCTCTATCTGGCGGGTGAAGTGCCAAGGAGGCCCGTTTATGTGGACAGCCCCCTGGCAACGAACATAACCCATGTGTTTGGTGAGCATCCAGAGACCTTTGACGACGATACCCATGCGGCTTTTCTTGAAAAAGGGATTAATCCTTTCAGTTTTGAACAGCTCAAGTTTGTCCAGTCTGTAGAAGAATCTATGGCACTCAACCGGGATACCAGGTCACATATTGTCCTGGCAGGGTCGGGAATGTGTGAGGGGGGGCGGGTTCTACATCATCTCAGGCATAAAATCCACGATGAACGCAATACAGTTCTCATTGTCGGATACATGGGACAAAATACCTTTGGTCGTCTTCTGCAAAAAAAAGGAGAAAAATATGCAGAGGAAGGACGAAAGGGGGCGGCTCCTCTCGTTCGCTTCTACAACAAGGATTATCCATTGAAGGCTAGAGTTGTCACCCTGGGCGGCTTTAGTGCCCATGGAGACCGGAATGAATTGACGAGGGTGTTAAAGGATTCAAATCTCAGGATTAAAAAAATTGTTCTCGTCCATGGTGAGGAAGAACAGTCTATGGCCTTTGCAGAATATCTCCGGGAGGAAGGGTTTGAGGTGGTGGTGCCGTATCACGGTCAAAGCGTTGCTGTTTAGTGGGCCGGAGAAATTGATAAGGATGAAAAGGATACCAGTGCTGCCGATGAATAAACACTCTGCCTATCAGACTTTATGCTTTCACTCCGTACATAATGGATGAATCATTTGGTGCCCGAAAAGGGTGGTGGGTTATACCCTCGATGCCTTCATTTACAAGCATCCCAGAAAGCTCCTCTTCGGAATAAGAGCGTCCACCCGTGTCGGCGAGGAGCATGTTGAGGGAGAAGAGTGCCGGGAATTCCGGTCCGTCTTTACTATTGTCCAGGATGAAATCATGGATAATAATCATTCCTCCCGGTTCCATGGCTGTAATCGTTTTATTGATTATTTCCTGACATTGTTTTGCTGAATTGGAATGCAGGATGTGAGAGAGCCAGGCGACATCATAGGGACCGCCAGCGATTGTGTCGACCATCGTAAAATCCCCGCCAATAAAATCGACTCGATCAGCCACCCCGAACTTTTCTGCGGTTTTTCTGGCAAAAGGTTCTGTGGTGGGACGATCGAAGATAACCGCCTTCAGTTCCGGATTGGCCAGACAAAAATGGATCGCATAGGTTCCAGGGCCGCCGCCCAGATCGAGCAGACGGGATCGACCCGCAAGGTCGATTTGCGCCGCGATCTTTGGTCCGTTTCCCATAGCCATATTGAACATTCCCATAAGAAAACTTTCCCGCTCTACCTCTTCTCCGTACTGTCGCCTATCTACAGGCATTCCTGTCTTTACGGCCTGATCAAGCTGGGCCCAGCCATCAAGAATATGGTGATGATGGAGTATGATATGCCCCATGTAGCGTGGTGAACTGAGCACCAGCAGCTCCTGGGCTGCTGCACTATTCTGGTAGTACGTATCCTCCTTGACAATCAGGTCCATGGCCGCCAGGGCGTTCAGCATTAAGCCGGTTGCCCGCTCATCGCTCTTCAATACGCCGGCTATTTCTGCGGCGGTCGCCGCACCATCGGCCAGTGCTGTGAAAATTTTTAAGCGCACAGCAGCCTGCAGGGTACAGCCTTGCCAGTATGCTCCTGAGGTCGTGAGTAAGGTGCCGGGATTCCATTCTCTTTTCATTTTCACCCCTTCGCAATTGCAGTTACCGTTAGCCCGCACTCCTTGATGCACAGAAACTTCTGCTAATTCGCTGGTTTTTCCGTTCAATGCGGTTTTCATGACAGGGAAAGAGCCCCTGATTTCTTTTAATCGTTTTCAGTGTTCCTATGGGAGGCTAAAGCATCAGTGAGCCATTTTTCTACAAGCAACTCTTTCCCCTCACAGAGCACGTAATACGGTTTTTTTGACATACTGCTTCGGGAGGCAATCTTAGTAATAAAGTCCTCGGCAGTCTTAATACGGGATTTTGCATAATTATACTTTTTCATCAAGTGTTCTCTTGCTTTTAAGGGCTGATACTTTTTACCATTGCGGATAAAGGTACAGTCACTGGTCGCAACAAAAGAGAGCAGAACATCAATTTCTCTGTTTTCCGCTGCATCCGCAAAACTTCCCGAAAATACCAGAGCAAAAAAGAATGTAATTAAAAGGTTTGTCATTGGTTTACTGAAAGTCAGAGTTTGTTTGCGTATTTTTACGTGAAAGGCGAAACGTTACTGAAATGGGATTATGGTCAGACGATATCACTTCATGTAATTCATGGGCAATGGGATCAAGTCCCCGGAAGAGAACATGGTCTACCGGGTCACCCAGAACTAGAGTTCTTTTTTCATTCTCAAATGGAAAGAGAGTCAGATCCAGATTTTCGACCAATGCGTCTACTATCGTTTTACGTTTCTCGCTCCAATTATTGAAATCACCCGCCACAACCATAGGGCCCTGATGCTGCCGCAAAACGTTTTGCAGTTCACTGAATTGTTTTTTATACGCTTCGGTACCGAGAGTGATATTTATACCATGAACATTGGCGACAAGAAGTTTTTCAGATATACCTTTTACAGGATAGATGTTGATTAGTGCGGTCTTGGGTACACCAATTATTGGTTCATCTTGACGCAGGCCACAACTATACATCGGCTCTATCACTGATGCAACCAGAACTCCGGTTGCAACACCCTTATATCTGAAGGCACTATTGTGGTTCCAATTCAGTTTTTGTAGACGAAGAAAACCCCGCATTTGTTCACTATTCGATGCCTCCTGTAGCAGAATGATGTCACTGCCTCTGCTGAGGAAGAGTAGATCACTCTGCCATCCTTGAAGTTGTCCTTTATAGATGTTCCAATTTAGAATGGTGATTTTCTCTGGATTAATCCCTTTAACAGCTCTACTCAAGTCGTGGTTACTGAAACCAGGAGAGATTTCGTTACAACTTCCACGGCTCTTCGACATCAAATTGTCTGTTGCTGAAACGAACTGCTCCTCTAGCGAAATTCGACTGCAGCCGCCTACAAGAAACGAAAATACCAAAAGCAGTAAAAAGACGCTGAAATCTCGCACCAGTGCTGGTTGGGTGGACAATATTAGTACCTTAGTCCTGAACTTCTGTAAGGAAAAACAAGAAGTCGAGGAATGTTTTTTAAAATTATATACATGGTTACACCACCATGGTACTTATACCCCTTGTGGGGTGTTAGTACCTTACCCCAGAAACCCTGTCAAAAAAACAACAGATAAGCGTAGACTTCCAGAAACTTAAACCACAGAGGACACAGAGAGCACAGAGAAAGAAAATCTATCTCTGTTTCCTCTGTGCTCTCTGTGGTGGGATAATTTATCTTTTGGATTGTGGGCGGAGCCCACCTTAGTACATTGTATCTCCTTAAAACCATGTGGTTGTGACAGCCACCAATTTCCTTTTGATTAACTGACTCGTTTGACGCCCGATTCTTCAGTTATTGGGCCCACTCCATAAGGCCTGGCTGAGAAGTTTCTCGCGACCATAAATGTCATTATAAAAATGCAGCACATGATCTTCTGGATTAACAAATGCCGTACGATACTGTATTTATACAGGCATTGGTTTGATAAATTCGGGGATCAACCATACCCGGTTGTAATATTTCTCCGGCAGGGGCTGATGGCCAGCCACCTCTGGACACAATCATTCGATACTCAATCAGCTTCTCTTGTAAATATCTATAATGTAAATTTAGGGGTAGATATATGAATGCACAAACCATACGCTGTCAAAATGACCTGGAACTCTATAAGAAACTGCTTGAACACCAGGATGTTAAAAGGGTGAATGAATTTATTGCCCGCCAGGAAGACGAAAAGGAGACAGGGCTCAGGCGTCGGTTATTGTCGACCTCTGTGCGGTTGAGTCGCGGCATGGCTCCAGATATCCACCGGATGGCGGATGAATGTATTGAGACACTGGAAGGGAAAATACCCCTTGAATTGTATGTATTTGCAAGTCCGGAATTTAACGCAATGTGTTTTAAACCTGAAGATGGCCGATTGTTTGTGATGTTTTCATCGAGTCTACTGGAAGCGTTTAGTGGACCGGAGCTTCGGTTTGTGATGGGACACGAGTTGGGGCATTTTATTTACGGCCATCACGATATCCCCATCGGTTACCTGCTGCGGGGTGACGCAAAACCTGATCCGCGTCTGGCTTTGGAACTATTTGCCTGGTCACGCTATGCGGAGATATCAGCGGATCGGGCCGGTGCACATTGTGCACGTGATCTCAATGGTGTCGCAAAGTCATTATTCAAGCTGGCATCGGGCCTTACCGGCAAAGTGATTACATTTGATCTGGGTGATTTTCTTGATCAGGTCGACGATATGCAGTTAGAGGATGCGGTACCCGGTAAAAATGCGCCGAAAGAAGACTGGTTTTCCACCCACCCATTCAGCCCCTTGCGAGTAAAAGCATTAAAGCTTTTTGATGAATCCGAGCACGCGCGCAAAGGCGGCACAAGTAAAGCTGAACTTGAAATTGCGGTGCAGGGGCTGATGAGCTTGATGGAGCCAAGTTATATGGAAGGCAAGACTGAGACTGCCACCCACATGCGGCGTCTGCTCTATGCCGGTGCCATAGCAGTTGCTGACGCCAGTGATGGCATCAGTGAGGAAGAGGTAAAAATATTCGAGAAATTCTTTGGCATGGGCGAGTACTCAAAAAATATAGACCTGTCCCGTTTAAAAGAAGATTTATCCGATCGGGCCCAAAAAGCGCGCGACAACACCTCTGTTCCACAGCGAATGCAGGTACTCAGAGACCTGTGTCTGGTTGCCAAAGCCAGTGGGCATACAACCCGACAGGAAAGAGCAGTATTGGAGGGCATCGCCGACGATTTGGATATACCCCGCGGGTTTCTCTGTCAGACAATGGAACAGCAGGTTGGGCCGGACTAAG
>CAXMTO010000124.1:0-4198 GCA_964196355.1 uncultured Myxococcota bacterium
ATATTCGAAGGCACAGGCCAGGCGATACACCTTTTCATCGCTGTCGCCGCATAACCGCGATGCGGCTACTACCAGAAGCGGTCTGATCCGTTTGCCGCCGTTAAGGAGCCCGAACTCCAGGATCGCTGCAAGAAGATCATCAATTACCGGCCGCAGTTCGGTCAAATCCAGACGCATCTGCTTTTCTATCTGCGCCGCTTCTTTTTTAATCTCAGCAAGGAGCTGCTTGGTTGTTATTTGCATTGCACTGATTACATAGAATTAGGTGAACAGTCTGTTAGTACGCAGTCTCAAAATAGTGTACAGGTTTACTGAAAATTCAGGGTTAGAAGTTGTGCTCAGCTATAATCGTAATTCAAATCAAACATCCAACACCGAACATTCAACACCGAACATCGAATGAGAGAACAAGAATCAGTACTTCAAATTCCAATATTATCATTTTATTCGGTGTTCGATGTTCGATCAAAGAAAGAAGAAATTTCCTCAGTAGTCCTGACAACAGGAGCAGGAGGCAAGCTTTTAAGAAAAGAACGACCGTATCCTTTTTTAAACAATCGTACATCCATTATTGCCATAATGCCACTATCTGATGCAGAACGCATTAATCTCCCCACACCCTGCCTCAAACTCAGGATGGCTCTCGGCACCTGAAATTCGAAAAACGGTTTTCCACCATTTTCTGTAATATGTTTAATACGGGCCTGAATGACCGGGTCACTTGGGACCTCGAAGGGTAATTTGTCTATAATAACACAACTCAGGGATTCACCGACAACATCCACCCCTTCCCAGAAACTTGCAACAGCCAGCAGTACCGAGTGTGTTTCTTCTCTAAAGCTTCTCAGTAAGCTGTCTCTTGACGCTGTCCCCTGAACAAGAACGGGATATTCGATGAGTTCATCAAGATATTCCGCCATCCTCTCCATACCCTTGAAGCTTGTAAACAGCACAAGTGCCCGACCCTCACTGATTTTAAGTATATCAAGAACCCGGGAACACACCTCATCTCCATAATCAGGTGAAGAAGGCTCCGGAAACGCATTATCCGGCACATAGAGGAGCGATCTGTTCTGATAATCAAAAGGTGAATCAAATCGCAAAAATTCCACCCCGTCGCCAAGCCCCAGCCTTTCCTTTAAATAGGAAAAATTCCCTCCCGAAGAGAGCGTCGCCGAGGTCATCACACAGGCTGATACAGTTGAATAGAGCGAGCGGTTCAGTTCATCTGCAACATCAATCGGTGTTGCTGATAAAATCACAGAGCGCTCTCTTTTTTCATACCAGTGAACATACGATATTTCACCATCATCAGCACCAAGAGCAATCTCCCTCAGGTTATTATTGAGTTCATGCCCGCGCCTCTCAAGAGTCTTCCACGATTCACCATAGCCGCCATACCCCTTAAGCTTTTCGCTCACCCTGTCCAGTCCGCTGGAGAGCAGCTCAACCTCATCGTTCCAGGCATCCAGAGTGAGTTCGTCAGTGAGGCCTTGAAGATAGAACCTGCCGGGCTTTACCGGAAATACGGCCATAAAAGAATCAATACGCTGCCGGAGTCCCTGCGCCGCCCGGGTAACTGTGTTAATTTTTGTGGGAGGGAGATCAAATTCGGCCTGGCGTTCTATATCGGAAATAAAGTCTATCAGCTGGTATTGACTGAAACTTTTACCAAAAAATGTGGTCGCAACATTTTCGATATGGTGTGCCTCATCAAAAATCACAGCTTCATAGCGAGGCAGGACCTCGCCATAACCACCTTTTCGCAGAGCAAGATCAGAAAAAAAGAGATGATGATTGACGATCAGCAGCCGGGTTGAACCAGCTTTTTTTCGTAAGCTGGTGATAAAGCAGTTTGTCACTTCCGGACAGTCGCCGCCGAGGCATTGATTTGAGTGGGCTGATATTTTGGACCAGAGATTTGATCTCTCGCTCAACCAGTCGAGCTCGGCCCTGTCTCCTGTCTCCGTCGTTTTCAGCCATGCCTCTATTTTGGAGACAGCAGGATCATTAGTCAGAGAGAGTTGCGGATTGCTCCTATATTGAAACCACCGATAGAGGCAAAGATAATTTGACCGTCCCTTAACGCAGAGGACAGGTACGTCTTTGCCAATTATTTTGCTGACAAGGGGAATTTCCTTTTTAATAATCTGATCCTGAAGATTTAAGGTAGCTGTGGAGACAACAACCCTCTTTTCCGACAAGATGGCAGGGATCAGATACGCCAGCGTCTTTCCTATACCGGTTTCGGCTTCAACCACAAGGACCTGACCTTTTCGACCTTCATCTCCAGCCATGGGTTCCATGGGTTCGGCGTACAGAACATCGGCGACGGCTTCAGCCATTGCCATTTGCCCTTTGCGCGGTTCAAATGTATCTACATGCGCTGAGAGCGTACCGTTCTCAGCAAAGATCTCTTTCAAAAAGGTCTCTCCCATTTCAGAAACGTAACTACATCTGCTGGCAGCCATAGCCTAAATCCGTAACAAACCACCAGTATACAATAAAACCAAAACACTGTTATACGATTTTGCTCGGGTAATCGCAACTGAACTTATAATCCTGGATAGCTTAATGGATATTTTTTGCACTTATGACATGTTCTATGCTACAACTAACACCGGTAAACGGTAATAAATCCTGCACTCTTTTCAGTACCCGCTTAAAGGGTATAAGTGCCTTGGTGATTACTTTAAGTTCCTAATTTCAATGCACTCTCCTGATTTCTTGTTTTTTATGACAGGTTTTCAGGAGTAAGGCACTAACTATCATGCCAGAACTCGTTGCGCCACAGGCTGATCTCTCGCCTCTTCCTCTCCATAGTCTGCTCTCCAGTGATGAATATGTGGCGATCGTTGACGATTCCCCCGAATTTGTTATTTTACTGAGCCACTTCCTAAAGAAACAGGGCGTCAACGTTCTCTCAGCCTCCAATGCGGCAGAATTACAGAATTTACTGGAAACTGAAAAGATAGCTCTCACCATTCTTGACATTGTTCTCCCGGACAAAAATGGCAACGAGATCATCCAGGATCTCGTTCATTCTTACCCTGATCTCTCCATTATTATGGTTACCGGTACCACCGACCTTGAGGTAGCTCTGGACTGCCTGCGTAAGGGCGCAGCCGACTACCTGACCAAACCTGTCAACATCAATCTGTTTCACCACACTGTCCAGAATGCATTGATCAAAAGAAGACTGGCGATTGACAATCGACAATATCAGGAACAACTTCACGCAGCTCATTCACGAATGCTGTTCCTGCACCATCTTAATCTTAAGATGAACTCAGCTTACCTTAACACGGTGGTGCTCAAACCCCTCCTGCAGGGTATTCTCGTCGGCATCACCTCAGGTGATGGGTTGAGATTCAATCGTGCTTTTATGGCCCTGTACAATGAAGACGGCACATACCTGGAAGGAAAACTTGCAATCGGTCCAGGTTCCCGCGAAGATGCAGAAAAAGTGTGGAAATCAATCAAAGCGGACGAACTCCAACTCGACGATATATTGTCAGCAATTCAGAATAAAAAAATTTCAGAGGATAAAGAAGTAAACACGATAGTTCAAACCCTGCGAATCCCCGCCCAGAACCGTGATCATATCCTTATATTTTCAAGCCATCATAAAAGAGCAATTCAGGTGGTCGACGGCAAGACAGATACAATTCCCGTATCACAGGAATTACTCGATATTCTCGGTGAAGATTCTTTTATTGTAGTCCCTCTCTATTCCCCGACACGATCACTGGGAGTGATCATTGCTGATAATTTTGCTACAAGGACTCCAATTTCGTCGGATGATATCACCGACCTTGAAGTTTTTGCCGGTCAGGCAAGCCTTGCCATTGAACATAGTCATCTTTATGAAGCAATGATGAGTAAAATATCAGAACTGGAGATTGTAACCGTAGAACTCGAAAAAAATAAGAATCTGCTTGTCCACACAGAGCGTTCAGCTGCCATCGGTAAAATGGCAGGCAGACTTGTCCACGAGATACGAAACCCCCTGACGTCTATTGGAGGAACCTCACGACTCCTTGCAAGAAAAGTAACGGATCCTTATATTTCTAAATTCCTGAACATTATCAGTAAAGAAACGGCCAAAATCGAGACAGCCCTGGAAGATCTTTTCAATGTAGTCGAAGAAGAACTCACTCTGAACACCTGTTCACTCTTCCCCCTAATCAGACAGAGC
>CAXMTO010000125.1:0-7892 GCA_964196355.1 uncultured Myxococcota bacterium
ATAGGGGAAATATTCCTGACTTGTAACAGCCCGGTTATCCTAACTGGGGCCCAGGAGAATATTAGAAAGAGTTCGGGGTGTTTATGGGATCAGACATCTATTTAAACTTCCTATGGTTTGTACCGTTTGTTGCGTGGTTTGCAACTCGCAATAAATCGCAAATATTAAGAAGTACAATTTTAGGTACATCTTTTGGTTTGGTGATCTCGTATGCTTCTGTAGGTTTATATGCTTTGTATTTTGTATGGCCCGTATCTGATGGCTTTGGGCAGTTTTGTTTTTACTTAAGCTTCATCCACGATTTAGCAGGTATTAGAGTCGCTATTTTCCTTCATTTAGTCTCTGCTCATACACCAATAGCTGACGATCAAAGGCTTTTAATAGAAATCGTAAATGTAGTTACTTGGGCCATTGTTTACGGTTTTCTCGGATTACTCTGGGGATATTTCAAGAATAAATTGAACATGAAATCAAAGAATACTGTAGCAGTATAAATGACTGTCAGCGAAGGATGATGACAGAAGAAAATAAGTCTGAGGAAGAAGGTGAACGAGATAAAACGTAAAGGTTCTTATACTCTCTATTACCACCAGTGTTATATTTGTCGTTAAGATTACCACAAACCTCAACAAAATAGCTGTTCTTCTCATGTTGAGGTTGTTTGCTAGAAGGTCATGATTGAGATGAGTACGAATTTACAAAATCGTTAACGAGTAGCGGTTGAAATTCGTCATGGCAGTTCTAGCAGTGCGCATTTTTTTCAAACTTGATAGATCTACTGTGAAGGTCATGAAGAAGTCGTTACAAAAACCTAACAACACAAAAATATGTTTTCGACCTTCAGGGCGTTAATGATATCCTAACATGAAAAAAGCATTATGGAATCCCATATGTTTCCAGATTATTTTTGCTGATTACTTCAGAAGGAGCGTTAGGCACCACAACAGTAACGGTTATGGAAAAATCGAGATTGAGACGAAAGTAGTATCAGTTTTCTGATGCCGAAAGAATTGAGCAACTCTGTCTGTTAATAATCTGGAATTATCAATAATCTCCAATGCTCCATTTGATATCGAGTTTCTGAAAATAATATTGAATATTTCAATATAGCCAGAATACTCCTATTCATGCTATTTTTGAGGGAATCATCAACTTAAAACTTCTCAAGAAGAACTTCATCGTTCCCATCTAAGAAAATGCTTAATATTGCCAATAGCCTTCTAAATACCTAAAGTGACTGATATTGGTTTTTTGGAATAGGACTTGTTAGCTGCAATTAACAACGGTTACTAATTTTTCAAATATGAGAGGTGAACCTAAATGATAAGATATTTTTTTAGATCAATATTCTTGCTTGTAACACTTTTATCAGGTCAGTGTTTCGCAGCAAACCAGCCAAATATTGTTTATATCCTCGTCGATAACTGGGGTTGGGGTGATCTAACCGTTCAAGGAGGCACTTTGCCAACGCCTAATATCGACCAGCTTGCCAGTGAAGGCATAAGGCTCACGAATTTCAATGTTCAGAACCAGTGTACGCCTACACGTTCGGCCTTGCACACAGGCCGTTTACCCATCCGTTCGGGAACCTACAAAGTGCCTGCCCCAGGTGAGCCGGATGGTTTGGCCGCATGGGAATATACATTACCAGAGCTTCTCTCTGATGCTGGCTACTCAACCGCTCTTTTTGGTAAATGGCATTTAGGCATGCAAATAAATAAATTGCCAAACATGCAGGGTTACGATGAATTCTGGGGACACAGTGAAGGCACGAATGCGTCTTCTTACACATCGACGCCACAATTTGATCCTGCGGTTGCAACAGTTCCTTATATCTGGGCAGGCGTTAAAGGTAAAAATGCTGAAAAGGTTAAACCCTTTGATCTTGAAGCGCGGGCGATGATGGATTATGAGATCACCCAAAAGTCTATTGCCTATATCAAAAATAAAGCCGAAGAAGGTAAGCCTTTCTATAACTACATTGGCCTCACACATTTTCATCCTCCCTTTCGGGTTCACCCAGATTTCGTGAATAAATCCAAAGCGGGTATTTTTGCGGATACGCTTATGGAGGTAGACCACAATATAAGTGAGATTCTCAAGGCCATTAAAGAAGCAGGCATTGAAGATAATACCATCGTAATATTGACAGGCGACAATGCTGCGGGAGCATTTCCCGTTCATGGTGTGGCCTCGGGCGAAGTAGGTGGCTCTAATGGTCCGTGGCGCGGCGGTCTTAGCACCGCTTATGAAGGTGGTATGCGCACGCCTGCAATAGTGCGCTGGCCGGGCAAGATATCTAAAGGCAAAGTCAGTGATGAAATTTTTGCCGATCTCGATTGGTACCCAACCATTGCTGAGTTTGCTGGCGCGAAAGCACTCATCCCAAGCGATCGACCTATGGATGGCTTTAGCCAGGCAGATTTTTTATTGGGTAAGCAAGAGAAATCCAACCGGGAATATGTAATAACTTTTGTTGGGACTGATGTGTGGGCCGTTAAGTGGCGCAATATGAAAATACACTTCAAAACCGCTGAAGGCACGCATGACAGGGTAGTGAGTTACACCTTCCCGCAAGTTTATGACATAAAAAATGATCCTTCGGAAACTTATGAGTTGTGGGGCAATGAAGGATACGCCCATACATGGATAATGGAGCCGGTATCAAAGATATTAGGCCAACAACAAGCCAGTATGGTTAAGTTTCCTAATATTAAGCCTGGTGAAGAATTTAAAGGTTACAAGTAATTTGTCGGTTAACAGATTTAAAACACCGGACAGCATACTTACTGCCGGTGTTTGAGATGTTAATATTGCCATCTCGAAGGTCTGAATATTCCACCAACGCTTCAACTTGAACATAACTACTGTAAGCCTCTGGTTCTCTGGGGCCGAATGCCTATCACATTTCACCTTGTTGCCCGATCAAAATTCTTCCGGATAATATCCGAGAGACTCTGGAATTATCAACAATTTGAAATGCTCCATTTAAGGCTAGTTTTTTAACCACGAACACACCCTCCCTGGTCAGGAAGAATCTTTTAACAGGTAAGTTAAGATCTAAATAGCTATTTAGACTTTTAATGGGTGCTCATATTTATTCTGTTTTTCTGGTAACTCGGTCGAGTCGGACTAAGTTTGGTTTTTCCTTCAAATCCCTATGGATATCTGACAAAGGAACAAGGACTATTCCTTGACAGGCTTAATCTGCATCGAGTAGGTTAAAATGTCTGTTAGGACAGGCTCAATCTGGATCGAGTAGGTTGAAATGTCTGTTAGATATGACAAGATGTTATCCATGTTAGGTGTGGCAATATGGAATTTTATGGAAACAACGAAAAAAAGGTAATATCATGGAAACTTTCCATGTATTAACACTGTTGGCTACCGTAATGGAAGAGATCGAGATGAAAAGAACACACAGTTTTTTGAAAATTTCCAGCTCCGGTACAGCGGCGTTGATGATCTCACCCAATTTCGAAACTGCAAACGCTAGACAAAGCGGCAAACCGCGGAAAAGGAGCTAATAAATGATAGAGGTAATCGAGGCAAAAAAACGGCATTTTTCGGATTTTGGATGGCTTCAAACTTATTGGTTATTCTCGTTTTCTAGTTACTTCGATCCGCATAACATCCAATTTGGAGCACTAAGAGTGTTCAATGATGATGTCGTAAACCCAGGAAGCGGCTTCCCGACTCACCCCCATGAGGAAATGGAGATCATAACCATCGTGCTTGAAGGCGAAATGACTCATCAGGATAGCATGGGGAACAAAGCTGTTATCAAGGCTGGTGACGTACAGCGAATGTCTGCGGGAACCGGGCTCACCCATTCCGAATTCAATCTGGCCAAGGACCCCGTTCACTTTTATCAGATTTGGATATTTCCTGACGAAGCCGGCCTTGAGCCAACATACGACCAGAAAAACTACAACGCCAAAGAATGGAAGAATCGTCTTTTACCTGTGGCCTCCGGTCAAAATATCGGGAGGACGGTAACCTTTCACACCGATGCCACGATCTATCGCTGTACTCTAGAAGCCGGAATGGAAGTAAATCACAAGGCCACCGAAGGGCGCAGGATTTTCGTCTACCTGACAGAAGGCCAGATCACGGCAAACGGTGAACCGCTAAGGGGCAAAGACCAAGCTCGGATCGACACTGACGAACCACTTGCGCTCAAAGCGCAGCAGGACTCTGAGTTGATATTGATCGATGTGCCATCATGCAAGGGATGGGGCTATGGCAAGGAGATACTTGAGGGAAAAAGAAAATAAACAGCCAACAATCGCGTTAACGCTGACCCGCGAACCCTGCCGTTTTTTGGGTGGCAACCCAGATGTTTCCTTCCCGGAACGTTGATTGCCAACTGGTTGGCGGGCAAGTTACGCGGGACGTTCATGCCCACGGCGCTGGTCAGCACCGCAATTATATTTTAAAACATCAGGAGCAAGATTGAATACAAATTATCAAATAATTAAAGAGGTCAGAGCCCTGCCCCCTCTGAATCATTAATCATTATCAATTTAATTAGGATTAAATATGAGTATTGAAACAATTATCACTCATCAGCAAACCGAGCTAGTAGGCGCATGTAGCGCCATTGAAACGGTTATCTGTCCAAAAGAGCATGACCTTGGTGGTTTTACCGTTCGGCGCGCTTTACCTGCAGCAAAAAGACGTATGGTAGGGCCATGGGTTTTTTTCGATCATATGGGGCCAGCTTCCTTTGCACCGGGTGAGGGTATTGATGTTAGGCCACATCCACATATAAATTTAGCGACCGTGACTTATTTATTTGAAGGTGAAATGTTACACCGTGATTCGCTCGGTAATGAATTAGTGATTAAACCTAGTGAAATAAACTTGATGGTGGCAGGCAAGGGAATTGTACATTCTGAGAGGCAACGCAAAGAAGTTAAAACGAACAATAATGTATTAAATGGTTTGCAGTTATGGTTGGCATTGCCAGAGGCGGATGAAGAAATAGAACCTGAATTTCATCATTATGATAGTGCTGAGATACCGTCTGTTACTGTCGATACTGTACCGGTGCGGGTACTGATTGGTTCCGCTTATGATGTACAATCCCCGGTTAAAACTTTTGCAGAGACACTTTATATTGAAGCAAACCTGAAAGCAGGACAAAGCCTGACACTACCTGATGGCGTTGATGAACGTGCGGTTTATGTTGTAAAGGGCAAGTTATCCGCAAAAGAAAGTATGATTAATGAACACTCGATGGCAGTATTACATCGAGCTCAAGCGGTGACGGTAACCGCAGAGCAAGATACACAACTTGCGATGATTGGTGGTGAGCAATTTACAAAACGATATATCTGGTGGAACTTTGTATCAAGTCGTAAAGAACGTATTGAGCAGGCTAAACAAGATTGGCAAGCAGGAGCATTTCCTAAAGTCCCTGGGGATGAGGTTGAGTTTATTCCCTTACCGGATAAATAAGTTAGGCATGGAAAGTTAACAAAGATTGATATGAAAAAAATTGCTCTCAATACAAAACAGGCATCACGTCATGCTACTTGGTTAGAGCTTTTTTATGATCTAGTCTATGTAGTGGTTATTGCACGTCTCGTACATCATATTACTGTCGGACATCATGGCGAGGTGACACTGTATGATTATTTCGTTTATGTCGTGTTCTTTATTCCTGTCTGGTGGGCATGGACAGGACATACCATGTTTGAAAACCGATTTGGAAATAATGATTCCATTGATCGGTTTTTGACATTATTACAAATGTTCTTTGCAATGTTGTTGGCTGTCTTTATCGTTAAAGCTGATAGTGATTATAGTCAGGCATTCGCAATCACCTATGGACTTATACGATTTGTATTGGTGATAATGTATTTAAGAGTCCATATCAGCAATAAAGAAGTACGCCATATTACACGTGGTTTCCTTATTGGATTTAGCCTTGCGGTCGTTTTGTGGTGGGTTTCAATTTTTCTACCTGCACCTTATATCTTCTATGTATGGGTTATTGCCCTTCTGATTGATATGACTACCCCGGTGTTATTGCATAAACATCTGAATGTTATTTCTGTGCACGTTGAACATTTACCGGAACGCACAGGTTAATTAGCGATTATTTTACTTGGTGAATCTATACTGGGAGTTGTCTCTGCGGCGGAGAGTATACAGTGGAATGGATTATTCCTCCTTAATCTATTTCTGGGCTTTTCGCTCGTGAGTTGTGTGTGGTGGCTTTACTTTGATACGTTAGAACGTACTTTGATGGGACGATTACGTGGTGCAGCCCAACTACATATTTATGGACACTTACCCGTTTATATTGGCCTTGGTTTGCAGGCTGCCGCGATTCAACATCTTGTGTTAGGCGATTATTCCACCAACGCAATTGCCACCCTGCTATGTGTGAGCATGATGATTATTTTACTGTCATTACAAACGATACATTTTCAACATATTGATAAAACCACACGTGCCCCTTTTGTAATTCGAGGTATTCTTGTTTTACTCATTCTTACGATATTGCCATTTGTTGCAAGTATTCTTAACGAAACCGTAATCGCGGCAATGACAGTAACTCTACTGGTCGTTTATATCTTGTTTGAACAACGAATGATCGGCAAGGAATGTAGCATAGAATAGAAGGCTTAATTAAAGGGTGTTCAAGCATGCAAGCTTTAGCTTATCAATATAACAAATCGTTCGTGTGGGCCGCTCCGCTGCGCCGCCCCACAACTCAAACGTTAATACCGCCACATCGAATATCTTATTTCAACCAACTGCCCTCAGGTTAACCTTACTGCTGTGAATGAAATCAGGAAGGTGTCTTAAAAACCTAGCAACACAAGAAGGTGTTTCTGCGCCTTTAGAAAAGCAAAATTATCCAGAATAGCCTGACAGGAAAAAAGCACCTTCAAGGAGAAGATGTTTCCAGATTATTAACAGAGAGAGTTGCTCCATTCTTTCAGCATCAGAAAACTGATACTACTTTCGTCTCAATCTCGATTTTTCCATAACCGTTACTGTTGTGATACCTAACACTCCTTCTGAAGTGATCAGCAAAAATAATCTGGAACCATCTTTGGTTTCAAAATGCTTTTTTCGTGTTAGGTTATTCTCTGTTTTCTAGGGATTGAATACCCATTATGTGTTGTTAGGTTTGGAGGACAACTTCTTCATTGAATTTACAGGAAACACCTTAACCTGACTGACCTTGCTACCACTTATTATTGGCAGTGCGCATCTCGAATCCAACATTGAGCTATGGTCTATCACTCTCAGGCAGCTTGCAAACATGATCTTTATATATTTATACGATTTTAACCGCTTACGGGGTTCGATGGAGTAATGAGAAAAATCCTGTGAGGGGGAAGAGAAAGAGAACCAACTTTCTATAGAACTTGCAATATTGTGGGTTTTTAAGTTTCTACATCATTACTTGTTATGCTTTATTCAATCATGAAACAAATCATAAAAAGCAAAATATTGTGGCTCAGCCTTATCCTATTCGCGATGGGGACAGCCTTTGGATTTATTGAAAATACCTATTATCAATATATTGATGAAAATGGCGCTTTAGTTGAGAGTTGGTTCATGCCTCTTAGTTTTCTGTGCATATTTCTCGGAGGCATAGGGTTGCTTTGTGTAGTTGTTAAATCAATCTGGTTGGCAATATATAAAAGAGCAGAACCAATCACTCCAGCGGATTAGTTCATAAGGAGGTGGTTCGCGAAAGTTTTCCATAATTCACGACTTCTGAGAAGAAAAACGGCTTCTTATTGATAGAGACATTTAAGACGACAAAACTATGGCCACCAGGGTTCGATCCTTGGTGGCCTTCCTTGTGCTGGTGGGTGAATAGACATAGAAGTGAACAGAGTGATAGAATGTGAATGGGTAAA
>CAXMTO010000126.1:0-6201 GCA_964196355.1 uncultured Myxococcota bacterium
ACGTACGTGTTGAAGGGCGATATCGAGCACGGAGATAGTATGGGCAACAAGGGAATCATATCTTCAGGGGATGTACAGTGGATGACCGCTGGCAGCGGGATCATCCATCAGGAAATGCCCAAGGGTGACGTTCAGGGCTCCATGCATGGTTTCCAGCTTTGGACCAACCTGCCCGCTTCCCAAAAAATGATTGACCCGCGATACCGTGGAATCACCGCAGGCCAGATACCGGAAGTGGTGATGGATAACGGCGTACGGATTAAAATCATTGCGGGAACAGTGAGTGGTACCACCGGACCAGTCAGGGATGTCGTCATCAATCCCGAATACCTTGACTGCACCGTACCAGAGGGAGTGGTGTACGTACATGCTACCAAACTGGATTATACTGCGTTTATCTACGTCATCGACGGAAAAGGTGTGATCAACGACACTGAGGTTCGAAATCAGACATTGATCCTTTTCGACACCGGAGAGGAAATTGCCATTAAAGCCACTGGCAAACACGTCAGGTTTTTACTCCTAACGGGTGAACCGCTGAACGAAACCATCGCCTGGCGGGGTCCTATCGTCATGAATGCCCAGGCTGAATTGGAAACGGCTTTTCGCGAATACCAGGAAGGAAACTTTGTCAAACATGGGTAATTTAATTTTACAATATAAATCCAAACAGGGAAAAGGAGAACTCTATCATGAAAGTATTAATTGTGTATTACTCGACATATGGACACGTCCACAAAATGGCAGAAGCTGTTGCAAAAGGTGTAAGGGAAATAGACAGCGCCGAGGCAATTCTGCGTCGTGTGCCCGAAACGCTACCGGAGGAAGTGCTCGAAAAAATGGGAGCAGTTGAAGCACAACAATCCATGACAAACGTGCCGATTAGTTCAGTCGAAGAACTGGCTTCTGCAGATGCCGTAATATTTGGAACACCGACAAGGTTCGGCAATATGTGCGGGCAAATGCGTCAATTCTTGGATGCCACCGGTCAACTGTGGGCACAAGGTGCGCTGGTGGGTAAAGTCGGAAGTGTTTTCACAAGTACCGCAACGCAACACGGGGGACAGGAATCAACCATATTGTCATTTCACATAACGCTTCTGCATCATGGTTTTGTAATTGTAGGGCTGCCTTATACATTTCAGGGGCAGATGCGAATTGATGAGATAACTGGGGGATCTCCCTATGGTGCTTCAACGATTGCAGGCGGGTCAGGTGAAAGGATGCCAAGCGAAAATGAACTCGATGCTGCACGTTTTCAAGGAAAGCATGTTGCCACCATTGCTTCCAATCTGAAAAGGTAAGCGTGCACTCTGAATTTATAAATTCATTTATATTGAAGTCATAACAACAAAAACCAGATGCTGGAATAATCCAGTTTCGATTAGAATGACCGCAAACGCATATGGAACTCGAAACACTTCGATCATATCTTCTTAAAAAACAAGGCGCATTTGAAGATTTCCCTTTCGGACCTGAAGTAATGGTTTATAAAGTTATGGGAAAAATGTTTGCCCTTGTTTTTTGGGATGAATCGTCATTGCGAATAAATCTTAAATGCGATCCTGATCTTGCCATGCATTTTCGCGCCTTGTACAAAGCTGTAACACCCGGCTATCATATGAATAAACGGCATTGGAACACCATAACTTTAGACGGTTCAATACCCGATAATGAAATTCTTGCAATGATTAATGATTCATATAGTTTGGTGGTTAAAGGCTTGAAAAAAGCTGCTAGAAAAAACTTGGCAATGATTAATTGTGACAGGACGAACTTGACTTGACAGTTGTAAAATATGATATCTTAATCTTCAAATTTCCTCTAACAATCAGGCAAGTAAAATCCTAATGCCGAACCCTTAATTATGTAAGTTTTTATAAACTCAGGCGACTTAATTATAGATTCTGTTATTATGTTAATGTTATCAATTAGCCACTAAAGGTAAAATATCATGCGACGAATTGTATTAATAATTGGAGTAATTATAATAAGTTCATTTTTTTTCTTCCAATCTGGAACGGCCTATTCTTATGTAACACGAGCGAGAAATAAAACCTACATTGTTGATCAAACCGGAGAAAAATGGGATGTAACCCAAGCAAAATCAATTGGATTCGATCCTCACCGGTTTCAATATGGTATCGGAAAAAATGCCTTTACACCGCTTAACGATTCGCACCTGAAGGATAACGCTTCTTCTTTAAGGGATTCTCGTGTGATCGGCATAGCGAATGAATCTGAGTCACAAGCCTATTCTATCTCCAAACTGAGAAGCCATGAGATAGCAAACACAACTTTAGGCTCAAACCCGATTGCAGTAGGATACTGACCTCTTGTTGATTTAGCGGCCGTGTACAGCCGCCGGATTGACGATGTCACCTTGCATCTTGCACCCTCTGGTTGGACTTATAAAAATACTTTTGTTTTGTATGACCTCGAAACCGGAACGTTATGGTATCCTAACAGAAAAGGCCTTATGGGTATTCAGGGCAACTATTTCAAGCGATGGCTTCCTAAAATCCCTTCTAATGATACGAGATGGAGTAAATGGAAAAATAATTATCCCAATTCAAAGATATTAGAATAGTGAAAAACAAATAATTTGTTGCGCTAAAATGATACCAACTGAATAAAATCGAGCCAGGTTCGACCCTAACTTTGATCAAGTGAAGTGTGTATACACAAATTTTCAAACCTAAATGAATCAGAATGCGAATCAAATCCAAAAAGGGAAAGAGTGATGATGTGTCCATGAAGTTGAAAAAAGTTCTTATTTGGCAAACCTTTATGCTTCATGGGCGTCATATATTAAAAGAGTTCACAAATTCCGCGATTTCTAATTATGGGTCTTGATCAGCGGCTTTTAATACTGGATATTTTTATTTTCTGTGAGATGATGCAATGAAACTAATACGGACATCCTTTCTGATTATATTTGTTCTTGTTTTCGGATCTTTTAGCCAGGTTTCCGCAATCGGGCTTCGGTGTGGTACCAGTCTTATAATGGTTGGCGACAAAAAATCAAAAATAATCGCAAAATGTGGCGCACCGGATTACGTGGAAGAATGGGAAGAAGAACGGATTATGAGAGACTTTCACTACCCGGTTCACCCCGAAAGGGACTATGAATGGGGCAGAGAACCCTTTCTGGTTAAAACCTTTGTTAAGATTGAAGAGTGGTATTATAACTTTGGCTCTACCCAATTAATTCATTACCTAAGGTTTAAAAACGGCAAGCTAATAAAAATTAACACCGGTGAGCGAGGATATGAAACGCTGGAATAAATGGAACCTGACCTGTTCGAATTTTGCCCAAACAGCTTTTAATTTGATACCCAAAAGGTATCGTCAAAATATCCGCCAAGTAAGATAGTTGTAGGCTTGCAAAAGATCAAAGGTTTTGACAAGTTCGAAATTCTTGAGGTAATCTCAATATCTTTATCAGCACCCCAAGAAATTACCCAAAACACGGTGTCGAGGTCTGCATTGTGGAAACAAAACGCATCTTTAGTATAATGACGATATTTTTCATTTGCGGATTACTGGTTACAGTTTCGTCCCCGGTAACGGCTTCGGAAGTTTTCAAGGTCGATCCAGTACATTCGGCGATCACCTTTCGAGTCAAACATCTGGGAATCAGCTTCGTTCACGGCCGTTTCAACAATCCTACAGGCACCATCACTTTCGATGAAAAGGTGCCTGGAAGCAGTTCTATTAAAGTTTCGGTGAAGGTTGCAGACATTGACACGTCCAATGCCGAACGAGACGAGGATCTGAAGAGCAAGAAATTTTTTGATGCTGAAAAATATCCCGTGATTTCAATTCGTAGCGAAACATTTAGAAAAGTGAGCAGGGATATCTACGAGGTCAGATGCCGTTTGACGCTTCACGGGGTGACTAGCCCGCTCACAGTGAAAGTCCGGCACATCGGTTCCGGATCTGATCCCTGGGGTGGTTATCGGGCCGGTTTTGAAACGACCTTTTTAATAAAACGCAGTGACTTTGGCATGACCCACATGCTTGGAGGCGTTGGAGATAAGGTTGAACTAACAGTAAATAGCGAGGGAATACGTAAATAAGTTTAAGTGATAAAGTCTCAGTTTGCTTGCAACATCCATACGCCGATTTGAAGTGATATCATTCTCGGATAAAAACAAAATTTTTGTCATATATGTAAGGATTTGTGAAATGCTCGCGTCCGACTAACTTAATGGCATGGTGTCCCCTCTGGCGCATGTAACCCACATTGGGGATGCCCATTGAAAATAAAATGTACGGTTCGATCCGAGAGGAGTTTTTCATGATTCCATCCGGTGTGAAGACGCTTTCCTTAAGACCATCTTCCTGCGGCAAAGACTTCAGTACATCGTAGGGGAGAAGCTCATAAATAATAGTATCATCCGGTATGTCTCCTGCATGAATATGTTGTACCTGGTGCCATCCGGAGTTTACACGTAAATGGATGCGCTTCATAGGAAATTTATCCGGTAGCCAGGTAGGGATCAATGGTTCGAAGTCATTCGGTTTTTCAATGACTTCCCTGACGTACTTCTTGTTGGGTATGAAGAAATAGTAGCAACCGCAGTTGTTCATGACATCGGCCATCACAGGCCTACCTATGCTATCGAAGGTTATTCTAAGTGTCAATCCATCGAGTGGGCCCCGTTCAATCCATGGAGAGTTATCACCCATCCTGCCAGAGTACCAAATGGCGTAATTCATTTGTAGCGCAGGTATTCCATCGACGAACACGTAAGATATATAATAATACACGGTGACCAGCTTTGGATCGATAGTGACCTGATGCTTATTCCAATACACCCTGCCGAACCGGTCGTATTCGGCATTCACGTCTTGGGTAATGACAGGTGCAAACATGTGGGCCAGTTTAACAATGTCTTCCTGGGTCAATAGAGGCAGACCGAAGGCGTTATGGTTCTGTGAATCAAACAGCCGATTGATTTCGACATGGTTGAAATTTTTGGTGGCCATTGGGGAAACAAAAGTTGTCAGACGGCCGTAAGTTTCTAATTCTCCAGGCGGAATTCGATGCCAATGTTTGTACCTGGTGTTTGCCTTATTAGTAGCAATGGATACTGGTATTACCGCTACAGGGTAGAGCCCTAAAATTCGCCTTATAGTAGAATATTCATCGGGGATGAAGATGGCCTTTTTGATTGCAGCGACATACTCGGGGTAGCCCCGATCGCTGGAAAACAAGCGATCTGAATAGACCCTTATCCGCTCATAGACAGCCCCACGGTCAGGAGGTTCTCCTGTCTGTTCTGCCAGTTCCAGAAGCGCGGCTTTCGGAAGGTTGGCGATTTCTTTTTCTCGGGACGTCAGATCCAGCTTTTTCATCCACTCAATCCAAAGGTGTTCCTGTTCGGGCCCAATTAGTTTGTCTTTCATTCCTTCCAAAAATCGGTCGGTTCGAAGATACGGGAAGCCAGATATCGGGAATCGGGATGCATCTGCGACCTTATATTTTTGAGTGACCCGATCCAGTTCCACGAAAAATGCCAATGCTTTTTGATCCCGAGGCAGTTTTTCGGTCGCTTTGTGACGGTCGAGTCCAGCACAAGCCTGAATCAATACAAACATAGCGGCCAAAATAATGAATAGCTTTCGTTTCATTAGGCTTGTTTCCCTATTTTAGCAGTTCGATTAACAGTCCAATCCGACTTTACCATCCTTTTTAAAAATATAATACAGATGCTTTAAAAGCTTTAATGAACAATTTGGACTGTCGTCCGTTGAAATAGACTAAGCATTGCATAAAAAAGTTCAAGGTTATGGTTTATAGGCGTAGAGAATACCTTGGCATTACAGAAATTTTAATTGCGATAGGCTATTTGGAAGTCAGGTGCCGGCACTCGTGATACCCAACCTGTAAAAATTTCTGGCAACGGGTTCAGGATTGGCTTTTGCCGGCCAGGCTTGTTTAGGAGCAAAATTAATACAAAATATTGTAGTGCTGCCTACTAATCAAAAATCTGTGTTATCTGCAATAAAGTCCAAGTATCAAGCACTTGATTTTTCTGTGATAACCTAATACCGTATCACCAAACGATAGCGGTTGAACTAACTGCAATTTAGTCACATTATCAAGCTCTTGATTTTCTGACATAGTCTCAATATATCACCACATGAAGATATTTTGAGGTTTGAGGGAAAAATTCCAACCTCTCTTCAGCT
>CAXMTO010000127.1:0-3038 GCA_964196355.1 uncultured Myxococcota bacterium
AAAGTTCCCGTGATTCATAATGGTCAAATTCAACCCAGCACTTTATATCTTCAAACAAGTTGTAAAGATTCACACTGATCTGTCTCGGATCACAGCCAATATTTTTCTCGGTAGTACGAAAGTTACCTGCCCAACTCCAGACCTTGCTGAACATTTCTTTATGCAAGGTTTTAGCAAAATTAAGAGACAATATTTCTTCTAATGATAAGGTGGATTGACTTGACAACATAAGCGCCAATTAAACCCCATCTTTTTTCTCGCTCTCGCCTATGTCATGATGCATCATCCAAAAACCATTGAGGAGGATGCCCATGACAAGACGAAGCAGACAAAAAAGACAATCCCGTGTTCAGCGACACTGGCAGGTGCATTTAACAGCCCAGAAACAAAGTGGCCTGAGTCGCGCCGAGTATTGCAGGCAACATCAACTTTCATACCATGCAGCGACTTACTGGCAGAGAAAACTTTCCAAGCCTGTTAACAAAGGAACAACCCTGGTACCGGTAACATTTACACCAGATACATTGAAGAATCCTGTTCCAGCGGTTAGGGCTGCCTTAAAGGTTGTCTTACCGAATAAAACTGCTATTGAAGTTTCCGATGATTTTTCTCCAGTAACATTGACCAGGCTGCTGGCAACTCTGGAGAAACGATAATGTTCTCTCCAGCTCACCCGATGAGGGTTTATATAGCCACCGGTACAACAGATATGCGCAAATCAATTAACGGGCTTTCAATCCTGGTTGCCGATCAGCTTGAACTTGATCCACTCTCCGGGCATCTATTCGCTTTTTGTAACCGGAAGCGTGATATTATAAAGATTTTGTACTGGGATCGTAATGGGTTTTGCCTATGGCAAAAAAGATTAGAAAAGCATCAGTTCCAATGGCCGGAAACTGAAGAGGGTGTACTTAATATTCATGGTCATGAACTGTCCTGGTTGCTGGATGGTTTGTCCCTGAATCAGAGTGAAGCACATCGGCAATTATCGTACGAATCGATGATATAAAAGGATGGTTTCATAAAAAGTTCTCAGCACCATGAGGTTAACCACACAATATGTTGTTATTACTAAATATATTAATATGGGCAGAGGGGCTGGATTTATGTTTTCAGGTTGTTTTCAAATCCATTAAAAAAATGCATCTATTTTTCATTTAATACTTGCAAAATCAATGTGTTGTGGTATATTTTACGGCATGAATATCAAAGCGGCCACATTACCTGACGACACTACTCTGCTCAAGCAGATAGTGATCGATATCCAGGAACATCACAACAAACAAACTGATATTTTACTGGAGGAGATCAGTCTCCTGCGGGCACAGTTATATGGTCGTAAAAGTGAAAAGTTCAAACCCGTAGACGGGCCTCAACCCCTTCCGTTATTTGATATGCCGGAACCTACGGATGGGACAGATGAACCCGAGGAAGAAGAAATCATTGTTCCTGCCCATACTCGCACGAAACGTGGCAGAAAACCTCTTCCCGATAATCTTCCAAGAATTGAACGTCTTCATGATATCGATGATGCCGATAAAATTTGCGGTTGTGGTTGCGAACTGAGTCGGATTGGTGAGGAAGTCTCTGAGCAGCTTGACATTATCCCCGCAAAGGCAAGGGTTATTCGCCACATTCGGCCTAAATATGCCTGTAAGAACTGTGAAGGGATTGAGGATGATGGTCCCACAGTTAAAATTGCACCTGTTCCTCCACAGATTATACCAAAGTCCATTGCAAGCCCAGGCTTATTGGCCCATATTTTAACAGGCAAGTTTGTCGACCATACACCTTTTTATCGTCAGGAAAAGCAACTAGTCCGACTTGGTGTTGAAATATCAAGGACTTCCATGTGTAAATGGGCCATGCAGGCGGCATTATCCTGTCAGCCTTTGTTAAATCTGCTTCAAGATGAAGTTCTTTCCAGTTATTTTATCAATATTGACGAAACCGGCCTGCAGGTACTGAAAGAACCTGGGAGGAGCCCGACAACAAAATCTTATATGTGGGTTTTTCGACGAGCAGACCCCGACAGACCAGTTCTTCTTTTTCAGTACCATCCAACCAGAAGCGGCGATGTGGTCAGAACGTTCCTGCGTGATTTTCAGGGATATGTGCAGACAGATGGATATGCAGCATATAACTTTCTTGATCATGAAAAAGATATTCGTCACATTGGGTGCTGGGCGCATACACGTCGTGGTTTTCAGAATGTAATCAAAGCCCAGGGTAAAAACCGAAAAATTGGTGCTGCTGATGAAGCCATTAAATATATCAGAAAGCTATATAAGCTGGAAAAGCAAGCCCGCAAGAAAGGATTCACTGTCGAAGAAATCTATCTTATGCGGCAAACTGAGGCCAAGCCGATACTAGAGGATTTTAAAAAGTGGCTGTCAAAGAAAAGTCTTCAAACCCCACCAAAAGGTCTGCTTGGCAAGGCAGTCTCCTACGCACTTAATCAGTGGCATCGACTTATAGGGTATATAGAAGATGGTCATCTCACGCCGGACAATAATATGGCTGAAAACAGCATCAGGCCGTTCGTAATTGGCCGAAAGAACTGGTTATTTTCAGGAACACCTGAGGGGGCTGAGGCAAGTGCTCTGCTCTACAGTTTGATCGAAACAGCTAAGGCGAATAAGCTGGAACCTTATGCTTATCTGCGGTATATTTTTGACAGGATACCGACAGCAAATTCACTTGAGGATTATGAGGCGCTATTGCCCTGGAATATCACTCCGGAGCAAATGGAATATCTCTCTGCTTTTTGAGTGTGGTTTAAAAGGCGCTTACCTCTTCTTGCATGAAGTTTTTCTCCAGGCATGCTTCAGTGCCAAGAGCAGGAAGCACGCCTGAGGTATCCATTTTTACAATGCTCTTAAAAAATCCATTATTCCTCGTTGGTGCCACTGTTTGTCAACTTGCGCTGTAGTCAATATTTCGCAGTGAGTAAGTGCTTTTGTTTTCATTTCAAGATCAACTTCAGCGTAGATATGTGTAGTATCAAGTGACACGTGGCCAAGCCAGGCACGGATCGT
>CAXMTO010000128.1:0-10515 GCA_964196355.1 uncultured Myxococcota bacterium
AAAATGGTGATGAAGACCATCTTAAGGCTATGAATGAGATGAAAGACTTAATGCAAGAACCTGAAGCCATGAAAGAATGGTTTGAAAATAAGAAAAAGGAGTTCGAGTCTTTGCCAGAAAATTTAAAGTGAACACATAACAGCATTCCAAGATTTCCAGAAAAGGCGGTTACTTTTAAAGGCACCCCAAAAACCTAGCAACGTAAAGAGGTGCTTTGGGCCTTTAGAAAATCAAAGTTTTCCGGAATAGCCTGACAGGGAAAAAGTTTCCTCAAAGAGAAGATGGTTCCAGAAAATTTTGATGGCCTGAAATTATTTTTCTAAAAAATACTACAACTCATCACCGCATTGTTTTGAAAATTTTCAGGCCACAATAACCTATTAGTTTACGAGTGATTCACGCCCCACTCCGAGATGCCAGTCGAAGAGCCCAGATACAAAGAACAGCCGGAAATGCTGTGCCAAACCATGACACCCACATTGGAACAGACCACTCTCCCAACACAAGGACCCAGCTGTTGACGACTCGAAGTAGATGGAAAATTGAGACGATTCCGAATATGGTTCCAGAAATCACCAAATAAGTACGAGTGGTCATTTTATTCCTCCAATTTCCATTCCACAGAAAAGTGATATTGTGGAGGACATGATTTCCTCCATCTTCCCTACCAAAAAAAACCCGAAGGGCTAATTCAAATTCCTATCTTTCAAATAATTTCCAACCGGGACACAATAACGTATTTCTTCCTTTAAAACTGCTTGTAGGTTACACGGATTCACGGAGACGATAATAGATGCTTTAAAAGAGAATAAACCGTTAGAGGGATGTTTGTTTAATTCCAGGTCAAAAGAAATATGGTGGGAAGTCTGTCACCTGCAGTGGATAGTAGAGATTCCCAGAAGCAAATAGAAATAATCTGAAAAAAACTTCAAAAAAAGCTAACTTATTGAGGGTTATCTGTGAAGGGCGGGAAGCAACAACATATCACCTGTTAGAGCCACCTGACATAATAGAATTCAAAGATATTTCAAGAAATCAAGTTATGCAAGATGAAGTAATTGGTAGCCAAGTACCTAAGTTCAGTAATGAAGCTATCACCAATATCGCCAAGGAGCTATACGGTATTGAAGGTAAAATATCCTCGCTTGTATCCTATGAAGACCAAAATGCGCGTATCAAAACCCAGAACGATAGCTATGTGTTAAAGATTGCTAATAATCGATTTGCTGCTGAGGCGCTACAAATGCAAGTCGATATAATGGCATACCTAGCAGACGCGGCCCCGGATTTGACTTTGCCGCGTGTTATTCCTAGCAAAAACGGTGAAAATATTGAAATTGTTGATGGATTTTTAGTTCGAGTTTTCACTTTTCTTGAAGGGAATACATTAGGAAATGTTGCTAGAAGCCCTGAATTATACCACGATATAGGTAGTTTTCTGGGGCGATTTTCAACCGCAATGCAGGGTTACAGTCATCCATATGCCCATAAACCAGCTGATTTTTGGAACCTTGACAATGTCATGGCTTGTAATCTGTATCTTGACGATGTTGGCGGGACAGGCTGTCGCGCGCGTATCGAACGCTTTTACGAGATATATGAAAAAAATACACTGCCTAAATCTCCATATTTGCGGAAATCAATAATACATAATGATGTGAATGAGCAAAATTTACTGGTTGCAGCCCATAATCCACACCAGGTATCCGGTCTTATTGATTTTGGTGAACTACAATATGGGACCCATATAAACGAACTCGCTATCACTCTTGCTTACGCATTGCTAGGTGAAGATGATATTAATATGGCTGCCAGGCGAATAATCGACGGTTACACTGAAGTATTTTTACTAGAGGCTGAGGAAATGGAAGTACTGCCAAATCTAATAGCAATGCGTCTGATCCAAAGCATTATCATGACCTCTAACAGTGCTAAAGATTTCCCCGACAATGAGTATATCTTGGTTTCACAAAAACCGGCACGTAAACTTTTGTGTAGAGTTGAAGGTGGAGAGCTTTCAATCTGAAGTTTCCCGTTTTTTATGGTATCGACTGTGGCTTCTTGATTTGACAACAGTAAATGAAATAGCTGACATGGTATGGCCGGAATAACTAGACTCTGAAAGTCCGGTCTGGATCTGCCTGAGGCAACAAAGGCGGAGTTCAAAATAATCTTGATCAGTGTCTAAAGAATCTGCCTGCAGAACACAATATGTTGTCCTCAGGGAGCCGCTGCGTGCCCCTGTGGCAAATTAACCCCACGGTGCACACAGCGTATGGGGCTCCCCTGTTTGTTGCAGGAGGGCTTTCTGTTATCTGCTCATTTCTCGGACGTGAAGGTAATTTCTCCCGTATACATTTCTTCGTCCATCCGTTTTTTCTCCGTGAAAAAGTTTAGTGCTGAGTATAAACGAGTGATCTGACAAATTTCTTACAGCAGGTGAAAAATGGTTTCAAGTTGTTACAGATTATTGTTGCTCTGGAACCATCTTCTCTTTGAAGGTAGTCTTTTCCTGTCAGGCTATTCCAGGTAACTTTGCTTTTCTAAAGATCGAAAACACCTTTTTATGTTGCTAGGTTTTGGGCACAACGTATTACGTACATTAACAGGAATAGAGTAAATTTTCAGATTTGCTTAAATGGTTAAAATTGCCAATACTAACCTCTTCCATTGCATTGGAAGGATACCCCGTAACCTATCAGGAAGTACCTTCCGTTGAAGTAAAAGACAACACGGATTACCTTCGGTTTGGCAATATAAATTAATTCGGTAATTCTAAAGGCTAAGAGTATTCCTGAACATGTCCTGAGTTATCCTGGTGGCAGACCAATCAATATTTGGAGAAAGAAAAAGGGTTCTTGTTGGAAAATACCAGCGATTACCTTGAAGTCAAAAATCGACTGAGAAGATTTTAATTTAGCAGGGTTGAGTGCATGCAGAGCTGTGGCAGTGGACTTCTTCAGACTGGCAGCGATAAATTTAACGTGTATGAAAGAAAAATCAGATTTCTGGAAGGTATCTTGACCTACTCTGCATAGGCTTGCCCAGTCGCTACCGACGAGCTCTCTCTGGTTGCAGAGCTTAGCAAAGTCTGTGTCCAATAATCACAACTGTTAGGTGTAATTAAAAGATTATTTACGGTACGCATCTTTTTTGAACTTGAAATAATAGTACTGGTAAAACCGTGACCCAGAACTAAGAGAGAAGTTCGTTGTGGGTCACGAGCATGGTACGCAGCATATCAGAATCAGATATGCCGGTAGCTTTGACTTGAAATAGGTCTTCGCCAAGGTTCAAGAACCGAATCAGGAACTTTGGCATGGATATCTATTTTGCAGTCCAGCCACCATCAAGGTAAACTGTCTGGCCGGTAATGTAATCAGAAGCAGGTGACGCAAGAAATATTGCAACGCCTTTCAGGTCCTCAAGCTCTCCGTTTCGGCCAATAATGGTCTGACGGGCAAGAGCATCAATAACCTGCTCCTGGTTGTAGAGGCCTGAAGTCAAACCTGTTTTAAAGAAGCCAGGTCCTATGGCATTACAGGTGATCCCACTTTCATCAGCGGACCATGCCTCAGCCATAGCCCGGGTCAACTGCATTACTCCGCCCTTGGATGCTCCATAGGGGACACTGTTTGGAAACGCTCGTTCTGATTGGAGTGAGGCAATATTGATGATTTTACCCCATCCCTTTTCCCTCATACCTGGAATAAGGTGTCGCGCTAGAAAGAAGGGTGCTTTTAAATTAATATCAATTTGCTTGTCCCAGCTATTAGAGCTTATGTCTTCCCAGGACTGGCGCATGTTAACGCCGGCGGCATTAACCAGAATATCAGGTGCTCCAAAAAAAGAAGCCGATTTTTCTGCTGTTTCGGCTAGAGCATCCATATCGGACACATCACAGGTTAAATAAGCTGCCTTCCCGTTTATATTTTCAACATCCTTGACAGCATCCTTTAATGCCTCTTCTTCGCTAGGCAATGCCACATGGATAACAGCAGCACCTGCTTCGGCAAGACAGAACGCAATTGCTCTGCCAATTCCTGAACTGCCTCCGGTAACAAATGCGACACGACCGTTAATACCAAATAATTGATCTACAATTTTCATCGTTTTAAGCTCCAGTTAATCGCTTTTTGCGACCAAGACACTGACCTTAAACAGGCGATAGTGGCCACAATGTTATTATGCACTCTCGTAGATTCTGGTCATGATGAACTCACGATGACCAAGTGCCGCGGCTGCGGTCAAGCAGCCATTTGCAGTACGGATCATCATATCGAGAAGTTTGTCGCCAGCCTCATCCATGTTGATTTCGCGACGTACTATGCCAGAGACATCAACGTCGAAATGCTCTTTGTGCAGGTCGACATAATAGCAACTATATCACATGTCAAAATTTTATGAAATATTTTATAAAATATTGACATGTGATATTTTTCTTACTAACTATTAGTTCGCAATCGCAAAATATTTCTATGCATGAGAGCCGAAGGTGAAAATAGCATACATCAAATCACCAGCACCGGGGCGATAGGTAAATGCCCGTTTTATATAACTGGGTTTTAGGAGGTTGCCTGCTGTTTGTGGGCAAGTGGTTGTTAAATAGAAAAAATAGGAGAATGTATGAAACGATTAACGATGTTTGGCTTGATGGTTCTATTGGTTGTGACGTTCACAGTGCCGATTTCTGCATTTGCAGAAAAGAATTTAAAGATAGGACTGGGAGATCCTATCGATTCCGATCAAGGCGTTCTTGCGTTGCGTTTTAAGGAGATCGTGGAAAAAACCAGTGGTGGAAGATACAAAGTTGATATTTTCCCTGCCGGCCAACTGGGTGATGAACAGAAAATGGTCAAGGATGCGAGAAGAGGTTCCATTGATGCAGCAGTTGTGGCCATCAATAACATCACACCCTTTGCTAAATCCGTTGGTGTGTTGACCCTGCCGTATCTCTTGCAGAGCTTCAATGATGCTGTAAAGGCTACCACTGGTGATCTTGGAGATAAGTGGAGGGACATTCTTATTAAAGACGCTGGTGTTCGTGTCATGGGTTGGGGATATTCAAACTTCCGTGTTTTGACCAACTCCAAAAGACCGGTCGCTACCCTGGCAGACCTCAAAGGACTTAAAATCAGAGTCCCGAAAAATGCTATCATGATTGAAACCTGGAAAGCACTTGGTGCAGAACCTGTTCCCATGGCGTGGCCTGAGACATTTACCGCACTCCAGCAAAAAGTTGTTGACGGCCAGGATAATCCTCATGTGGCCAATTATGCGATGAAATTTTATGAGGTGCAGAAATTTACCTCTGAGGTCCATTACCTTTTTTCACTTCAACCACTTGTCTTCGGCGAAAAATTCTTCAAATCGCTTTCTCCCGAAGATCAGGCCATGTTCACCCGAGCCGGTATAGAGGCACAGCAGTATAACCTCCTGTTTAGTGTTACCGAGGCTGAAACAGCAAAACAGAATATGATCAAAAAGGGTGTCGCATATAACGAGATTGAAAATGAAGACCAATGGTCGAAGATTGCAATGGACCAGGTCTGGCCGAAATTTTATGACAGTGTCGGCGGAAAAGCTGCTGTCGATGATGTCGTGAAAGCGCTTGGACGTTAGATTCTTTTAACCTGCCCGTTAAGCGGGCAGGTTATTTTTTTTAAAAATCGGAGTCAGTTATGCGAGCCAAAACTGCTTTGAAAATTTTGGATAATGTAGAGAGTTATATCTGTCAGGTCCTGCTGGTTTTTTTTGTGTGTCTGCTCTTTCTGCAGATTGTTCTCAGGCTGGTCTTTGGCTTAATGGATACTCTGTCACATTATATTGCTTTTTTTGAATCTTATGATCTTCCTGCATCCCTTCCCTGGGGTGAAGAGCTTTCACGATTTGCCTTTGTATGGTTTGTCTTTTTTGGCGCAACGTTTGCAGCGCGACTGGCTGCTCATAATCGGGTCACCTTTCAGTTTAAAATCTTTCCTGAAATCGTAGGAACTATATCGATGCTGCTGGCTGACCTTGTCTGGATTGCCTTTAACACGACCATGATTTTCTTCAGCATCAGCGTAATTAAGGAAGGGTTCGAGTATCCAGAATATTCTCCTACTCTCGACTGGATTATGGCCTATGTATTCATGATTTTCCCAATAGCCTTTTCTCTGATGAACATACGGATTATTCAGGTCAATATTATGAAATACATATTGAAAATGGAGATTGCCGATGTTGACAAAATTGAAGTGAGAGAAAGCCTAAACTCAGAGGATGAGGTGACGCCATGACTGTAACAGCGGTACTTTTTGTCACCTTTATCGGGCTGCTGTTTCTGGGAGCTCCCATTACCTTGTCTCTTGGTGCTGCGGCAATGGGCGGCATGCTTGTCAGCGGCAAGCCGCTTGAAGGCCTTGTTGAGATTGCTTATACATCTGTGAATTCGTTTCCCATCATGGCGCTTCCCGCTTTTATCCTTTCTGGAGCGCTGATGGAATCAGCCGGGATTTCAAGACGGCTGGTTGCAGTTGCCGAAGCATTAGCAGGCCCTTTTACTGGCGGTATGGCCGCTTCCACGGTTTTGTCATGTCTGTTCTTTGGTGCTATCTCTGGCTCAGGTCCTGCCACAACCGCCGCGGTGGGTATGTTGATGATTCCTGCAATGGTCCGTCACGGCTATGACAGGGGGTATGCTGGAGCTGTCACCTCATCTTCCGGTGGTTTGGGTGTTGTCATTCCCCCAAGTATCCCCATGGTTATCTATGGTGTAAGCGCCTCGCAATCCATTGCGGATCTTTTCATTGCCGGATTTATACCCGGTGTCATGCTGGCTGTGGGTCTCATGACAATGAACTATTTTCTATCCAGGCGCAAACAATACGAAGGCGACGGCAAAGTGCTTTCCGCCAAAGTGGTTTTGGTGACCATGAAAGAAGGGTTTTGGGCACTTCTGACGCCAGTAATTATATTGGGAGGAATTTACACCGGTTTTTTTACCCCGACTGAAGCTGCCATCGTTTCAATTTTCTACACCTTGTTTGTCGGTATCTTTATCTATAAAGAAATAAAACTCAGCGGTATTATGAAGGCCCTTGAAAGCACAACATGGATTACAGGCCGTGTTCTGATAATCATGTTCACTGCTCTTGCCTTCGGTCAGCTTCTTACTATCAACAATATTCCAGACATCATCGCCCAGGGACTTTTGAATCTTACGGACAACCTCTATCTGATTTGGGCCCTGGTCATCTTTTTTCTCTTGTTCATGGGGATGTTTATGGAGACCCTGGCAACCATAATGCTGGTTACTCCTGTTCTCTTGCCTGTTATGGTTTCTTTGGGGGTGGATCCCATCCATTTTGGTGTTGTTTTAGTCTGCTGCTGTGAAATTGGTTTTGCCACACCACCGCTTGGCGAAAATATGTTTATAGCGTCTGGAGTCGCGCGAGCGACACTGGAAGAGATCTCTGTCAACGCTCTGCCGTTTGTCTTTGTCAGTGTATTTGTTGTCTTTCTGATTGCATATTTGCCAGGACTGACATTATGGCTGCCCAATGTTCTTAAAACTGTTTTTCAGTGATTTACAGGCGGGCATCCCGACATCACAGGGGCGATACGCAGATTATTAGAACAACATAATCACGCTGTTATTTACCTTATCAGCGGAGACTTAATATCATTATGAATGGAAAAGAAAGAGTATTAACGGCATTGAATCACGAACAGCCTGATCGAGTACCAGTGGACCTGGGCGGTCGGCAGACAACTCTTATGATTCCTGCCTATGAAAAGCTGAAAAATTATCTTGGCTATACTGAGATTCCCACCAAGATCATGTCTCATATCTGGCAGACCGTCTATATCGATGAAAAGATCCTTTGCCATTTTAACATCGATACACGTCACATAAGACCGAAAAACAAGGCCTTCGCCCCAACCAGTCCCTATGCCGAAGATGAGGTATTTCTGGATTCCTGGGGAGTTGGCAGAAAAATCAGCGATGGGTATGCCAATTTGTGCACGCATCCGTTGCAAAAAGCCAAAAGCTTAAATGATATAGAAAACTATTCATGGCCGGACCCTAAAGAAGAATTTGATTACGCAGGGTTGCACGAACATGCACAAACCTTGTTTGATGAGGGTAAATATGCCCTGGTCGGTTGCATGGGCTCTCCCGGAAACACTTTTGAGCAAGCCTGGTATTTACGAGGGTTATCCGAATTTTTCCTTGATATGGTTATGCAGAAGGACCTGGCACATGCCATTATGAGGAAAATTGTAGACCACCGAAAAATAAGTGCGGAACTCTATCTGCAAGAGGTGGGCGATCTTCTTGATGTTGTGCAGGTTGCCGACGATCTAGGGGCACAGAATACATCACTTATGTCCCCAGCTTCATACCGTGAAATGATTAAACCGTACGAGGCAGAGCTCATCGCCCATATCAAGAAATTCACCAGGGCGAAAATTTATCACCACTCTTGCGGGTCTATCTCCAACATTCTCGATGACATGATCGAAATAGGTATTGATATCTTGAATCCAGTTCAGGCCACCGCCGTTGGTATGGAGTCCGATAAACTCAAAAAGCGTTTTGGGGATAAACTAACCTTTTGGGGGGCCATAGACACCTTTCAAGTACTGCCCTTTGGCAGTGTCGCTGATGTTCAAAAAGAAGTGAAAAAAAGAATAACTGACCTTGGTCCAAATGGAGGTTATGTCCTGGGCTCTGTTCACAATATGCAGAGTGATGTACCACCGGAAAATGTTGAAGCCATGTTTAAGGCAGCAATCGCATTCAAGGCAGATTAACAAAAGGCAATGTGACAATGACCAAGGGGATTTCCCGACTTCCGTATGTAGAACTTGTGCCACCTGACCATCCTCGGGGATAGACCACTTGTAGCCCGTATTTACCCGGACTGAATAGTGGTCCAATTTTACCCATAAAAACAATTTGGAACGAGAAAATGAATGCGAATACCCACCCGGCCCTTGTTGGGTCACTCTGCTCTCCCAACCCATCCGTAAAGCTCATCAACTTCAGTCCTGGGCCCACATCATTGCCAAAGGTCGTCGAGGACGAGATTGCTGCTAGCTTCAAAAAGCCCGGGCTCACGTCTCTGGCATTATCGCACCGGTCGCCGGAGTTCCTGAATATACTCGACCATGTTACCGCGTCTGTTAGACGGATCATGGATATACCGGACGACTACGAGGTGCTTTTCACGCTTGGCGGTGGCCACGGACAGTTCGCCGCTGTGCCGTTGAATCTCTGCCACGACAAGTCGGACGTTGCGACATATATTGTTAACGGCACGTGGACGGAGAGAGCCCGCGACGAAGCTCAAAGGTACTGTACCGTCCACACCATTGATGGAAGGGACCCTCATACGGGGGGCTATACGACCTTCCCCGAGCTGACCGAAGAGGAGATCGATCCCAAGAGCAAATTCGTCTATCTTTGCTCAAATGAGACCGTAAATGGCATCGAGAATCACAGGCTTCCCACACTTCCGGAGGCGCGTCGGAAAATCCCCCTGGTCATTGATGCGAGTTCCGACTTCACAACTAAGCCGATCGATTGGCACGGCGACGGTGTTGGGGTGCTCTTTGCTTGCGCGTCGAAGAATATTGGTCACCCGGGTGTCACTCTGACGGTCGTGCGTAGGGATCTTCTTGGGAAGGACAAGGCATCCCCCCTCTGCCCTGGGGTTTTTAATTACACAATAAATGTGGAGGCTGACAACCTCTGGAATACCCCCGCGACCTTCAACATCGAAGTCATTGGTTACCTTATGGACTGGCTCGAGCGCGAAGGCGGTGTAGCAGAGAACGAGCGCCGTTCCATCGCCAAAAGCCGTATCCTTTACGATGTCATTGAGAACTCTGGTGGCTTTTATGGCACCCCTGTGCAAGATAAAGCATTGAGAAGCCGGATGAATATCCCGTTCAACATCAAGGGGGGAGACGAAGAATTAACCGACGAATTTCTCATTCAGAGCTGGAACGAGGGTATGGTTGGGCTGCGCACCCTTACGCCCTTTGGAGTGGGAGAATATCTTAGGGCGAGTTTGTATAATGGGATCACTGAGGAGGACGCCGCCAGCCTCGCTGATTTCATGCAACGGTTCGCTCGCAAAAATTCAGCGTAGTGATCGTGCCCGCAGGGTGAAAAGAGTTATGAATTACCAAGGAGACACTACATTCAGATAAAACACGCGGAATCGTGCAGGGAATACTCACGGATATTGGGGAAAATGGAGAAAAGGCTGTAATAGCTTTAGCCCAAAAGTTTGATAACTGGGAAGGGGATTTTGAAGTCTACAAACAGTCTATCTATTAACCTGTACAGGAAGGGAAAAGCGAAAATGGTGGAAAAATTATTTACAAAGGATTTCACCAAACAGGAACCCATTTGTGATGAAGGGATAGAAAAAGCACTTGACATCCTCAGGACCGGCAAACTCCACCGGTATAATATCGACAGCGGAGAAAAAGGCGATGCCGCTCTCTTGGAAGAAG
>CAXMTO010000129.1:0-3753 GCA_964196355.1 uncultured Myxococcota bacterium
CAGGGTTTCTAGTAAACACCTCAAACACGCCACTTCTTATCATCAAAACAATGCGAGAGGACTTTTAGGAAATATTCCCTCTTTTCTTCTGAAAGTTATATCTCCCACAAATCCATTCTTAAATATCAGGGCCAGTAAAAATCATACGTTTCAGTTAAAAACTGACCAAGGAATCAATGCGAGAGCGGTTTTAAGGAAATTGTGAGAACCGCTCAACGGCACTGGCCCTTTTTGATGTGTTCTAAAGTGTTAGTTATCTGGAGATCGACGGGGGGACAGTTGTTTTGATTGAATCCTTTAAGTTAAGTGTCACGGATTCTGTTTCTTTATGAATAACTGCTATGTGGAAGGATGGTATTAAGCCGCACTACATCACCAAACACCAGTACCGCAGGGCGTTTAGCTTTGGAGCATTCCTCTGCCAATCTGCCCAGGCTTGTGACAATAGTTTTTTGTGCGGATCGTGTTGCATTCGAAACGATAGCGACCGGCATCTCTGCAGAAACCCCTGCTTGGAGAGCCAGTTCGGCGATTTCCAGTGCAAAGCTGAGGCCCATCAAGACAACTGTCGTATGATTATGAATTTGAAGTAGCGGCAGCCAGTCAGTATTGAGTCGGCTGCCAGCAAGGTGCGCTGAAACGATCGAGACGTTGGTCGCGTAGCCTCTTGCTGTGAGTGGAATGCCTGCCGCCGCTGGGGCGGCCATGGCTGAACTGATTCCGGGGATGACCTTTACCCGAACACCTTCCCGTACAAGATATTCAGCTTCTTCAGCGCCGCGGCCAAAAACATAAGGGTCGCCGCTTTTCAATCGCATGACCCTCAGCCCCCGACGAGCCTGTTTAAGAGTTAATTGGTTAATCTCCTCCTGCTTCATGCTGTGTTTTTGCTTTTGCTTGCCGACGTATATACGCTCAGCACGCTCAGGGACGAGATTAAGAATTTCCTCCGGAATGAGATGGTCATAGAGGACCACGTCAGCTTGAGTAATACATCGATAGGCTTGCAGCGTCAGGAGGTCGACATCTCCTGGCCCGCATCCGACCAATGCTACCTCCGCCATTAGGGTAAGAGCTTCTGATCTGGTCCTTTTTGGATCTATAAGTCCTGTTGCTCGTTCTGTTGCTTTTTTGTCGACAAGTTCCCCGATGCCTTCCGGTATGATGCTTTTGATTCGATCACGAACTATCTGTCCAATGGTGGGGCTAGCTCCATCCGTGGAGATTGCAATCTTAAGGCGGCCGTAATTCAAAAGCGAGACAAAGTAAAAGTCAGATTTGGCTGGATTGTCGACGATATTCAACAGAAGGTAACGACTCTTCTTTTCGTTGAGGAGTAAATCAGTGACTGAAGAGTTCCCTGTAGCGTCGATAATGATATCAAATGGTCTGAGGTCCATGGCTTCGACTTCTTTGACCCGCATGAACTCGTTTAAACTCAGGGTCTGAAAATCTTCGTTGAATCGACTCGCCAGTAGCTCAAAGTAAACCTCATTCTTCTTCAGAACAGAGGCTTTGTGTAGAGCAATGTTGCCGCCGCCTATAAGAAGAATACGGGGTTCTTTGAGTAGAATAGGTAGTGTCGCCACTAAATTCTCCGATCGGGAAAGTTCTGTTTCAAAGAAAGAATGGCCTCATAAAGATCCCTCTCAGAAAGCCCTTCCGCAATGAACCTGCCCAAATTCTTACCGTCACGGCGGTAGAGGTCGAAGAACGGCTGTTTGTCTCCGCCTCCGTTTGTGCGTAGTTCTTTTGTGACGATTCCGAAATCGGCCAATTGCGGTTGCGAACAACTGTTGCGGCAACCGGAAATCGCCCAGCTTTTGTTTGCTGTTGCAGAATTAGCTGCGTCGGTAATTTTGCGTGCGATGTCCCGGGTAGGGGCCAGTCCCATACGACACTCATGGTTGCCGGGACAGACACGAAACCTGGAGATAATTTCAGGGACATCTACCTTGATATTGTCCTCGAGCAAAGCGATTTTCAGTGCCTCTTCTTCGTCAAGTGATTTAGAAAACAGAGCGATGTTCTGATCGGTGGTCACGGCAATATAACCACTAGCTGAATTCCTGGCGATTGTCGCCAATTGTCGAAGTAAGGAGGTCTCTATTTCACCTGCAAAGACTGGAACTTCTAGGAAAGAACCGTCTTGTGCAAGGGGCGTGTCGTTGCAAGAGACTGGGATCCCCGGTCGCGGGCGTTGCGCCATTTCTTTCTTTAGTAAATTGCGGAAAGCCTCTTCGCCGATCGTATTTAATAAGAATTTAAGTCGTTTCGGAGGTGGTGTGTTGTTTCGGTAGACCTCTACGACGCATTCGATCAAATGGATCAGTCGGTCTTCCGGAACTGCTTTTTCGAGAAGAAAAGCCGCTTGCGGTTCACGACCTAAGCCACCAGCACACCAAACATCGAAGGAAGCCTGCCCGGTTGAGTTGTCATTCATAACAAAGCCTAGGTCCTGAATCAGGTGGCGCGACCCTTGGTATCCGGCCTCTATGCCGACTTTGAATTTTTTCGGCAGACCCTCGAAGTCGGGATTGCCGGCAAAGTGTTGGTTGAGGTCTTGGGCGATTCTTTGAACAACTGGAAACCCTGGGGTAAAAGTGGTGCTGCATGCAATTCCACGGACTGCTCCGCCGCAGGCCCCGCGTGTAGTCAGGCCGACACCAGACAGACGGACAAAGATGTCTTCAAGGTGCTCATGTTCGAGCCAGTGGAACTCAATACTTCCACGGCTTGTCAGGTGAAGAATGCCGTTGCTGAATTGCTCGCTTAGAGTGCAAATCGTATCGGCTTGGTCGCTAGTGAGGACTCCGGCTGGAATCTTGACTCTCAACATCAGGTTGTTGTCGTTGTCCTGCTGATAGACGCCGAACAGACGCAGTTTTTGATAGTTAATAGTCATCGGTTCCTCTGGATGTTTATGTCCGCGACGGATGTAACCATATCTCAGTAAACGCTCTTAGGTGATTAGTAAAAAAATGATTTGATAACAGTCTCCGCCTGTTCCTCCAGACTTTTGTCTGTCTGATCTCCTGAGACGATCTCTATTCTATCAAGGTTTTGTTCCTCAGCTAATGTTAGGCGGCTATTGACTAGAACTATTAGTCCAGCATCAACACATATATGAGCTATTGCAACCAGTCGTCTCAGCTCTTCGGTCTCATCTGCTGCTGTTTCTTTGAGGTCTTTGTTAAGGTTACGGCACAACTGTAAGTCATCGAGTAAATGAGAATGCATTCCTAGAGCATGCAGCTTGCGTTCTACGATTTCTGCAAGGTTTCTGCTGTCCTTTGACTGTGTAATGTTGAACCAGAGGATCTTTGCATCCTGTCCCTTTATGGAGGCTCGATCAACTGCGTCAATGATACGCGATTTACCTTGTGTTTGAAGACCCGACTCAAGGGGTGATTCGATCATTCCTGCACCAACTGTGGCATTTGACATCCGATCAACTAAGATGAAGCTGCCGCAGCTACGGTTCTCGCGGTAAGCATCAAAAGATATTTCCCTGCTGATGTTGAATATGCAACTGCCGACCTCATTCAGCTCTAGAGTGCTGCTTTGTTCCTGCTGCAAGGTGTTAACGTTTATTTTGTGTTGCAATGCTTCGACTCTTGCGGGGGCGGTAGTCGCACCTGCTTTGAGAAGGTAGCTGCGATTTTGTTGCATGGCCTCTTCGTGCAACCAAACCACCTTGGCTTCGTAACGCTCACTATGATTAGGGCGTGCCTCTGGCGTCGCCAGGAGGTC
>CAXMTO010000130.1:0-10366 GCA_964196355.1 uncultured Myxococcota bacterium
GGGGAAGACAGAAGAATCAGAAAAAATATTTTGGGTCTTTCTTAATATTTTTGTTATCAAAACAAATAGAAGAAAAAAGTTTATTTGTGTAGACAAATATAGTAATTAATTTGTAGGGGGCAAATATAAGTTGACATTATCCCCTGTAAAGAGTTGTAATGCAGGGTTTATTTATCAGAGCACAGAGAAAATAGTGTTTGGGATCCGGCTCGGCTTCTAGGGTCAGAGCTTGAAACTACACGTCGAAAGAAAGGAAAACAGATGAAACGCACTTATCAACCATCAGTCATAAAGAGAAAACGAACCCATGGATTTAGAGTTCGCATGAAAACCAGTAATGGTGCTGCAATTATCAAAGCCCGCCGCGCCAAAGGCCGCGTTCGTTTAGCAGTATAAAAGCCGGTTCTAAGAAAGATTACACTAAAAGAATTGAATTATTTGTTTGTTGCCAAAAAATCACAGGCTTCACAATGCCAAAGAGTTTTCCTCGGTGATTCAGTTCAGATGTGCTGAAAGCAGTGAATTTCTACAGGTCTTCGCAAAGCCCAACAATCTTCTCCATTCAAGATTAGGGTTGATCGTTGCCGGTAAAGTTGAACGATTAGCAGTTAAACGTAATCTAGTTAAACGGATCTTACGAATCGTATTTAGTGAGCAACAAAAAGATTCAGTGGGACTGGATTTAGTAATTCGTTTACGACGCCCTGTTACCAGAGGAGATTCTTCCAGAATGAAGGGCGAATACAAGGCATTACTAATTAAATTACAAAGATGTTGCGGATAATTATAGGCTTCATCAAGTTTTACCAATATTTTCTGAGTCCTTTTTTTGGACCTTCGTGTAGGTTTAGCCCCTCCTGCTCGCATTATGCTCGAGAAGCGCTTGTTAAGCATGGGTTCTGGCGGGGAACATTGTTGAGTATGTGGAGAATTCTTCGTTGTAACCCGTGGGTCAGCGGCGGACATGATCCGGTTCCTTAGTTGTCACCAGTACTCAAGATATTTGTAGTGTGGCGTACAATTTTTATTTTAAAAACAAGATAATAACTAAAGATGGATATAAAAAAACTTGTTCTTGTTATGATTTTTTTCACATCAGGATTATTCCTGTGGGAAGAGTGGCAGCGGGAACAATTACCACAATCTCCCGACAGCAAAACTGAGAGACAGGCAGGACAACAGAGTACCGTACAACAAGGCACCGCAATGCCTGGTAATGTGGCACAAGGCGTAGGCGAGCCAGATACTCAACTCCAGGACGGGGCCCCGGTGCCAGGAGAGAAACTTATGTCTTCTCAGCCAACTAAGAATACCAATTTAGGGGAGGGCGTTACCCCCACGGCCGTAACCGGCGGCTTAGAGTCTGGGACAAAAATTCAAGTTAAAACCGATATGGTTTTTGCTGAAATAGATACAGCAGGCGGAGATATACGCCATCTTGAATTATTGCATCATCCATCCAGGGATGATAAAAATAAACCGTTTGCTTTGTTACAAAATGAGTTTCCACGGGTTAATGTTGCCCAGTCGGGCCTAATAGGCGAGAGTCTTCCCACACATAAAACTCTCTATACAGCAGAAGCTGAAAGTTATACTTTAACTGCGGGTGAAGACAAAGTTGAGATACGGCTTTCTGCTCCTGAAGTTGGAGGAATTAAGGCAACCAAGATTTATACTTTTCTTCGCGGCAGCTATCTTATTGATGTTAGATTTGAGATTGACAATCAGGGAAGCAGCGTGCTCCAGCCTTTTTCCTATTTCCAGGTGCTACGTGATACTGCTCCCGTAGAAGCCTCGATGTTTATGGTCCCACAATTTACTGGCGCAACAGTTTATACCGAGGAAGAAAAATTCCAGAAAATAAAATTTCCTGATCTGGTGGATGGAACGGCCACTTATCCCAAAAATACCGATAACGGTTGGATTGCCATGCAAGAGCACTATTTTCTTACTGCCTGGCTTCCGAAAGATAAAACTTTGAGAGAAAATTATGCTAAATACTTGGGGGAGAATAAATATACCGCAGGGATAATTGTACCGGCAGGTACAATTCAGCCGGGCGAAATTGGTAGTGTAGCGGTCCCGTTTTATGTCGGCCCACAAGAACAAAGTAAACTGGCTGAGTTAGCACCAGGCCTTGATTTAGTAGTTGATTATGGTTGGCTTACTGTCATTGGGGCGCCGTTATTTTGGTTGTTATCCTTCTTTCATTCTTGGACCGGAAACTGGGGGGTTTCAATTATTCTTCTGACAATGTTGGTCAAGCTGATTTTTTTCCCATTGTCTGCAGCTGGTTATCGTTCAATGGCAAAACTAAAGGCAGTTACTCCTAAATTGAAGCTATTACGTGAACAACACGGAAAAGATAAGCAGCGCATGAACCAGGCAATGATGGAGTTTTATAAAAAAGAGAAGATTAATCCTATGGGAGGCTGTTTGCCCATACTGGTTCAAATTCCAGTGTTTATTTCACTTTATTGGGTATTACTTGCCAGCGTAGAGCTGCGTTATGCCCCTTTTGCTTTATGGATACAAGATTTATCTAGGCCTGACCCTTACTATGTATTACCGGTGATCATGGGTATTTCCATGTATATTCAAACCAAGCTGAACCCGGCAGCAACTGATCCGATTCAGCAAAAGGTAATGCAGATTATGCCCTTGGTTTTTAGTGTGTTTTTCTTCTTTTTCCCCGCAGGACTTGTGCTGTATTCTTTAGTTAATAACTCGCTTTCTATTGCTCAACAATGGCAAATTACGCGCATGTATGCCCCTTCAACCACGGTTCCGGCAATTAAGAAAAAATGAACTAAGGGAAAACAACGCCGTATATAATTGAGTCTTAGCTCAATTTATTTTCATGGGAAACACCGACATTATTGCCGCCATTGCTACTCCGCCGGGACGAGGCGGGGTTGGCGTAGTGCGTGTTTCCGGTAAAGACCTCCAACAAATAATTCAAGAGATATTAGGATACTTTCCAAAGAAACGACATGCCAGCCTAAGTAATTTTAAGGACGGAAATGGGCTGATCATAGACCAGGGCATTGCTGTCTTTTATCCCTCCCCTCATTCCTATACCGGTGAAGATGTATTAGAACTACAAGGCCACGGCGGGCCGGCAGTAATGGATATGTTGCTATCTCGTTGTCTTTCTCTGGGTGCAAGGCTGGCTCAGCCAGGAGAGTTTACCTTGCGCGCCTTCCTTAACAACAAGCTTGACCTGGCTCAGGCAGAAAGTGTGGCGGATATTATAGACGCGAGTACCGGCGAAGCAGTGCGCTGTGCTATGCGTTCATTGCAGGGGGAGTTTTCCGCTGCCATTCATGCGCTGACACAAGCAATCATTGACTTGCGTATGCTTGTAGAGGCGACATTAGATTTTCCGGAAGAAGAAACCAGTTTCCTCAGGCATGCCGATGTTTATAACCAGCTTAAAAATATTAAATCAGAACTTGAACACATAATTACTGCCGCACGGCAGGGAAGTTTACTTCGCGAAGGAATTCACGTGGTGTTAGTAGGTCGGCCCAACGTGGGGAAATCCAGCCTAATGAACAAACTGGCAAAAGAAGAGGTAGCCATTGTTACTGCAACTCCGGGCACAACCCGGGATGCTATCCGCGAGACGATTCAAATTGAAGGGGTGCCGGTTCATCTCATAGACACTGCCGGATTGAGAGAGACAGATGATGAGGTAGAAAAAATAGGCATTGCCCGTGCCTGGGCGGCCATTGAGAAAGGGGGGCTGGTGCTCTTGCTGACGGACTGTCGTTCGGGTCTAACTACAGAAGATCAGGGGATACTAGATAAGCTTCCGGCAGGGGTGCCGCTAATTCATATAGGCAACAAAATAGATTTACTAAAAGAAGTGCCGCGTGTCTCAGATAAGAAAGAGAAAGCAGAAATTTATCTTTCCGCAAAAACCGGTGCCGGCATTGAACAGCTCCGGCAAAAACTCCTCGAGATCGTCGGTTGGAAATCAGACTCCTCCACATGCGAAGGCTTATTTATGGCCCGCCACCGCCATTTGAAGGCGCTTGCAGAAACAAAAAAACATTTGGAGGGTGCTTGCAAGATAACCAAGCAAGAAATTAGGGCGGAGCTGCTTGCCGAGGAATTGCGGCTCGCCCAACAGACCCTGTCATCGATTACCGGCGAGTTCAGCGCAGATGATTTGCTGGGGGAGATATTTTCACGCTTTTGTATCGGTAAGTAGCTTGTTTTTCACAAACCCCGCAACCCGGGCCGCAGCATAGACTATTTTTGCCAGAACAGGCTTTTTCAGCGAAGCTATTTTAAGAAATGTTTCACGTGAAACATTGTCATGAAGATCGCAGGGTGTTTCACGTGAAACATTTTTTCACGGCACAACATAGCCCGGCCTTATCGGCCGCTTAAAATATGAAGACGGCCTGTTTCTCCCGGCAATACTGGACGACGACCTGCCTTCCTTGAAGTGTTTCTTGTCCCGATGGTTTCAGCGGAGCCTTTAGTCGGCTGTCGGCAAGCGGCACAGATAGATGGTTACGCAGGCACCAATAGTGCCCAGCACCGCCACCGCCCACCACTGGCCGATTATCCACATCGACAGTGACATGCTGGCCCAGAGTATGGCCAGTGCCCGCCGGCGCACACGGCGGGGCAGGCCGTTACCGGATTGGTACTGGTGGATGATCGGACCGAGATGGCGATGGGTAATCAGCCAGTTGTGAAAGCGCGGAGATGATTTGGCGAAACAGGCGGCAGCCAGGAGGATAAACGGAGTGGTGGGTAGTAATGGCAGCATCACTCCGAGCACGCCCAGGGCGATCGAAAGCCAGCCGGCACTGATCAACAGGATTTTGATGGTATGGTGTTTCATAAGCTTCGCTTTGTTACAAGAGATAATAACAGAGAGACAGCGCCGGCCTAATCTGTCTTTACCCTTTCGTCGTTCTGCTGTCACGGCTGATGATCTGGGTTCTGCACGATAACATTTGTACCTGGTTTACCGTATAATATATTTTTCTAAAAATAACCTTTTAAGGCATCGGTTCGGATGATTGTTTCTGAAAAATTTGATGTTATCGTAGTAGGCGGCGGACATGCGGGCACGGAAGCTGCGCTGGCATCTGCCAGAATGGGAAGAAAAACCCTGTTGCTTACACATAATATTGAAACTTTGGGCCAGATGTCTTGTAATCCTTCTATAGGCGGGATTGGAAAGGGCCATCTGGTTAAAGAGATCGATGCGCTTGGTGGTGCTATGGCTGCCGCCGCGGATGAGGCCGGCATTCAGTTTCGTATTCTTAATGCCAGCAAGGGTGCGGCGGTTCGTGCAACTCGTGCACAAGCTGACAGAATGCTTTATCGGCAGGCAATTCGTCGCCGACTGGAAAACCAGCCGAACCTAAGCTTATTTCAACAGGCAGTAGACGACTTCACTTTAGAGGGTAACCGGGTTACGGGGGTTGTTACTCAGCTGGGAATTAAGTTCTTTGCCCGTACTGTAGTATTAACTGCAGGGACATTTCTTGCCGGCCTTGTACATGTTGGGTCAAGCAGTTTCCGGGCCGGGCGTGCAGGGGATCCGTCATCAAATACTCTTGCGCATCGTTTGCGAGAAATGGATCTGGCCGTCGGAAGATTAAAAACGGGCACACCTCCGCGCATTGATGGCCGTACCATAGATTATTCAGTTTTGGCGGAACAGCCTGGTGACAGGCCTGTCCCGGCCTTTTCATTTCTAGGCAGCGCTTCTCAGCATCCTCCCCAGTTATCATGCTGGATAGCTTCTACCAATGAACGCACCCACAATATTATTCGTGGCGGATTAGATCGGTCGCCTTTATTTACGGGTACGATTGAAGGGGTTGGTCCGCGATATTGTCCCTCCATCGAGGATAAGGTCGTGCGGTTTTCTGAGAAACCGGCGCATCAGATTTTTTTAGAGCCGGAGGGGCTCAATACCAACGAAATATATCCAAATGGCATTTCTACAAGCTTACCATTTGATCTGCAGGTTGATTTAGTGCGTTCTATTGAGGGACTGGAAAAAGCACATATTACCTGTCCAGGATACGCGATCGAATATGATTATTTTGATCCGCGAGGGCTTAAAAGCTCACTTGAAACCAAGGCTATTGAGGGGCTGTTCTTTGCCGGACAAATCAACGGCACCACAGGTTATGAAGAAGCAGCGGCACAAGGTCTGTTGGCAGGGATTAATGCCGGACGCAAATCACAGGGACAAGACGGATGGTGTCCGCGCCGCGATGAGGCGTATCTCGGAGTGTTAGTAGACGACCTAATTACGCGTGGAGTGACAGAGCCGTATCGAATGTTCACCAGTCGAGCAGAATATCGTTTGCAGTTGCGCGAGGATAATGCTGATTTACGCTTGACTGAAATCGGACGCAAGCTGGGAGTGGTTGATAGCGGGCGTTGGTCGGCATTTGAATCTAAGCGCGGGGCAATTATCAGCGAGCAGAAAAGATTAAAAACAATTTTTCTTGGCCCAAATGCCGGAACGAGGAATGTGCCGGAGGAAGAAATGTTTCGAGTGTTAGGTAAATCTATTGAACGGGAGTTTTCGCTATATGAGTTGTTGCGTCGACCTGATGTGACTTATAAGAAGTTGATGTCGTTACCAGGCGTGGAGGAAGTTGCCATTGATGCCAAGGTATCGGATCAGGTTGAAATCCAGGCGAAATACTCTGGTTATATCGAAAGGCAAAAAGCCGAAGTGGAGCGCAATGCATATTATGAAAAAAAGTGTTTGCCCCAGAAGTTGGATTATCAATCCGTACGGGGTCTTTCTACCGAGGTACAACAAAAACTGAATCAGCATAAACCAGAAACTGTGGGTCAGGCGGCACGGATTTCCGGCATTACTCCGGCGGCGATTTCGTTATTACTGGTACACTTGAAACGTGGTTTTATAGAGCAGAAAGAAAAGAATAAAAAAGAGCGTGAGCCTAGAATCACAACTGGCTGAAGGGGTTGCTACATTAGGGATTTCCCTTCCGGAAGGATCTGCGGTTCGTTTGCTGCAGTATCTGGATTTGGTTGAGAAGTGGGGCAAAGTATATAACTTGACAGCGGTACGTAAGCCGGAAGCAATGTTAAGTCGACACCTGTTTGATAGCTTGGCTGTTTTACCGCATATTGCAGGGCCCTGTGTTGCAGATGTGGGCAGTGGAGCAGGTCTGCCTGGAATTCCTTTGGCTTTAGTGCGGCCTGATTGGCGTGTGGTTCTGTTAGAGAGTAATCAAAAGAAAGCTGTATTTTTGCAGCAAGCCCGCATCGAGCTGGGCCTGAAAAATGTTGAAGTAGTTGCAGAACGGGTTGAAAACTTTAGTCCAAAGGAAAAATTTGACACAGTTATTTCCCGGGCTTTTTCAAGTCTTGCTGTTTATGTCCGGTTGGCGGGGCACCTGTGTAAAGAAGATGACAAAGGGGGTACGATTGTGGCAATGAAAGGAACAAGGCCCCGAGAAGAGCTGGCGCAAATTCCAGAACAATTTGTTATAAATAAAATATTTCCGGTTATGGTTCCGGGTCTTAACGCAAAACGACATCTTGTGCTCATTAAACGCAAGTAATTTTAGTGGCACATAATGCACTGATTATGTATATGGCAACAAAAATTTGGGAGAGGATTCAGTGGCGAAAATTTTGGCAATAACAAACCAGAAAGGTGGAGTAGGAAAAACCACAACGAGCGTAAATTTAGCAGCAAGTCTGGTGGCCGCTAAGCGCAAGGTGTTGCTGGTTGATCTGGACCCGCAAGGTAATGCCACTATGGGGAGCGGCGTAGATAAAAGAGCGCTGCTGAGGACGGTTTACCATGCTTTAGTGAACAATCAGCGTCTAACTGATATTCGTATAACCTCGACCAGCGGGAAGTATGATCTGATTCCTGCAAATCGTGACCTGGCCGGTGCTGAGATTGAAATGGTGGGGCTGCCACGGCGTGAAATGCGATTGAGAGATTCACTGGAAAAAGTTAAAAGTGAATATGATTTTATTCTTCTGGATTGCCCGCCAGCACTTAATTTACTTACGCTCAATGGTTTGTGTGCAGCAAATGCTGTGATGATTCCAATGCAATGTGAGTATTATGCATTGGAGGGATTAAGCGATCTGGTTAACACTATAAAAAGAGTGCGCGCCAACCTAAATCCGGTTCTTGAGATTGAGGGTTTATTGCGGACAATGTTTGATCCAAGAAGCACCCTGACGCGACAGGTGTCGGATCAGTTAAGAGATCATTTTGGTGCCAAAGTTTACCGTACGGTAATTCCGCGTAATGTCCGGCTGGCAGAAGCGCCAAGCTTTGGAAAACCAGGCTTGTACCACGACAAACTATCTAAAGGTTCACAGGCATATCTTGCGCTGGCAGGAGAAATTCTAAACAGGTATTCTACCGATGCGGCACCGATTTAAGAATACGTTTGGAGGCAGGCTAATTCATGGCTACGGTGTATAAAAAAGAAGCGAGACAAAAAATGACAAAACCAAAGGGTCTGGGAAGGGGGCTGGACGCGTTGCTGGACGGGGGCGGCAATCCCAATGCGGCCGGAGAGGTGTTGCAGAACCTAAAAACATCTTTTTTACAACCAGGAAAATACCAGCCACGCACCAGTATGGATGAGGCCTCATTAGCAGAACTTGCTGAATCTATTAAGACGCGCGGAGTTATGCAGCCGATATTAGTTCGGCAGATTTCAGGGGGAAGTTACGAAATTATTGCGGGTGAGCGGCGTTGGCGCGCAGCACAAATGGCGGGGCTCCGGGAGGTTCCGGCGCTGATTCGCGAGGTGGCGGATGAGGCGGCGCTGGCAATGTCGCTGATTGAAAATATTCAGCGAGAAAATTTAAACCCATTAGAAGAGGCTCTGGGGATTCAGCAGCTCATTAAGGAATTTGGTATGACTCATCAAGCTGCGGGCCGGGCCTTAGGTAGTTCGCGCAGCTCTATCTCAAACTTATTACGTTTACTAAGCCTGCCGGCGTCGGTTCAAAAATTGATGATGCAGGGAAGGCTCGATATGGGCCATGGGCGAGCCTTACTTGCCCTTCCTTCCGCCGGGCAAATTGAGGCCGCAAATCTGGTGGCACACAAGAAGCTTTCTGTGCGCGAAACAGAAGTACTGGTGGGTCGAATGACCGGTTCTTCGTCTACTAAAAAGCATCCAAAGCGCGATCGCGATCTGCTACGTTTGCAGGAAGAAGTTTCGGCCAGGCTCGGTGCGCAAATCACTATCAAACCCGGGAAAAATAATACAGGGAATGTACTCATCCATTACAGTAATTTAGAGCAACTAGACGAGATATTAACCAGGCTGCGCAAATAGTCATATACTAATTTTTTCCTGTAATTTTATGTTCAGCCCGGTCATAAAAACATTACAAATAAAAAAGCAAAAAGTGCTCTATTTTGGGGGTAACGTTTAAGAGAACACAACATCTGCTTTTTGTTAAGCAGAGATTTTGATGGTCATTTTTTTTTAAAAGATAAATTTGATGATCAGGTGCTCCTGCAATAGTTTGGTTTTAGTATGCTTGCTTAACAAATTGCTTGACTTGAGGCGCTTTTGTCGGCTAATCTGCGGGTTGATTGTCGACTAATAAGAGTGTCGAGATCTATTGGTCGTCACGAAGGTTTTGAAAGTCGTAGTACATATTTGAAATGGATAGGAGGAATTAACATGGCAACAACATACGGAACAACTGGAACGGCAGCCACAGCGTCTTCGGGCTCCTGGGATCAGTCCTTGTGGTATGACACACGATGGTATAAATTTGGCATGGCACTCATGCTGCTGGTGGCGTGTTTCTGGATCTGGTATCAGCGCACCTTTGCCTACTCACATGGCATGGATTCGATGGAGCCGGAATTTGAGAAAGTCTGGATGGGTCTGTGGCGCGTACACATGACAGTAATGCCGACATTTGCACTGATTGCCTGGGGCTGGATCTGGAAGACAAGGGATACCAAAGAACAACTGGATAACCTGGATCCGAAGCTGGAAATCAAGCGTTATTTCTACTGGATGATGTGGCTGGGCGTTTACCTCTTTGGTGTGTACTGGGGTGGCAGCTTCTTCACCGAACAGGATGCTTCATGGCATCAGGTGATCATACGCGACACTAGTTTTACTCCTAGTCATGTCGTCGTATTCTATGGTTCCTTCCCGATGTACATTGTCTGCGGGATCTCCAGTTATCTGTACGCTATAACCCGTTTGCCACTGTACAGCAGAGGCACATCGTTTCCTTTGGTTTTTGCGATTGCCGGTCCGCTGATGATTCTGCCAAACGTTGGTCTTAACGAATGGGGACATGCCTTCTGGTTCATGGAAGAACTATTCAGTGCACC
>CAXMTO010000131.1:0-14956 GCA_964196355.1 uncultured Myxococcota bacterium
AAAGATGATTACATATTCAAGAAGCACCCTAGTGAACTATAATAGTCTATGTTTGCTGGGGTAGCGACGCTGCAGGTAAGCGAACGCAGTGAGACTCCGGATGTGATCATATCTGCTGGCCTTTGGTGAACATTGTGTAAATTTTCCCGTCAAATCGAACGGGTGGCAAGCTGTTACAATGAAAACACTTTCAGGAAATTGACACAATGTTCATGAGAAATGCGGGTTAGTGCCTTACTCGATAAAACCTGTCACAATTTTTTTCCCGGTATGTGTATTATATTCGCCATGATTTGATTGGGCGGCGGCATTACCGAGCAAGATTTGTTCATTATTTCTATTTTAAAACATAAAAATGTGCTTTAATAAATTGTTAGATGAAGCCGAATTCTAACTCATGTTTTAGTGGCTTAAAAATTATATCCCTTGATTTTCCTCATGAAAATTAAAACTAAATTAGTGGTGGTCTTCCTCGCATTGTCTGTTCCGTTACTGGTCATTACTAATATTATTTTTTACAACAGTGAAAAAAAAACACTGTCTCATAACATTCTAAACCACTTGGAATCCGTAGCTTCCATCCAGCAGCATCGATTATCTGATATTACCGAACAGTACGCAGAGAGGCTAAGGCTTGTCACCAGTCGAACTCAGTTGCGCCTCAGTCTCGAAATATTTTTAACCAGTGCTGACCCAAAACATCAGGTCAAAATGGATACAATACTCCAGGATGCCCAACGTTCTATTCCTGATTTCAAACACCTCTGCGTTTACTCTCCAGATGGTGTAATTGTTGCCTCTAGCAATCCCCCCATGAGTGACAAGAAACATCTTCATGACGATGCACTGATTAGAGGCCGTGAGAGCAACAGGATCGATCTATTGTATCTTGATGCGGATCGTAATCTTTCCCTCTATCTCGTTGGACCACTTTATCTGAAAGACAAGTTCCTGGGAACACTTTTAATTAACAGCAAAGTCGACAAAATGGTCACTGCAATCAGTGATTATACTGGCCTCGGACAGACCGGGGAGACAGTTTTGGCCACAAAAAGACAGGATGGTGATACGGTTTTTATCATGCCGACCCGATTTGACCGACAGGCAGCACTCCGGTTAACTATTCCGAAAGACGACTCACAGATACCCATAAATCTCGCTTTTTCGGGTGAAGGACAGCTGGTGACGGATGCAAATGATTATCGCGGCGTTCCTGTTCTTGCAGCAACAAGATATATTGAAAATGTCAATTGGGGCATCGTGGTAAAAATAAATAGAGATGAGGCGTTCGCACCACTTGCCAAAATGACTTCGCTCCTCGCGACTATTCTTGTCGGCGCGGTGTGCCTCATAATATTTTTATCTCTCCTTCTTGCCCGAAGCATTACCAGGCCTATTATCAAACTCACAGAAGTCGTTCAAAATATAGACAGAGATAACTTTGATGAGAGGGCAGAAGAATCCCATAAAGACGAGATCGGTGAGCTTGGTGTTGCGTTCAACAGGATGACGGGGAAACTGATTTCTGCAAGACTGATAATGGAAAAGAATATTACTGACCTGCAGACAGCCAATCAACAGCTAACAGTAACTCTGCGCAGCATTGGTGACGGGGTAATCACAACTGATATCCACGGTAAAGTTGCTCTACTGAACAAGGTCGCTGAGGGCTTGACTGGCTGGAGCAACGAAGAAGCTGCCGGGCGCCCTTTTGATGAGATTTTTCACATTATAAATGAGCACACCAGAGAGGTTTGTGAAAATCCGATCGCAAAAGTTATAAGCAGTGGCCAGACAATAGGGCTTGCCAGTCATACGGTTCTGGTTGCCAGGAATGGTGAGGAGCGGATCATTGCCGATAGCGGCTCTCCTATCCTTGACGCTAAGAACAATATAATTGGGATTGTGCTGGTTTTTCGGGATGTAACCGAAAAACTGAAAATGGAGGAGGAGGTACAGAAAGCTAGAAAATTGGAATCCGTAGGTATCCTGGCTGGAGGCATCGCCCACGATTTCAACAATATCCTTGCTGCCATACTCGGCAATATCAATTTGGCTCTTAGCGAGACGCCCCCCCACGAGCCAATCCACACCCTTTTATCTGAAGCAGAAAATGCTTCACTGCGAGCCAAAGATCTCACCCAGCAGCTGCTGACCTTTTCTAAAGGAGGTGAGCCTGTTCGGAAAACAGCCGCAATCAGCGAAATTATCATCGACTCTTCTTCGTTTGTCCTAAGAGGGAGTAATGTCCGCTGTGACACCTGGTTTGCTCCTGATCTCCTGCCGGTTGACATCGATTCGGGCCAGATCAGCCAGGTCATACAGAATATCATAATTAATGCTGCTCATGCCATGCCCCAGGGTGGTGTGATTGAAATCCGATGTGAAAACGTACTTGACCATCAGCCAAGGCCATCCTCTTTACACGGGGACAAATACATTGCGGTAACTATTAAGGACCATGGTACAGGTATCTCCAGAGATATAATTGACAAGATTTTTGACCCATATTTCTCAACAAAAACAACAGGCAACGGCCTTGGCCTTGCAATCTGTCATTCGATTATCAAACAGCATGGCGGCGATATCTCTGTAGCGTCAGAACCAGAAAATGGAACCTTTTTTTCAATATTCCTTCCCGCATCCACGAACGAAATACCGGCTCTCCCTGATCAAAAAGCAGTTAAACCTATTCAACGGCATGGGAAAATAATGGTTATGGACGATGACGAAATGATACGAACAATGACAGGGGCGATGCTTACCCACATGGGATTTAATAGTGAGTTTGCAGTTAATGGGGAAGAAGCCATTGATCTCTATAAAAAAGCCCGGTCTGCCGGAAACCAGTTTGACCTCATTATAATGGACCTTACCATCCCGGGCGGCATGGGGGGAGAAGATACCGTGAAAGAAATTCTGGTCCTCAATCCTGAGGCTAAGGTTCTTGTCGCCAGCGGCTATTCATACGATCCGATAATGGCAAAGTACGCAGACTACGGTTTTTGCGGCGCGATTGTGAAACCATACCAGATGCAGGATCTTAGTTCGGCTATTCAGGCGGTTTGGGACAAGTAATTTGCCGCAAGATGCATTCCACTCTGCACCAGCCTTAAATTACACGAATACTCCCTCTATTAGAAGGTGTGAACCGACCACCAATCCTATAGCGTGAACCCGGGTAATAGAAACTGCTTTTTGTGGCAACATCCTTGTTGACCCAGGTTTTACGATAGAGTACCAGACAGGGTTCGGCCTCATTAATCTGCAGTAGTTCCCGGATCCATCCATCGGGAATCACCGCCTCCACGACATGTTCCACCTCCGATATTGGCGAAAGGCCCAACAGATATTCATTTGGGGATATTTTTGAAAAATCTTGCGCTAAATAGTCGGGGGCCATTGCCGGATTAACATATCTGTCAGCAAGCTGTATAGGAAGCCTGTTGTCCATATGTACTATAACTGAATGATAAACAGGGGAATATGGCTGCAGACCCATGGATAAAGCCAATGAGGGTTTTATTTTTTCTTCTGACAACAGCCTGATATCACAGGAATATATCCCTCCCCTGCGGCGGATATCCTGAGCAATTGACTGCACTTCAAGCAAGGCAGACTGCGGCTTTGGACTGGCAACAAATGTGCCCGCTCCCTGGATTCTCGTAAGCTTCCCTTCGTCCGTCAACTCTCGAAGTGCCCGATTGACAGTCATTCTTGACACACCAGTTATCTCAACGAGTCGGTTTTCCGATTCAATTTTTATTCCTGGCTGCAACTCACCACTGTCTATCCGGCACAAAATATATTCTTTGACCTGCTGATAGCGGGGAAGAACTGAATTGAGCATTTCAGATGAAAAGGTTGATTTGTTTTTCTGAATTCTATTATCTTCCAGCATTGTTTTGGTCACCATCATTGAGGTGCAAACTGGGCAGCAGGTCATTACTAACCAATGTGTTGAGGATACCTGAAGTTATCAATTGACTCGCCTTCTCAATGTCAGGCGCAAAATATCGGTCCTGGTCATAAAAAGATACCTGTTCACGAAGCATCTTTTTGGCTTTCTCGAGTGGCTCAGAACTCTTTAGAGGAGCCCTGAAGTCAATGCCCTGACAGGCAGCAAGAAGTTCAATAGCCAGAACCCCTGCCGTATTTTCGGCCATTTCCAACAGCCTGCGACCGGCAAAAGTTGCCATTGAAACGTGGTCTTCCTGGTTGGCAGAAGTGGGCAGACTGTCGACCGAGGCGGGATGGGCGAGGGATTTATTCTCACTTGCAAGGGCTGCCGATGTCACTTGAGCAATCATAAATCCTGAATTGAGCCCCCCCTTTTCTACCAGGAAGGGTGGGAGCTTGCTCATATGAGTGTCAATGAGCAAGGCGATTCTTCTCTCGGAAATCGATCCGATTTCGGCAATGGCAAGTGCCAGGTTGTCGGCTGCCATGGCAACCGGTTCAGCATGAAAATTGCCTCCAGATACTATATCGCAGCTCTCTGCGAACACCAGTGGATTGTCGGAAACCGCATTTGCTTCAACCACAAGTATATCCGCCACGTTTCGGATCTGACTCAGACAGGCTCCCATCACCTGCGGCTGACATCTCAGGGAATAGGGGTCCTGGACTCCTTCACAATCTTTATGGGAAACGCATATTCCGCTTGTCTCGGTGAGCAGGTCGCGAAAGGCAGCAGCAGTATCTATCTGGGTCTGGTGCCCACGGACCGCGTGTATTGAGGCTTCAAAAGGCCGCCTGCTGGCAAGTGCTGCTTCTACGCTGAGAGAACCGGTTACAATTCCTGCAGCAAAGAGATCCTCAGCAGCAAATAACCCCTGAAGTGCAAAAGCCGTAGAGGCCTGGGTACCGTTAAGCAGTGCCAGGCCTTCCTTCGGGCCAAGCACAATCGGCTTCATTCCCGCAATTTCAAGACCTTCCCTGCCGGAGATGCGTCTCTTTTTATAAAAGACCTCTCCCTCTCCAAGAAGGATTGTACTCATATGGGCAAGGGGAGCCAGGTCCCCTGATGCTCCAACAGACCCTTTTTTAGGAATACACGGATACACTTCGGCATTGACCAGCCTGATCAATGCATAAATTACCTCCAGGCGAATACCGGAATAGCCACGGGCCAAACTGTTAATCTTCAACACCATCAATAATCGCGTTGTCGATTCACTCATGAAATCACCAATGCCGGCTGCATGGGAGAGGACGATCGAACGCTGCAGATGTTCAAGTTCATCATTGGGAATGACAGTATTGGCAAGTAAGCCAAAACCGGTATTTATGCCATAGATAACCCTGCCGGAATTAATTACATCTCTTACCGTTTCCACAGATTTTTCAACTGCATCTTTACAGTTGGGATCGAGCGTGATTTTTGTTTTTTTCCTTGAAACGAATCGTAGCTGCTCGAGCGTCATCTTACCTGGTACAATTTGAAGTTCTTGCATATTTTATCCCGATGGTATTTTGTGAATTGAAAAGTAAAAGTTCCAGACACACACAGACATGTATATACAACACTCCCACTATTGATGCAACTTTCAACCCACGAAGGCCATTGCATAAACCTTCAATTACTCAATAATATATGCATAAACAGACTATTATACACTAAAGATGCAGGCTGTTTTTGGCTCAGGACAACCAGCAATGTTGTATATACATCTTGGGTGCTGTATATTGATGTTAGTGACAAGCAGTCATTAGTACCTTACTCCTGTACTTCTGTAATAAAAAACAAGAAATCGAGGAATGTTTTTTGAAATTAAATTGTTAGATATGTCACCATGGTACTTATACCCCCTTGTGGGGTGTTAGTACCTTACTCCAGAAATCCTGTCACTCAGTTCAGTACCCCCTTGAGGGGTGTAAAAAACAAGAAACTGAGTAATGTGATTTAAAATTATGTGGTTACATATACCACCAAGGTACTTATACCCCTCAAGCTGGTACTGAAAAGAGTACAGGGATTTTTACCGTTAACCGGTGTTAGATATATCACCAAGGTACTTATACCCCCTTGTGGGGTGTTAGACAAAAACAGAATTTAAGGAGAAAATTATGCTCACCAATATTGACATTTCTCAATCCATGAAAATCCGTCTTGATGATGAGTTACCTGAAAAAGCTACATTCGGAGAAGGTATTCGCCGAGCGCCGGCTCGTGGTTTCCGCCTGAATAAGGACCAGACTAAAACGGCTCTTAAGAATGCGCTTCGCTATATACCCGAACAGCACCACGCTACTCTAATCCCCGAATTCTTGAATGAACTTAAAGCATTTGGTCGGATTTATGGTTATCGTTTCAGGCCTGAAGGAATTATCAAACCACGACCTGTAGATCACTATAAGGGTAATTGCCTGGCAGGAAAAGCCTTTCAGCTGATGATTGACAACAATCTCAGCTTTGAGGTGGCACTCTACCCCTATGAGCTTGTCACCTATGGGGAAACAGGCAGTGTCTGCCATGACTGGATGCAGCTCCGTCTCGTCAAAAAATATCTGGAGGAACTTACTGAAAACCAGACTCTTGTCATGCAATCCGGACATCCTCTTGGTTTATTCCAATCGAATCCGGATAACCCGAGGGTGATAATCACCAACGGTTTGATGGTTGGTTTATATGACAACCCGGATGATTGGGAAATTGCGGCTCAGATGGGGGTGTCTTCCTACGGTCAGATGACTGCAGGAGGCTGGATGTATATCGGTCCGCAGGGAATCGTCCATGGAACCTACAACACTCTTCTAAATGCAGGACGTAAGATGTGCAATGTGGCTGCCAACGATGATCTTGCAGGGTTACTCTTTGTCTCCTCCGGTCTTGGCGGTATGAGCGGTGCTCAGCCTAAAGCTGCAAAAATCACAGGTGCTGTATCAATAACTGCGGAGGTAGATCTCTCAAGAATTACAACGCGCCACGAACAGGGCTGGGTTGATGTTGTCTCAGACGATATGGATGAAGTCTTGAAAATAGCTGCGGAAGCCACGGCTGCAAAAGACAATACCTCCATTGCCTATCATGGTAATATTGTGGATCTCCTTGAATATATGGCAGCAAAAAAAGTTAAAGTGGATCTTCTTTCCGATCAGACTTCCTGTCACGTCGTCTATGATGGCGGCTACTGTCCCCAGGGATTAACTTTTGATGAACGAACGCATCTGCTCGCCAGTGATAGAAAAAAATTTAAAACCCTGGTTGATAAGAGTCTGCGCCGGCACTGCCAGGTTATCCAGTTGCTGACTGAACAGGGAAGCTATTTTTTCGATTACGGCAACGCTTTTTTAAAAGCGGTTTTCGATGCAGGAGTAACAGAGGTAGCTAAAAACGGCGTCGATGCAAAAGATGGTTTTATCTACCCATCCTATTTCGAAGATATCATGGGACCGATTTTCGATTATGGTTACGGCCCTTTTCGCTGGGTGTGTCTGAGCGGGAACCCTGAAGACCTTGATAAGACTGATAAAGCGGCAATGTCCTGCATCGACCCCGATCGACGCCCCGAAGACAGGGATAACTATATCTGGATCAGAGATGCCAAAGAGAATAAACTTGTCGTTGGCAGCCAGGCCAGGATACTCTATTCGGATGCAGGAGGACGTGTGGCTATTGCCCTGAGATTCAATGATATGGTACGAAAGGGTGAGATTGGACCGATCATGCTCGGCAGAGACCATCATGACCCCGGCGGTACCGATTCACCGTTTCGTGAGACTGCGAACATCAAAGACGGCAGTAATGTCTGTGCCGATATGGCCACCCACTGTTTTGCCGGCAATGCTGCCAGGGGGATGTCTATGGTGGCCCTGCACAACGGAGGAGGGACAGGGATCGGCAAAGCTATCAATGGTGGTTTTGGCATGGTTCTGGACGGCAGCGACAGGGTAGATGACATACTCCGTTCAGCAATGTCCTGGGATGTCATGGGAGGGGTTGCCCGTCGCAACTGGAGCCGCAATCCAAACGCCATGGAGGTTGCAATCGAATATAACGGAAAAAATTCCACCGGAGATCAGATCACTATTCCATTTTGTGCAGACGATTCTCTGGTCGGTCAAGCAGTAGATGATCTCTTTGCAGAAAACGATTAACCAGTGCCTGGGAGGTGAGTTTAGCATGTCAGTAAAACTGTTTCACAATTGCCGTATATACACTCCTGTGGACAATGGACATCCAGCTAAAGGCAAGGCACAGGGTGATGTCACCCAGTTTCTTCGTGGTGGGCTTCTGGTCGAAAACGACCTTATCAGCGCAGTCGGAGAAGAAAATGAAGTTCTTGCCAGAGTGGATATGAACCTTGTCGATCAAAAGATTAATTGCAGGGATAGATGTATGGTGCCTGGTTTTGTCGATCCGCATACCCATATCTGTTTTGCCAAAAGAAGAGAAAATGAATTCAAGATGCGAATCGAAGGCACACCCTATCTTGACATCCTCAGACAGGGCGGTGGAATTCTTTCCTCCGTAAAGGCTGTAGCGGCAGCAACGGAGAACGACTTATACGATAACTGCCTCAAGCATGCGTTAACGGCATTATCCTTTGGCACCACGACCCTTGAAATCAAAAGCGGATATGGGCTTGACACTGAAAACGAACTCAAAATGCTGCGGGCTATAAAGCGTACTTCAAACAGTACGCCCCAGGATGTGGTCGCAACATTTCTTGGAGCTCACGCAATCCCTGAGCTCTACAAGAAAAACCCGGATGCATTTATTGATCACATCATCGATAAAATGCTGCCTGCTGTGCGAAAACAGAACATTGCCCGGCACTGCGATATCTTCTGCGAGAAGGGTGTGTTTACCATTGAACAGGGCCGGCGACTGCTGCAAGCCGCTAAAAATCTCGGTATGGAAGTCAAAATTCATGCCGATGAAGTACACGACCTTGGCGGAGCAGCGCTCGCAGCAGAACTCGGGGCTATTTCTGCAGACCATCTTCTTGCTGCCAGTGATGAGAACATTCTTAAAATGGCTCAGGCAGGGGTCGTCGCAAACCTGCTTCCCGCAACTGCCTATAGTCTGAGAAAACCCTATGCCAGAGCCCGCAAAATGATTGACAGCGATCTCCCGGTGGCTCTAGCCACAGACTGCAACCCCGGTTCAAGTTACACTGAATCGATGCCCTTTGTTATCGGGCTGGCTATTTTAAATATGAACATGTCTCCTGCTGAAGCCCTGACAGCGTCCACACTGAATTCAGCCTACGCTATCGGCAAGGCAGAGAGCAGAGGAAGTCTGCAGCCGGGCAAGCTGGCAGATTTTTTACTGCTTGACGGTGAATCTCCTTCTATTCTTGCCTATCATGCCGGAGTAAATCCGGTTGTAGAAGTGTATAAGCGTGGAGAAAGAGTCTCGTGAGTGACCAAAAAGATAAAGGAACAAAACAGAATGAAAAAAATTATTGAATGTGTACCAAATTTTTCTGAAGGCCGGAATCAAGAAACTATAGATGCCATTACCGATGCAATAAAAAACACATCCGGCTGTACTCTCCTCGACGCCGATCCTGGCCAGTCAACCAACAGGACTGTCTACACATTTGTGGGTGATCCTGACGCCATAATCGAAGGCGCACTTGCGGCTGCCAGGGTGGCAAGAGAAAAAATTGATATGCGGACTCACAGTGGAGAACACCATCGCTTTGGTGCCATGGATGTCTGCCCGTTCATCCCCGTCGCCGGGGTCACTATGGAGGAGTGTGCTGAAGTTGCAAAACGCTTTGCCAGGAGAGCTGCAGATGAGCTGTCGGTCCCCTTTTATCTTTATGAAGAAGCCGCAGAACATGACTATCGCCGCAAACTCCCGGACGTACGCAGAGGTGAATATGAGGGGCTCGAGGAACGGTTGAAAAACCCGAAATGGAAACCTGATTTTGGCCCTGACACGTTTGTTCCCTCCTGGGGGGCAACTGCCACAGGAGCGCGCATGTTTCTTATTGCTTATAATGTCAATATCCTCGGCACCTCCAACCAGGCTCATCGCATAGCACTTAACCTGAGAGAGGCGGGAAGAGGCGCCAATAAGCCGGGTCGGTTAAAAGATGTAAAGGGGATGGGCTGGTTTGTTAACGAATATAACATGGCCCAGGTTACCGTTAATCTCAACAATTTTGAAATAACGCCCATTCATACACTTTTTGAAGAAGTCAAAAAGGAGGCCAGTGCTCTGCAGGTTGGTGTCAGCGGCTCCGAAATAATTGGTATCATCCCTCTTAAATCACTGCTGATGGCTGCTGACTACTACATAGAAAAAGAGAACCTCTTTATCTACGAGGAAGATCAGAAAATCAGGCTGGCAGTGGAGCGACTCGGGCTCAATTCAATCTCACCTTTTATTCCAAAGGAGAGGATCATCGAATATATTATCAGGGAAGAGCCCGAGGAGCCTCTGGCCTCTCTTTCCGTTCGTGATTTCATCGAAGAGATTGGTTCCCGTTCCTCTGCTCCCGGTGGCGGCTCTGCGTCTGCTGCAATCGCCGCTGTTGGTGCAGGACTTGGGGCAATGGTTGCAAAACTGACATATGGAGTAAGAAGATTTGAAGATGTACAGCCCCATATGATGCAGGCTATTCCACAACTCCACAGACTCACCCGACAACTCATTCCGATGATTGATGCAGACACATCCGCCTTCAATGAATTTATGGCAGGATTACGTATGCCAAAAGGCACGGATGCGGAAAAACAGGCACGAACAGCAAAGATGCAGGCCGGCCTGCAGACGGCAATTAATGTCCCTTTATCCACCATGCGTCTGGGAGATGAGGCCTGGAGTGCCCTGGTTGAAGTAGCCCTGCATGGTAACCCTGCATCGAAATCAGACACCCAGGTTGGTGCCAAAGCTCTTGAAACAGGAATATGGGGTGCCCACCAGAATGTGCTGATCAACATGCAGGATATAAAGGATGAGAACTATAAAAAACATATCCTCACAGAAGCCGAGAACATCATGCAGAGAGCTTATCGTAAATGTGCAGAAATTATAGCGATACTTGATCATGTATGATAGTCTCAAAGGAAGTTCCATGCTCCGCCATTCCCGCCTCTACAGAAAGGATCAACATTGGCAGAAAGGCGTTTTAACGGGTCCATCAATATCCTGATGGATTTATTTTTATGAAAAACACTCAATTAACAACTGGAGGTTTTACATGGATCGACGAGAATTTCTAAAAACGGCAGGTGCCACTGCTTTGACAACTGCCGCACTGACAGCACCCCTTGCAGCACCTGCAATTGCTAAAGGAAAAATCAAATGGAAGATGGTAACTGCCTGGCCTAAAAATCTTCCGGGCCCGGGTGTTGCAGCGCAGATGCTGGCCGATAGAATTACTGCTCTATCCGGAGGACGACTTGAAGTTAAACTCTATGCAGCCGGTGAATTAGTCCCCGGCAAGGGTGTCTTTGATGCAGTATCACAGGGAACAGCAGAGTTGTATCACGCGGTACCTGCATATTGGGGCTCCAAATCAAAAGGCATCCTCCTTTTCGGCTCCCAGCCGTTTGGCCTGCGAGCAGATGAACAGCAGGGCTGGATGATGCATGGAGGAGGTCAGGCTCTTTATGATGAAATGTACGGCCGCTTTAACCTGAAGCCGTTTTTATGCGGCAACTCCGGCCCTCAATGGGCAGGCTGGTTCCGTAAAGAGATAAAATCGGCCGATGATTTCAAAGGGCTTCGCTTCCGCACAACCGGCCTGGCCTCAGAAATGTGCGCCAAACTCGGAATGGCGGTACAGGCCATGGGCGGCAGGGCACTGTTCCAGGCACTGCAGTCGGGTGCGCTTGATGCTGGTGAGTTTATCGGCCCCTGGACAGATTCTGCGCTTGGCTTTTACCAGGTTGCAAAATACTATTACTGGCCCGGAGTTGGTGAGCCCTCTTCCGCAGAAGAATGTGCCGTAAATATGAAGGAATATGAAAAACTTCCGGCTGATCTGCAACAGGCCGTCAAGTTTGCCTGCGAGAGTCTCTATAATCCTGTCTGGACTGAATACACCACCAAGCATGCCCTGGCCTTAAAAAAAATGGTCGCTGAACAGGGTGTTCAGGTCAAGAAGCTTCCCGAAGATGTCATCGTTGCCATGGGTAATGCCGCCGGTGAGGTTATTGATGATATGCGCAACGATTCCGATGAGCTTGTCAAACGCATTGTTGAAAGCTTCCTTGTTTACCGCAGTTCAATTTCTGAATATATGGTTTATGCTGATAATGGGCAGATGAACGCCCGTGCACTCAATTATAAGTACTAAGCCCGATAAACGGAACTCGGTTCAGCCCTCCCCCTGAGGACGTCGGCGAGCGTTATCAGGGGGGATAAAAAAATGAAAATGACATCACTTATTCATTTCCTGGAAGCAGTTAATCTCCATGTGGGTAATTTTGTCCGCTGGAGTGCACTCCTCATGCTCCTGCTCCAGTTTGTTATCGTTGTGCTTCGCTATGTGTTTGGCATAAGCTATATTTTCCTCACCGAGGGTGTACTCTACCTGCACGCCACCCTGTTCATGCTCGGTGCCGGCTATACCCTGCTTGTTGATAAACACGTGCGGGTTGACATTTTTTATGCGAGGCAGGTGAAAAGGGGAAAGGCAAAAATAGATCTCTTCGGACATATTTTTTTCCTCTTTCCGTCTATGATTGTACTCATCGTCTATTCCTGGCCATCGGTTCAAGCTTCATGGAAAATTTTAGAAGGCCCGATATCCGTCGGCGGAATACCGGCATCTTTCCTGTTGAAATCACTTATTCCCGCGTTTTGTGTACTCCTCATTGTCCAGTGCCTTGCCAACCTGCTGAATGATCTGATCTGCCTCACAACTGCGAAAAATGATCTCTAAGATACACATAAATTTTCTTATCAATGACCTTACCCCTTGATATTCTTTTAGTAGTAGCCCTGATCAGCGGTATTCTTCTAGGCTACCCGGTCTCATTTACCCTCGCCGGAGTAGCCACACTTTTTGCATTTCTGGGCTGGCTCACCGGGTCATTCGACATGAGCCTTCTCGGCGCACTCGCCCAAAGGGTTTTCGGTCTGCTTACCAATGATGTGCTGATCGCCATTCCTCTTTTTGTCATCATGGGGGTTGTTCTCGAAAAAAGCCATATTGCCGAAGAGCTCCTTGAGACCATGGGAGGCCTCTTTGGTAAAATGCGCGGGGGACTGGGCATCTCTGTTATTCTTGTTGGTGCTTTGCTTGCCGCCTCCACAGGTATAGTTGGTGCTACGGTCGTTGCCATGGGCCTTATTGCCCTGCCTACGATGCTGCGAAACAATTATGAGCCAAGCTTGGCCTGCGGAATTGTCTGTACCTCCGGTACGCTTGGTCAGATTATCCCTCCCTCAACCCTGCTTATTATCCTCACTGATGTGATGTCCAACTCGTATCAGCAGGCGCAGTTTACCAAGGGACTATTTACCATTGATACCATCTCAGTTGGCCAGATGTTTGCAGCAGCCCTGATCCCGGGGCTGCTGCTGGTCTCTGTATATATCACGTATCTCCTCATTCGGGCCTGGGTTTCACCTAATGTCGCGCCGGCTCTGACCAGTGACAGCGCTGTAAAACCAGCTGTTTCGGATGTACTTCGCGCCATATTGCCCCCCGTTTTTCTTATCATCGCCGTACTGGGTTCAATACTCGGAGGTATTGCAACCCCCAGTGAGGCCGCATCAGTTGGAGCGATCGGCGCAATATTGATTGCAGGCGCGAGAAAAGGCGGTTCCGCGCGCCTGATGATAATCGGCACCATTGCCTTTGTATCCCTTGCTGGAATTGCAGGGCTTGCTCCCGTACGGCTTCAGAGAACGGACACTGGGCTCATGGACTGGTTACTTGGGATACTCTGCATGGGGCTGGTAGTAATCGGGTTTATAGCAGTTATTAAAGCAATACAGCTGATCGCCCATAAAAACCTGTTAAAACCAATTCTCACATCCACGATGGTGGTGACAGCGATGATTTTTGCCACTATCCTGACCGCAAGTATGTTCTCTCTGGTTTTTATAGGGTTGGGAGGAGACGAACGGATTGTATGGATAATAGAATCAATGCCCGGAGGCCCTCAGGGTGCATTACTTTTCTGTATGGGCCTGATTTTTATTCTTGGATTCTTCCTCGATTTTGTCGAAATCAGCGTCATTCTTCTGCCGCTGGTTGCTCCCAGCCTGATTCTTATGGGCCATGATCCGGTCTGGCTCTCCGTGCTGATTGCCATCAACCTGCAGACCTCATTCCTGACACCGCCCTTTGGTTTTTCGCTCTTCTATCTCCGTGGAGCCGCACCGCCGGAGGTGACGACAGGTCAGATCTATAAAGGCGTCGCACCTTTCATAGCTCTCCAGGCTGTCGGTGTTGGCATTCTCTGGTTTTTCCCAAAGCTTGCCACATTTCTTCCGGAACTCGTTTTTTAGTACGTTCGAAGTCACCCCCCCCTACTCTTCCCGTTTATCGGGCTGGGAAAGCTGCTGCTTCAATGCCACATCCTGATTTATCTCCCGCTCATGGATACCGAGCAGATAGAGCAGCCCATCAAGGCCAACCGTAGAAATTGCATTACCGGCACGTTCCCTGACAATAGGTTTGGCGTTGAAAGCTACACCCATACCGGCGGCATTAATCATAGGCAGATCATTTGCTCCATCCCCCACCGCAATGGTCTGTTCAAGGGTTATATTTTCATGTTTGGCGATTTCCTTTAACAACACTGCCTTTTTCTCTCCGTCTATTATCTCACCACAGACCTTACCGGTTACCTCACCATCTAGCAGATCGAGCTCATTTGCGTACACATAATCAAAGCCCAGCTTTTCCTTGAGATATTCCCCAACGAAGGTAAATCCACCGGAGAGTATGGCAAGTTTATAACCGAGCCCTTTCAAGGTACTGGCAACCAGTTCTGCACCTTCTGACAGCGGGAGATTCACGGTCAGATTTTCCAG
>CAXMTO010000132.1:0-8255 GCA_964196355.1 uncultured Myxococcota bacterium
AAACGAGGGGGTCTTTTGGGGGGGTTATAATTATGCTAACAGGCTGAAAACATTGAAATAAATGCATTTAAAGCTTGACTTTTGAAGTGGGACAGGGGAATTTTTTATATGAATACACAATCCCCTACACCACAGACGTTATTTAGGAAGTTGATTCAGCCATTAACTGGTCTGGTTCAACAATGCAACCACAAACGAAAATGCAACACTTTGACTGATCAGAAATGGATCGAGACGGGGCTGTTGAGAACTTTGTCACAAGAGCCAAGTGGACGAGCATTTCTTCAAAAGTTGTTCGACGTAGGCAGGGCTGTTGTAAAGCGGTCTCTTTTTTTTGAAACACTTAAAAGCAGGCGTCGGTTAAAATTATGCAGGGAGGTTAGTCTTTCATTGTATGAGAAAATGAGGACAATCAATCAGCAAGCTGATCCTTTTGAACAATTTGCGCCGCTAGGCGAATATGACATTTATGCAGGAGATGGTCATTATCATGCTGCTGCTGTTCACGATGTGAAGAAGTCAGGAAAAAAACATCCAACCCAGCATTTTTATTCCGCCGATTTGAGAACCCATGCTTTGCGTCATTTAACATTAGCAGATACAAGTGGCATTCGAAAAAGAGAGCATGACACACGCGCTCTGAAACGTCTTGGCATTGAAACTCTTCGCCAGGGAGCTCCAAAAGGCCGAAAAGTAATATATGTTTGGGATAGAGCCGGTATCGATTTCTTGCAATGGTTTAAATGGAAGCATGCCGGTGGGATTTATTTTGTCAGTCGAGAAAAGAAGAACATGGAATTAATGGTCATGGCTGAGTTGGGTTACGATAAGAAAGATCCAATTAACGCCGGGGTCCAGAGTTATCAAATGATTGGCTGTTCGGGTGTGTCCATGTTCCGTGTAGTATATAGATGCCCAGTATCCGGAGAAACATATGGTTTTGTTACAAGCTTGTCTAATTTACCCCCAGGACTTATCGCGTATCTTTACAAAAGCAGATGGGATATCGAGAAGATTTTCGATCAGGTGAAAAACAAATTAGCTGAAAAAAAAGCATGGGCAACATCGTTTACAGCAAAGAATATGCAAGCCCAATTCATTTGCATAGCACATAACTTGATGCTGATTCTTGAGCAATGTCTTAAAAAAGAAGGTGTTGAAAATAAGATTGAAGATAATCGACGCCGCAAGAGACTTGATAAACTCCTGGCCAGCATCAAAACCAGGAGAGACAAATTGCCAGCCTTTCTTACAGAGCCCAGAAGGCCTACTCAGTTGTCGGTAAAATTTATCCGATGGTTGCGCAACAACTTATATGAGAACACTTCATGGATTGAAGCTATGGGGACGCTAAAGAGGATATACGCTGTTTTTTGAAGCCAAATTCTGGACACCGTTGCATTGGGGACTTCTATTTCACCTGTAAGTGCTGAACCACCAATTGCATCCAGCCCAATATTCAGCACAAGGTGGTCAATAGCGCCAAGCTTGATGCTGTTCTCTTTTGCTCTTTCCAACTCAATGGATTGTCGTTGACCATACTGAAAGCTTAGGCAGTAACAGGCAAAACCCTCGTTTCTTGCCAAGGCAAGCACTGTTGTTGAGTCAAGTCCACCACTTAAGAGCAGTACAGCCTTGGGCTGTATTTCATTGTTTGATTTCTCGTCCATAAAATTCACAATACATAAACAGGCACAAGACCTCAACAGCAAAGCAGCCATAACTCGTAAAAGGAATTATGAAAAAGGTGAAGGCGCCAGACAGAAGACAGAGGATAAAGGACAACAGGCCGGATACTGTAGGGGTGGGCTTAAATTTTCTTAATTACTGCAGAGCCACTCTTGTCTGGATATGGCAGTTCTTGTTCGAGTTTGTCGTGAAGGAAATCCTTTACGGCCTTACGCGCACCTGGCCAACCATTGTAGTCGTGAACTACAATCACTCCTCCTCTGGGCATCCGTGGATAGAAGAATTCGAGACCACTCTGGGTTGGCCCGAGCAAATCAGCATCCAGATGTACGAATGCAAACTTTCTGTCCTGCAAGTTATCAGGAATGCTGTCAGGAAAAAATCCCTGATGAAAAACAACATTATTGTTCAATGGATTAATGTATTGTCTGACAGCTTCGATTCCGGTTTTCGATAGATCGACGTTTGTATGGTAGCCAGTCTCCTTGGATTCTAATTTTAAATCAGCTCCATCAAAACCTGAGAATGTGTCAAAAAGATGCAATTTTCGCTCTGGTGCATAGTAGTGAAACAACTTGGCTGTACCGCCTCTATAGACACCAAGCTCAGCAAAATCACCTTCAACATTCTCAGCAAGCAGTCCCTTCATCAAAAGAACCAGCATATCTCTTCTGACGCTGTCCCAAGGGTATGGAAAATTGATTTTCCTGTCTGTAGTATCGTCGGGAAGGAAAAATCCTCCATAATTCTTGATAATATGCTGAACAAACTCGTCCTTGTTCCAGGGGGATCTTTCATCAATATGCATTCTGCTTTGCAAGTAGAACGAGCGATTTTTAAAAAGATAGGAAAGCGCGGCGCCACTCATTTTTATAATTTGGGCGGGAAACGAACCTTGCTTGTTCAGGGCAGTTGAGAGGATTCTGCTTATGTCGTTAAAATTATGAACACCCATTTGTTTTTCCTTAAGGCAAACCGGACTGAAGTCTTTGTCGTGCCAGATCTATTGTCCGGCATATTTGGGTCTAATCCGGGTTAACAGTAATTATTTGGAATGTCAACATGTCAAATTCACAGGCAATTTTTTGACTATTGTAATTTCCCTGGGGGTGACATCGGCCTGATATGCAAGGACCATAACACCTTCAGAAGCAACCTTTTTAAGGGCTTCAGCATAAACCGGGTCAATATGATAGGCTGGCATGAAGCAATCAGTATCTCCACGCTGCACACAGAAAAGCACAGCTGCCATGCACCCCTTCTGCTTTAATGAAACAAGTTCATGTAGATGCTTGGTGCCTCGTGCTGTGACCGCATCCGGAAACATCGCTGCCATATTTTCTGCCAAAGAACAGTTTTTAACTTCCAGGTAAATCTGTTTACCTTTTCGTTCCAATAGAAAGTCCAAACGGGTGCGGGCCGATGTCTTCACTTCCTGTATTATTGAATCCAACTTGCCAAGTTCTTTAACCACGTTTTTTTCAAGGGCTTCCCGCACAAGCTTATTGGTAAGCGATGTGTTTATCCCCACCCATACTGTGCCTGCCTGTACCATTTCAAGGGTATGGGGATATTTCCGTCCAGGGTTATCAGAGCGGGATATCATCACCGGACTGCCTGCTTCGCTACAGCCCTGCATACTTCCTGAATTGGGGCAGTGCACGGTCAACAGTTCACCGTTAGCCAGTTCCACATCAGCAAGAAACCTCTTATAGCGGCGCACAAGAATAGCCGGAATTAACTGCTGATCAAACAGCATTTGCGCTCCCGCCTGCACCCCGCTTTTGACTTTCCATGTTTTTCTCAGCACAAACAAAAAGGTCAAAACTTTGCCTGCGTAATAAAGGCACCCGGGAGCAGAACTCATCAAAGGCAACCAGTCCTTTTGCTATACTCCCTGCCATCGGAAGATATTTCATGATGGGTAAAAGGTCGCTCATTCCACAAAGCGGCTGGGAAAGAAATGAAAAATACTTAGTATGCAATACAGTAAAGCCAGCTATACGGATGGTATTCAGCCAGGGAATCGACCTGAACGCTTTATGATCATTACCGAACCTTGCCATCTTCCTGTTTACAATCTTTCGGGGTAGTCGCAGTAACAAAGAATCATCATTGGGCTCAGAAAGCAGAAGTCTTCCTCCGACCTTCATAACCCGATGAGCTTCGTTGAGTGCCTTTGCCTCGTGGGCCATATGGTGAAGCGCCCCCCGGAAGCACACCGCGTCAAAGGTGTTGTCAGCAAAAGGCAAAGTTTCACCCGGGCAGGAGACCCATTTCACCTCATGCCAGCGGTCAAACATATTTCTGCCCTGAAGGATCATGTCCTGGGAGATATCCATTCCCACCACAAGCCGGGCATGGGGAAGCAAAGCTCGAGCCAGGTCGCCGGTCCCGCAGCCGCAATCCAGCACCATATTGCATGGTCTGGGTAAATGATCAAGAAACTGTTTATTCCAGTACTCGGAATAGACCCTGGCGAACTCCTGCTCATACCGCTTTTCATACTCTGATGCCAGAGTTTCATGGAGATCAATCTCGCCCTTTTCCTGGTCGCTAATCGTCTCAGGTGTAATAAAGTTGACAATCCCGTTTTCGAGCTGCACCGGAGCAGAACAACTGCTGCACCGCCCCGCCTGCCAATCAATGGCAGAAGAGCAGTGAGGACATTGAAAGGGAATATCCGGATGGTCCATTATTCTCCCGATTTAAGCCAAGTATTTTTCTGTGGCGCAAAGAAATGCCACACCACATACAGCGTCACAGGAAAAACCATATTCAACAGAAACTCCCACACAAGCAACGCAGGGATGAACTCAGGAGCAACCCCCCAGAGAGTGAGAAGCGAGAACAGGGAGCTTTCCCGGATGCCCAGTCCGCCAATGCTTACCGGTATGCTTGCGATGATGCCGACAGTCAGAACGATCGCTGCAACATCGATAAGTGACAACTGGATATTCACTGCCCAGAAAAGCAGCCCATTGCTGACAATATACAGCCCAAGCCCCAAAAACGTAACCGCCCAGCCCACAAAAAGCGGTTCCAGGCCAAGGGGGCGCCCGAACCAGTAAGACAGCACAAAAAAGAGCAGCGTAGCAACCAGCCCGGCTGTCCAAAGGCCCACGGAGGACAAACCGAACCTGCCTGCCACGGCAGTAGCGGTGAGGCAGAGTCCCAATGGAATGTAAAGCGTGTCGGTCAGCTTATCCTGCAGGACGATCTTTCCACGTGCTTTCAGGTCCAGGCCAGTGGAGGCCAGAAGACCAATCCGGGAAAAATCACCGAGCCGAGCCGGAGTGATCGATCCCAGGGCAATACTTTTCAAATAAATATCAACCCATTGGGTAATGGGCATTTTCCTTGTGGCAATCCGCTCAATCCACAGCCGCAAACGAAAAAGACGACTTGCGTAAATCAACAGCACCAACGAAAAACAAGCACCGGCTTTAACTAAGGAGACCCGCGAAAAAGAATCCCGGGCAGCCTGCCAGTCGAGTGCGCGCATACTGTAAATAACCCAGCCTAATGCCAGCAGGGAAACAAAAACCTTTAGGGCAAACAGCAAAGAATTGTTGGTCGACGATTGAGTGGTGCCCATTTTAACGCTTTATAGCCCCGATATTTGAAAAATTTCAGGTCGGAATCCTCACCCTCAGGTGCGGCCCGACTGCCCGTTTTACTGCCATTGGCAAATGACGCCAGACCTTTATAGCCAGGCCGTACTTCGGATTGTCCGGCAGTATCCGGGGTATGTTTTCGCCCGGTTTAACCAGGTGAGAATAGTAGAGCGGTAACTGCTCTCCACCCCATTGACGCTTAAAAAACAATTTACCAGGATCAGGTCTGGTTCTGCCAAAGTCTAAAACCCGACATGTCTTATCTTCCACTGCCTGCTCAAAAAAAGACCACCATAATTTGTCGGTCACTGGTACTGTGCTGAAGCGGGGATCACTTACCGATAAATGCAATATAGCCCTATCCTTGTAATGCAGAATCAGAAGCGCCGCAACGAATTGATCACCTATTTTCCCCAGGATAATTTGAGTTTCCCGGTTAAACAACTCGACGAGCTTGTAATACCAGTCAAGGTGATGAATCGGTGTGCCATGGTATGAGGCATTTTTCTCATATAGCTGCTGGAAAACACTGACTGCCCCTGCATGATCGCAAACAATTTCCACTCCAAGCTTTTCGGCCTTGCGGACTTTTTTACGAGCTCTACGGGTAATAATCCTTTCCCAAAGTTCTTCAGCTGTATCAGGTAATACTATTTCAAAACGCTGAAATGCATCTGACACATCAAATCCATGAGCAGGCTCTTCGGTTTCACGTAATTCCAGGGCAAAAGCTGATGATTTTTCAAAATAACTGACAAGAGGAGAGAGGGATTCCTGGTCTATTTTATCAACGCCTGCCGGTAACAGAAAACCTCCATAATTTCCAAAAGGCAGTGAAATAAGCATGGGGCTTTTTTTTCCCAGCGGCACAATTTCCACCAGAGGTAGCATCCAGCAGATATTGCCCGCACCATCACGGCAGACTAACCGTACAATATGCAGCCGAGGGTACACTTCTTGAATAAGTTGCAACCAGCGAGGGTCGAGGTAAACTGACGAGATTCGGCATTGTTTGCAGGCCTCTTTCCACTCATCTTGTGAAACCCTGGTCAGACTCATTTAATTCTCCCTGCGTCTCAACTCCCAGAACACGATGAGGAGCAACAACAGAATAATGAGGCTACCTCCACCAATCATCAGGAACCTGAAGGAATCCTCGTCCTTGGGCATCTTCACCGAGATCATGTCAGAGACCAGCACACAATAATGGCTGCCGGAATCATTAAATTCCGTTATGCTAAATATCTTGTACTTGCTTCCGGGCAGGGCACCCTTGTTTGTAATTGGAAATAGAATCTGGCTGGTCTGGTTTGCCTGCAATTCAAAAGTTGAGGGATTGTTCTCCGTAGTCAGCTCAATGGGCAATAGCACCCTGACTTCGCCTACCAATGTTCGATCCAGGACATTACCAAGTGTAAGGCTGACCTGACCGAAATCCAACACCTCGGATGTCTCAATCTTGCTTTCAAACGGCAATTCTTTCCCGGCCTTGACCATTTCAAAAAGCACAATCTCAGGTGTTGAAGCGGGGTACATATTTGAGTCATGATAGTGCAGGGTGATCAGCAAGGGATATGTACCATTGAGCTTGAGCCCTGCTTCCTCTGGTGAAAATGCATGGCTCCACTGGCGGGAGTCATTCACTGCCATTTTCTGTTGTGGTGACAGTTTAGCTTCAGACGAACCAAGCTGCAATTCAGGATATATTTTATAGGCCGCTTCATCTCCTTTGTTTTGAAGCGTTATCTCCACCTCAACCTTTTGCGGGCTGGCGGTTATGGTTGTCTGAATGACCATGGAGATGTAGCCACCGTATCCCAATACCGGCAACAGGGTGAATATGGCTGTCAGACAAAAAATAAACAGTGTCTTTTTATTCATAAGCTGTACCTCCTTTTCAAACAGCTCTTTTTAGCGCCATATATATATTATTCAGCTTCCATTGGAACCTGAGCCTTTCTTCAAATTCCAATGGCGGGGTATTCAGGTAGCCCATGATTTCTGAAAATGGCATACAGTATTCTTCCTCTTCGTCCATACCGCGCTCACTGTCCATACTTTGCCGGCCAACAAGTTTCATGGAATAGTGACGCCAGATATGGTTGAGTGTCTGGGTCACAGGTTCGCCCTCGGTCATGATCAGTCTGCCGCTAGGTTTAAGCACCCTGGCAAACTCTTTAAATTCATCAACTCGCTTGCTCTTCGGGATATGACCGCCAATGGCTATGAGGCAAACCGTATCAAACTCTTCGTCTGTAAATGGCAGGCTGCACATATCCTCAACCAGCAGACCAACACCTTCATATGGGAAAACATCAATGCCAACCCCGTTTTCCATGCCTATATACTTTTTGACAAACAGGTTGTTTTTTCCGCAACCCACATCCAGAACCCGGCCACGGCAATGGACGGCCACCTGCCTAAACCGTTCCTCCCTCAGGGAAGTCAGACCAAACCTGTTCTCTTCCGGTATAAAAAGTGCCCGGATCGGAAAAAAAGCGCGTCAAAAAACTTCCTGCCGGGGCCATACTTTCGCATTTCTTTCATTCACTTGACCTAGCAAAGGTTGTTTCGGCAAGACTGTAAGGCTGCCGGTTACCTTTTTTATAGTAAATCCTGATCAGATATTCGCAGACAATTCCGATGGTGAACAACTGTACGGCCACGAGGATCAACATGACACCCATAAAAAAGAGGGGGCCGAACTCCATGATTGGTATCTGCCGAAAAACCTTGTTTACGCTTAACCAGCTCAAGATCGTAAACCCCGGTAAGCCTAAGATGATGGAAATGTAACCGAAAATATGAATCGGCCGGTTAAAAAAACCGGCAAAGAATAAAAGCAGCAGCAGGTCGGAAAACACCCTGAAAGTACGACTGATCCCATAGCTGGACTCGCCATACTGGCGGGGTTTCAGGGTTATGGGGATTTCGGTTATCCGGTCGGTC
>CAXMTO010000133.1:0-15503 GCA_964196355.1 uncultured Myxococcota bacterium
TCCATTTACCGCTACGTTTTTGGAAATAATCTTGAGTTTTCAAAAGTGCCAAAATGCTCCTTTTTGAGTAAGTTTTTTGGCCATGATCAAATTGAAAATGATCAGGAACAGTGTTAACTTTGACCTATTGTCTCAGAAGAAATGTCGCCAAGAGAAATCTGAACTATTCTAGATAATCATGGGCTATGCGTGCCTTTTGTCCCTGTTATCATGGATTTCACAAGGTTTTCATTATGCATTTTACTCGAAACAGCAACTCCTATCATATGTAAACAAATTAAAATTAACATGAATTGAGCGGACATTTCATGAATGTCACTCCACACGCTGTCGCTTTCGTTATCGTCCTTTCCGGACTTGTTATGTCTTTCTTTTCTATCATTCCGATCTTTATGTTTTTCTTGTCTGTCATCGTCTGCATAAGCATTTTTGACAATTGAAAAGATGTTACCAAATTTCAATGAGGGATTCTTGCCCTTGACGGTAAACGCTTCATATCCACTTGCACAGGTGAGTATGCTGAGTGCCAGTAATGAAATAATCATCCAGGCTGCTGCAGGATTGTGGCCAGTATAATATTTGGATTTCCCGTCCATGAGTTCTTTTAAATAATTCAGTGCATTTGATGGGGGGCAGATAAAATCACTAAAAAGGGCATGTTTTGTACCACAAAATCCCCAAACTATACGAATTACCACAAGACCAAAAACTGCATAACCGGCATATCGATGAAGAGGCCCTTTGTCATCTCCTGTTACGTAAGCTACAAAAAAGAGCAGCACCAATGACCAATGGAATACACGTACAAATAGATCCCATACCGGTATCTGCTTATACTCATTCATTCGTATTTCTCCTCAAATAGTGTTTATGATTTCCGTTCAGTCTTTTGGCGAACTGTTCTTCTTTCTTTTTATAAGCCGTACATAAATACTCTTTTTAAATTCTTGCTCCTTCATCTGTTGCAGTATGTATCTGAGATTGGGATCTGAGTGTGATGTTGAGAATCTCGCTGGGTTGCCACAAGCGCATTCTAGGCCCCCAAGTACCAGTACCACGGCAGACCAGCAAGGTCATCCCTTCAACTTCGTAACGCCCGCCGACCATAACGTGCTTCAGGGCAACAAGGAGACTGAATGGCCAAACCTGACCACCGTGAGTATGACCAGACAACATGAGATCAACTCCTGCTTGTGCTGCACCATAGTAGTCTTCAGGAATATGAGATAGTAGGACCAGGGCACCTGAGGGGCGCTTTGGTGGAGGGTTCCACGACGATGTAGTTGTGACTTGGGCGTGATAACGGACTAAGTTTCGTCCCGCCAAAACTAAGCCCTGTATTGGTTGAGTCATCTCGCTTTGCAGTATGTGTATCTGAGTCCCATTAATGAATGTACTCGAATTTTCTGTTTTCCCATGATTCTCGTGATTCCCATTCACAGCCCAAACACCAAGAGGGGCTGACAATTTTCGGAAAACAGATGCAAATATTTCGGTGTTTTCTCCATGACCTTCGTAGATATCCCCAAGTAGTACAACTATATCTGGTTCCAATGTTTGGACTTGCTGGATACGGGATTCAAGCCACCGCGGACCTAAAACAGATCCCAGGTGGAGATCGGAAAGTGCCACAAGGGTTGTTCCATCCAAATCCTTCGGTAGATTATTCATTTGTACTTCGTAACTGGTCACTATCGGAGGTCGGACCCCCTGTATCGTCGCTACTATTCCGAGCACGCAACCGCCCAGCAGGGCCCAACCCCGAAGTCGCGGAGCAATGTGTGGGAAAAAACAACCGAATCCTGTTACGAGATCAACAGGGAAAAGACAGACGAAAAGAAGAAAGAGTAGACCCGTAAGTGAGATCCCAATAAAATCAGCAGTTGAAGCCCATGCCGGGCCTCCCCCATGACCGAGAAATCGTCCGACAGCGAGGAACAACCAGATGAGGATACCGCAATAAATGAACATCCTTGTCGAAACAGTTTCACTGAGTCTCGGTATTGAGGACATCCTCCAGATAATATAAACGAGGAGGAAAGTTGAAACTAAAGTCAAACCGAATCCAAACATCAAATCTCCATGTTAAATACTGTTTCTGGAAAGTGTTTTAAATCAATTCACGGCAAGAAAGGTAGCACTGCCAGAAATAATTTTCATATCCAGGTCAGCATGATAAAGTAAAAAATCAGGATTATAATTTTATCCTCGTTTTTGATGGATCTTTTTCTGTAAGATGCCTAGAAAAATGGGCCATTTTCTCGCAACATAATTGCTCAATTTTTTCAAAAGGAGTACACCGATGCGCAATCCATTGTAGACACTTTCTAGAGTGAAAATTCCCAATTTGCCGAGGAATTTCCATTCGATTTTATGGCGCTCATTGTTAGGTGTGTTGAGGTCTGAGGTTCTTTCTCTCCCGCGTCCTTGACTGAGAATGAATGGGATTCTGTCACTTATGAAGCTCTTTGTAGATCTTGGGTTCCATGTAACTTCATAAAAAACATTGTCGTGCTTTGACTCTTTACAGCCCCTAATAGACCCTGCGTGTCCCCATGCAGGTGTTTTATTCCATGGTGGTAGCAATTTGAGTTCGGAATAAAACAATCTTCTTGTAACTTCGTCTAATTCTTTTTTTTTAGAATCTAATAGAAGGATTCCTGATTCAATGAAACATGTGCCGCACATGATCCTGTTGCTTGATCCTATGGCCCGCCAGGTAAATGTGTTATTATCACCGGCTATGATTTTGTATCGACCGAGTCGAAAGTTACCAGGCTCTATGGTTTTTGATGAATCAAGATTGATTGCATTGACTGCAAGTTGCTCTACCTGATCATTTGTAAGTGCCCCTCCAACTATCACCTGGCGAAGGCTTGAAGCAAAACAATAAAAGGTGGTTTTGTGCCAGATTGGCAATTTCATCAAATGATCATGAAACTCCATCCTCAAGTAGCCAGGACCATGCCGGTCCCAAGGCAGAATTACAAGAATATTACCAATAACATAGCATTTTCCACTTCGCTGCACACCCATGGGATATTGCAGTACCCAAGTCAGCAAAACGCTACTACGTTCTATGAGAATGAATTCGCCCAACCTGTATTCAGTTTCATGTAAAAACATAAAACTCCTATCAGTCGAGTTTTATAGATCAAGAACATAGGAGCGGAGTGGGAAGCAACATTCCTAAAACTTTAATAGATTTTTAACATATTTACAATGTAGGACTGATGACGTATCAAGGGTACATAGAAAAAAGGTAAAATATCGGTAAAGTATATCGAGACCGGGTCGCAGAACGTGTCAGGTCAAGTCGAAACTACTCCGTTTTAGAATCAATAATGTTCTCAGTCACGCGTCCTGCTCCTACCAGTGGCTCGTTCCAATTTGGGTATGTGCTCCGTACCGTTCATGATGATGGGGCAGGTCGTCAATAGTGGAAACCAAACCTCGCTTCCACTTTTCTCTCTGAAAGATACTTTTGATGCAAACGAACTCCAGTTCAAGTTGTGCGATTAATATTGCCACATCGAAGGTAGTTTTTTCCTGCCAATTCCCAAATTGAAGGTGTCCCCTGATAAGTAATTAAAAAAATGCTTCATAAGCCTAGCAATATAAAAAGGTTTATTTGACCTCTAGAAAATCAAGATTACACAGAATAACCTAACAGGAAAGATCGTTTTGAAATTATTGATGTTTACCATCAATATTATCTTGAAACATCTCTACAATAAGAAATTACTTAGGAGAGCTTGACAGGGTGGCACCTTTGTTGTTTCACTCATGTGGATTACACGATCAATATTCATAATTACAGTACCAACTTTGAAGAAATTGAATAAATATTTAAAAGACCAGATTTCTAGAGAGGATAAGATATGCCGAGAAGAATTACTCATCAGTGGAGAGATTGGCTACTAGAATATACCGGCAACGACAAGTACGAATTGATCCAAAAAACCAATCTATCGGTTGTTACCATTACAGCTAAAAATACCATGGATGCAGAAAATCAAAGTCAACAGATCATTAAAAATACTAAAGAAAAAGAGATTTGATGCGCCTTCAAAGAATGTTGCACCCTGAGAATTGGAGGTTTTTGAAAAAAACTTTTAAACCATTGGTATGTAATTCTGTAAGAATAACGTTTGCCTTTCTGCTTATCGACCCGTATTATAGATGTGCTTGGATTTTTCCATGTTATCAACTACAATGTACCAGAGACGTCCGAAACGTATATCCACCGCATAGGCCACAACCCCTTACCTTTGCAGTAGAGCTTCCTCCTTCGATTTCGGCATAAGCAAGTCTGTGCAACGATAAGCTGTTTTGCCTGGACACTCAGGCTCCAAGTCGACGTATCAAATGATGCCTCGGCGCTATAACTAAATGGTTCCCAAGAGACCCACAGTACAAAGGAGTATTTCAAGATGGCTGAAGGTACAGTAAAGTGGTTTAACGATGCAAAAGGTTTTGGTTTTATTGAGATGGACGGCGGCAAAGATGTATTTGTTCATCATTCCGCAATTCAGTCCGAGGGTTTCAAATCCCTCCAGGAAGGCGCACGGGTGACCTTCGATGTTGTCGACGGTCCAAAAGGACCTGCCGCAGAGAACGTTGTCCAGCAGTAATAACTCCTTAATAACGACCATTGCAAAGACCCATCAATATGCTGGGTCTTTTTCGTCAAACATGAAGCATTCATCCATCTTCTCTTTGGAAGTACTTTTATCCTGTTAGGATATTCTGGGAAATATGGGTTTTAAAAAGGTGAAAAAAACCTTCTGGTATTGCTAGGCTTTTGGGGCAACTTCGTAATTATATTTACAGGAATAGTATTAATACTACAGTGACACATCGAGCAATAACATCGCCGCCTTTTTGAGGTTTTTCTTTCTATGACACTGATAAGCTATAAAATTTCTTTTCGTATGATAACCGGTAATTTCCAGAGCTTCTTTTATGTTCAGTGATGCCAGCGGCAATATTTATGATTTGATTCGTGAAGATCAGATAGTGTAATCACTAAATCCTGCTGGATTTCCTTATACAATTTTGTTAGATGTACATGGATCGGAAGAACAAAGTTTTTCCATCAGCAAAAGACAGACTGAAGGCACTTAGCCTAAAAAGCTTCAGCCTGCCGGTAGGGCATTATGTTCAAGGAGAAGTGGAGTTGCAAGAAAAGCAGATAAATTCCCGATTGAAAAGTTACAGCTGGACGCACAGGAAACGTGTTTAAACAATTCTGATTCGTGTGCGAAGAGCTATAATCGATATAAAGTCGACCCTGAGTCTAACACTTAAAAAGGAGGTATGTTTTGAGAACAAAAAAACTTTTTTTAATGATGGTAATTGCCGGATTTATCCTGGCGCCTGTGATGGGGTTGAGTAGTGTACTCAAGATCGGTTTGCAAGCCGAACCCAGTTCCATGGACCCGCACTACCATAACCTGACACCCAACAACACTATGGCACATTACACGTTTGATCCATTGGTCGAACAGGACGAAAAACAGAATCTTAACCCGGGCCTGGCCGTTTCCTGGAAACCCATAACCGATTTGACATGGGAATTCAAACTTCGTCAGAACGTTACATTCCATGATGGTTCACCTTTTACAGCCGAAGATGTCAAATTCACCCTGAAGCGTGGTCAGAATGTACCCAACAGCCCGTCTTCTTTTAAGCGTTATATGGCGCAAGTTACAAAAGTCGAAATCGTCGATCCTCACACCATCCTCTTGTCAACGGCTAAACCATTTCCACTGATGGCCACTTATCTGTCAACTTTCGTCATCGTTTCAAAAAAGAACGGCGAAGGAGCTGCTACCAAGGATTATAATTCCGGTAAAGCCATGATTGGAACCGGGCCCTTCAAGTTCGTTGAATGGGTTCCAGGAGACCGGATTGTCTATACACGTAATGACAACTACTGGGGGGAAAAACCCGAATGGGAAAAGGTCACTGTCAAGCCAATATCCAGTGCACCTTCACGGGTAGCTGCCCTTCTGGCAGGCGATGTCGACCTGATAGATTTTGTCCCGACATCGGATATCGAGACAATGGAAAAAAACCCCAAGTTTACCCTCGGTCAATCTGTCTCAAACCGGGTAATCTATCTCCACATAGACAGTAGTCGTGACATTTCACCGTTTGTTACTGATAACAACGGGCAACCGATGACAAAAAATCCACTCAAAGACCTTCGTGTACGACAGGCCATATCCATGGCTATTAATCGGCCTGCTATCGTCGCAAAGGTAATGGACGGAAGCGCCATACCTGCCGGACAGCTGTTGCCTGATGGTTTTTTTGCCATCAGCCCGAATTTAAAACCGGAAAAATATGATACTGAAGGGGCCAAAAAACTACTGAAAGATGCCGGCTGGGGTGATGGTTTTGGCTTGACCATTCACGGTCCTAACAATCGATACGTCAACGACGCCAAGATTTGCCAGGCTGTGGCCCAGATGCTGACCAGAGTGGGGATCAAAACCAAGGTAGAGACCATGCCTAAAAATGTCTTTTTCCCACGAGGCAGCAAGCTCGAATTCAGTTTGATGCTGGTTGGTTGGGGAGCGGGCTCCGGTGAACCTTCTTCACCCCTTGGCTCACTGCTGCATACCTACGACAAGGAGAAAGGATATGGGGCCAGCAACCGTGGCAGGTTCTCCAACAAGGAACTCGATGCAACTCTGGAAGAAGCTCTTGTCACTGTTGACAGAAAGAAACACGGGGAATTGCTGATCAAAGCAACAGAAATCGGCATGGCTGAGCTGGGTATTATTCCACTTCATTTCCAGGTAAGCATCTGGGGTATGAAAAAGGGACTTAGCTATACAGCACGAACCGATGCCTACACTTTGGCAGCTGAGGTTCACTCAACCAAATAATCTCATTTAATCCTGGATAGCTGGTATTTAGCCGGCTATCCTTTTCTTTAACCCCGTTTTCATCGATAGTTCAGAAAAAAACTCCATATGATTGTTTTTATTATTCGTCGCTCTTTGCAAAGCGGTGTTGTTTTACTGCTCATGTCACTGCTGGTGTTTGTGGGAGTGTATGCGATTGGCAATCCGGTGGATATCCTGATCAGCCCTGAAGCTACCCCCCAGGAATATGAGGATGCCATTAAGGCAATGGGCTTGGATAAGCCCATGTGGAGTCAGTATCTGACTTTCTTAAACGGCGCCCTCCATGGAGACCTTGGTAATTCCTTTGTTTTCAACGAGCCGGCCCTGAAACTGATTTTTCAACGCCTGCCAGCCACCCTGGAGCTTGCTTTCGGGGCACTTTTCATAGCTATTTTTCTCGGCATACCACTGGGATTGATTGCCGGTATAAAATCAGAGACCTGGGTCGGTCGCAGTATAATGAGTGGATCCATCCTCGGTTTCAGCGTACCTACCTTCTGGGTCGGGTTGATGATGATCATGGTTTTTGCCGTTATGCTCGGCTGGCTGCCTGCTTCAGGAAGAGGCCAGACCACCGATATTTTTGGTATTCCAGTTAGTTTTCTCTCCCTTGACGGCCTCTCCCATATCCTGCTTCCTGCTGTCAATTTAGGACTTTTCAAGCTGTCCCTTACCATTCGTCTGACCCGTGCCGGTACCCGTGAAAATTTGCAGCTGGATTATGTCAAGTTTGCCCGGGCCAAGGGCCTTTCCAATGCCCGGGTAATCGGAGTGCATGTTCTTAAAAATATTCTTATTCCGGTAGTAACTGTGCTGGGTCTTGAGTTTGGCAGCCTCATTGCCTTTGCTGTGGTGACCGAAACCATCTTTGCCTGGCCCGGCATGGGAAAACTGCTGATTGATTCCATCGGGGTGCTGGACCGACCAATCATAGTTGCTTATTTACTGATTACGGTGACGATGTTTATCATCATCAATTTTGTGGTAGATGTGCTGTATTCAGTTCTCGACCCACGGGTTCGCCTGGGAGGTGAGAAAATATGACAGATTCTTCTGTAGATCTCGGCGTTCAGGCGGAAAAGGCCCCAATCCCGACCGTTGAATCCCCTGTTCGGCGTTTTGTCTCAGATTTCTCCGAGAGTCGAATGGCCCTATCGGGGCTGGCGATTTTTGTCTGTATTGTCTTTTCTGCTATTTTTGCCCCCTATATATCTCCACAGGACCCTTACGATCTGAACCAGCTTGATATTATGGAAGGCAGATTGGAACCGGGAACCAAGAGCTTTGTCGGCTATACCCACTGGCTCGGAACCGATGACCAGGGGCGGGATATGCTGAGTGGAATATTTTACGGACTGCGGACCAGCCTGGCAGTGGGAAGTATGAGTGCTCTGATAGCACTTCTATTCGGTGGTACCATGGGACTGATAGCTGCCTACTTTGGAGGCAGGACAGACACGATTATCATGCGCATTGTTGACATTCAGCTCAGCTTCCCCTCTATACTCATTGCCCTGGTGCTCCTTGCCATTTTGGGACAGGGGGTTGATAAGATTATTATTGCTCTTGTGGCAGCCCAGTGGGCCTATTACGCGCGGACTATTCGGGGAACTGCCATGGTCGAGCGCCAGAAAGAGTATATTGATGCAGCCACCTGTCTTGCCATGAGTCATCGGCGTATCGTATTCAGGGAACTTTTGCCCAACTGTCTGCCCCCGCTGATCGTGGTCGGAACAGTTCAAGTGGCACATGCCATAGCCCTTGAAGCCACACTCTCTTTTTTAGGTATTGGTTTGCCGATAACCGAACCTTCTCTGGGATTACTCATATCCAATGGTTTTGAGTATATGTTGAGCGGAAAATACTGGATCAGCTTTTTCCCAGGCGTTGCTCTGGTGATTACCATTGTCAGCATCAACCTGGTCGGCGATCAATTACGTGACGTTCTCAATCCGAGGCTACAGAAATGAGTGATGCCAAGCAACTTCTGGTCATTGAAAACCTCCGGACCCACTTTTTTACCAAACTCGGTATAGTTAAGGCTGTTGACAATATCAGTTTTAATATTAACAAGGGGGAGGTGCTGGGACTTGTAGGAGAATCCGGTTCGGGAAAATCTGTTACCGGCTTTTCCATGCTTGGACTGGTTGACCCCCCAGGACGTATTGCCGGTGGCAGGATTCTGTTCCAGGGTCGAGACATAGTCTTAATGTCAGACGATGACCTTCGAGAAATGCGGGGCAAGCACATTGCCATGATTTTCCAGGACCCGATGATGACCCTGAACCCTGTACTGCGCATTGACACCCAGATGATCGAAGCTATTGCTGCCCACGAAAAGGTGGACAGGCGCATCGCCCGTGAGCGTTCGCGGGATGCTCTGGGTCTAGTGGGTATAGCCTCTCCGGACGAACGGTTAAAAGCTTATCCCCACCAGCTCTCCGGTGGTATGCGTCAGCGTGTATCCATCGCCATAGCCCTATTGAACAAACCCGATTTAATCATTGCTGATGAACCGACAACGGCTCTTGATGTTACCATCCAGTCACAGATACTCTATGAAGTCAAAAAACTTTGCCGCGAAACCGGAACGGCCCTGATCTGGATCACTCATGACTTAACCGTTGTGGCCGGACTGGCTGATCATATCTGTGTCATGTATGCTGGACGAATAGTTGAACAGGGCAATATCAGCGATGTCCTTGACCGGCCTCTGCATCCTTACACATGTGGACTCATCGGTTCCGTGCCCAGTCGAAACAGACGCGGCCGTGCCCTTTACCAGATTCCGGGGATGACGCCCTCCCTGCTGAATTTGCCTGAAGGATGTGCTTTTCGCCAGCGTTGCCCTCAAGCCGACAATGCTTGCCTGAAGAGCCCGGAAATTACCAGCAATATTGATGGCCGGCATATTCGTTGTTTTCATCCCTTTGTAGAGTACCCTTCATGAAAAACATTGACCAAGACCATTCTATTATCCGCTTGCAGAATGTAACAAAACGTTTTGTCAAGAGTCTGGATTATGCCGGTAAAATTGCTCAGAAACTCGGCGTAAACATCCATGAGGAAGTCGTTCATGCTGTGGACAGTGCGAACTTGAGCATCACCAAAGGAGAAGTGATAGGGCTTGCCGGCGAGTCAGGATGCGGCAAATCTACTCTGGGGAGAATGGTTGCAGGTATTCTTCCTCTCACCGAGGGTAAGATTTTTTACAGGGGAGACGATGTGGCACAGTTATCTCCTGAAGAACATAAAAGATTTGCCCTCAACGTCCAGATGATTTTCCAGGACCCGTTTGCCTCTTTAAATCCACGGAAACGTGTCAGGAATATCATCGGTGATGCACCATTGGCCCACACTATTGTCAAAAAATCAGAACTGGACGATTATCTGGATAAGGTGATGCTGAAGTGCGGCCTTGACCCGATATTCAAACGTCGATACCCGCACCAGTTCTCAGGCGGTCAGCGGCAGCGGATCGGAATCGCAAGGGCGCTCGCGGTAAATCCGGAATTTATCGTTTGTGATGAAGCGGTCGCGGCTCTGGATGTGTCAATCCAGGCACAGATTCTGAACCTCTTTATAAAACTTCGTGAAGATTTCGACCTCACTTACCTGTTCATCAGTCATGATCTCGGAGTCGTAGAACATATCAGTGATCGAATTATGATCATGTACCTGGGAAGAATTGTGGAAACGGCAAAAACCGATGAGTTGTTCGCAGACCCCAACCATCCATATACTCAGGCATTGCTGCTGGAAGTGCCGCGACTGGAAAACCGATCGTGTGATTTTGCTCCCATTAAGGGGGAGATCCCTTCACCCCTTGACCCGCCGACTGGATGCCACTTCCATCCCCGATGTCCGCATGCCATGAAACGCTGTCATGAAGAAATTCCGATACTCAGGGAAATTGTTCCAGATCGATTTTCCGCCTGCCATCTGAATCATATGTGATCCGCAATAAATTTCCCCCCTCACAGGAGTTATTTTAATACACCGGAGTATTTCGCTTACTCTAATCTGGTTTAAAAAGGAGGAAAATATGGATAATATTAAAAATCAAATTGGTGCTGAAATTGATGCTCTGGCCGATGAGTTATTTGCTGTCAGCGAAGGTGATGAGAAGTCGCTTTTTAAGCCTAGGCTAACTTTTCCATTATTCCTTCTCCCATTTGATCATTTCAACGCAACCTGTCTTGTTTGTGCTGTTTTTTCCAGATTACTTTTGTTAGTCAGATATGAAAACGGCAGTCCCTGAAGCAAGTTAATCCATCTCCTGCCAATTCCAGCTCATTTTGAACAGACGAATCCATATACCGTTCAATGAAATTTAAAACTCAAAAACCGGTTACTCATAATTCGGCCAACCGTCATTGTAGGGAACTGTCCAGATTAGCGCAGTATTTTTTCGTATTACCTCAGGTGGTGCCCGCTGGTTTCTTCTCTCTTCATAGATATTCAGAGTGATTTGAATGCTTCCTTGCATAGCTGACACAGTACCGGTATGAATTTCAGACTTTACGAGTTTGGACTCACAACATATGGCGCGAGAATCTGCCAGAAATTAAGGAGATCGAGCAGCAGTGGATCACAGAAGCCAAAGCTGCCGGTGTCGGTGATGCGGAAGCCGTACTGGAGCGGATAACCGGTGACGGAACTAAAGTAGAAGATGTTTTTATGGGTGTTTGGCCTTTTATCCTATGTGATGTCATCGTCCTGGTTATGCTATTTCTTTTTCCACAAATTGTATTGTATCTGCCAAATGCGATGCTCGGGAATTAATAATCGCATTCTGATTCCGTCTCATTTAAATTTAGGAAACCAATATGACAACCTCATATGATATACTGCTGAAAGGTGGCTTGGTGGTTGATCCACTGAATGGTAGAAATGGAATTTTTGATATTGCTGTTGCAGAAGGTAGGGTTACCAGGATTGACACAGATATCAATCCTGCGACTGCACGTGAATGTTTTAATATAGAGAACCGGATAGTATTTCCGGGGATTATTGATTTGCACGTGCATGCCTCTTCGTGTTTTGGCGGGAAATTTTCACACAAAATGATGGCACTTGCCGGAGTTACGACCGCACTCGATATTGCAGGACCAATAGACAGTGTACTTGATTATGCGGGCAGGTATGGTGCCGGCCTTAATTTAGCATGTGTGCAGCATGTTAGACCCGGTCAAAATGTGAATGGAGTGGATCCGCAAAAAGAAGAAATTCAAAGACTGCTTGATGAAAGTCTGTCTAAAGGTGCTCTAGGTCTTAAGATCCTTGGCGGTCATTACCCTATGTCGCCAGAGGCAACAGCGCGTACAATTGAAGTAGTCAGCTCGAGGGGAGCATATATTGCCTTCCATGCCGGCACACTCAAGGAAAAATCCAATATAAACGGGTTCCATGAAGCTATCGAGTTGGCTCAGGGTAATAGCATCCACATGGCCCATATAAACAGTTATTGCCGTGGACATGTCAGACCACACATGCTGGAAACAGAAGAAGCAATTAAAGCTCTGGAAGAAAATCCCAACGTGTGGTCAGAATCTTATCTTTCGCCGATAAATGGAACCAGCGGTAAATGCATAGATGGTATTCCTGAAAGTAAGGCTACTTGCCAGTGTCTTGAGGCTGGTGGCTTTGATGAATCCGAAGATGGTATGGAAAAAGCGATTGTGGCAGGATGGGCCCAGGTAAATCGGGAAAGTGGTGATAAAATGATATTGACTTCAGGTAAGGACGCTGCGGCTTGGTGGCAGGAGTGTCAAACTGATGTTACAGTAAGTTTCAGTATAAATCCTCCAGAGCCCAGGATACGCCTTGCTACCGCAAAAGGTAAAGATGAAAAGTTTGTGGTGGACTGTATCAGCACAGATGGTGGTGGAATTCCACGCAACGTTATTGTTGCAATGGGATTGTCACTTGTGAGACTTCAAGCCCTCAGCTTGGAGGAATTTGCTATAAAAACCAGTTTAAACCCTGCGAAGATTCTAGGGTTGGTTAATAAAGGTCATCTAGGAATCGGAGCGGATGCCGATATCAGCGTTTTGGATCTTCAGACCCATGGAGTTGATATGACTTTCAGCAATGGAAAGATTGTGAATTACAAAGGCAAAATTTTTGGTAAAGGTACTCGTTTTATAACAACTCTGGCAGGCAGAAAGTACGTTGAACAGAAAAATCTTGATGCAATCGTCGTTGATCCGGTTAAGTAACCTATTGCCAGAAAGGTATTAAGAAAAATTTAGAATCCTTATTGATGTGAATTGACTGGTTATTGGTGTTTTACAAGAACATTGGAGAAAATTTGAATGTGGCGGCTGATTATGTCAATCAAAATAGTGGTGAGGTGTTTTCCTTTACGGACTCACCCCTCGCGCAGTCTACTCAATATGCAAAACTGACTTTCACCATCAGTACCAACGGAATCTCAATATTTGACTCGTACACCGCATGAATTGCCTTGCTGAACGCTCTTGTCGCTCAATTAATTAAAGACACAGAAAAAACAACATGTAAACGGCAGGGTGCTTTCGAAAATCTTTACCAGCATTTCGACATATTCTTATCATTGAAGAGGTGATCTGCTTGATATTTCCATGCAGATGTCTTTATTTTTATATAACAACATTTCAGATAGTTAAAGGTTCAACATGATTAAAAAAATAGCAATTATCGGAGGGACACATGGCAATGAGTTGACGGGAATCAAACTTATTGAGCATTACCAGGATAACCCCGATAGGACAACCCGCAGCAGTTTCGCAACTCACCTCTGTATCGGTAATCCATTGGCTGTTCATCAAAAGGTGAGATATGTAGAGGATGATCTCAATCGGGCGTTTAGCTACCAGGAACTAGAAAAAACACCGGGGAAAAGTCTGGAGTCGCAAAGGGCCCATGAGTTGAATCAACTTCTCGGGCCTAAAATGAAAGATCCTAAGATGGATTTTATCCTCGACCTGCACACCACAACTGCCGATATGGGTATCACCCTGATTGTTTACGAGAAAAAGTTTAATCTTAGAATGGCGGCCTATATCCAATCCAAAATGGACAATGTTCATATCTTTACTTCGGATAAAAAATATGAAGACACCATAGGGCTTCAATCCATAGCGCCCCACAGTATGCTTGTGGAAATCGGCCCAGTCGCCCAAGGGCTTCTCAGGCATGACGTATATGATAAAATGCATTCAGTATGTAGCCATGCACTGGATTATGTCCAGAAACATAACAGTGAGGACTACTCGTTTCATGGGAAAATCGAAGCGTATCAACGGGGTACACTCGTTTATTACCCGGTTGATGGAAATAACCGGATAACGGCAATGATCCATAAAGATTTTCAGGCGCAAAACTATAAAATATTGAAGCCAGGAGCACCTGTTTTCTATGCGTTTGGCGGTAAAACGATCCTCTATGACGGATCTGAAACTGGATATCCTGTCTTTACAAATGAAGCGGCGTACCTTGAGAAAAATGTAGCCTTCAGGCTCAACAAAAAGGTTACGATAACCGTGTAATGCTAGATCACGTTAGATTTACTTCTTTTGAGAGGTTTAAAATAGTCCTCAACAGAACCTGACAGCCAGAGACCGCATCTTTCTTTTTAACCCACTCATCTCCGTTATGGCTGACGCCGTTACTGCAGGGGATGAAGATCATTCCTGTCGGTACGATTGAGGCGAAGGTGTGGGCGTCATGACCGGCACCGCTGACAATCCTGATATTTGAATATTTTTCGTGGTTCGCACCTTTCTCGAGTAAGGGAATTATCCTTTCATCAAGGAGACGTGGTGGTTTTTGGTAGAGAGGGGTGATCTTAAATCCCTGTTGCTCAGCTCCATAGGATGTGAATAAATTTTTTATAAAATCTATATCTTCTTCCTGCTGACTCCTCAGTTCAACAATAAAATTACAGGTTCTAGGTATAACATTAGGTGCACCTGGTGCCAGGGTAACTTTTCCGATTGTTCCAACGATTTGCGGGTTTTTTCCATAACCCATTGGGGCAGAAGGGTAAATAGGGGAGCAGCTTTAACCAGGGCGTCGTCCCGCAGATTCATAGGAAATGTGCCGGCATGTCCAGCCTCACCTTTAACGGTTACCATGAAGCGATAAATACCGGCAATTCCTGTTACCACTCCAATGTCTGTATGTCCCGCTTCAAGGACTTTTCCTTGTTCTATATGGAGCTCCAGAAAAAATGCGAAAGCTTCAGGCTTCCGGAGTTCAGAACTGATTTTACCAGGATCTCTGCCAATGTTAGCAAGACTTTCTGCAAAATTTAAATCTCCTGCTTTTTTAACACCATTGAGATCGTCTTTAGTCAAGAATCCAAGCATGGCTCGGCTACTCTATCATGACCTTTTAATTATAATTGTTTATGGCAAATGATGCGACCGTCCCCGATAATTAACGATACCCCCTGGTAATCTTAGCCTTTCTGGAAAAATTTCAACTTTACCTTATTCCTGATGAGGTAATCCCAGCGACTGATCATCGAGCTTAACATTGCCACCGCGAAGATAATCAGAGCGGTCTTCTACTCCAACAGAAGGTGTTTCCTGTAAA
>CAXMTO010000134.1:0-3889 GCA_964196355.1 uncultured Myxococcota bacterium
AGCCTACTCCTGTATCCCTTTTACTCGTTTTGTTTTGTAAGTGAAAAGCTATGATTGTGAGAGAGCATGGTTGATAGTGTCGTGGTATCAACAGTAGAACCTAACATTTTTCACGAAATGATAAGCAAAGATAATCTGGAATTATCTTCTCCTTGAAGGTACTTTGATCCTGTTAGGATATTCTGGAAAATATGGATTTTAAAACGTCAAAAACACCTTCTAATATTGCTAGGCTTTTGGAGTAACTTCGTAATTATATTTACAGGAAGAACCTCAACTGAGCGTATGCCTATATCCTAGTGAAATTTCGTCGACACTGACATAGTTCTAAAACTGAGTGCTATAAGAGGGCCTCGCTCTTAAACAAATATCCTCATTCTGGCCTACAAGTTCAGCCATTTGACCCTAATTATGCTTGAGCTGACTGCTGCAACTGGATTTGAAACGAAGCAGATGTGCAAAATCAACTCAAGCACAGGGGGGAATCAAATATTCTATTTTTTCACTGCACTCGCGTGGGATTCCCTTACGGTTTTCATGATTCTTGTCACTATTCGATATGGGTCAGCATTAGAAGATGGTCGCCGATCTTCCAAATAGCCCTTCCAGTTTTGCTCAATGGTGCAAATTGGAATTCGGATCGAAGCTCCCCGGTCACTCACTCCAAAGCTGAATTTCTCAAATGATGCGGTTTCATGTGCGCCTGTCAAGCGTTCCTCGTTGAATGCGCCATATTCGCTCAGATGTTCCTGGTGGTGGGGACCGAACCCTTCTAGCAGTGCATTTATATAGTTTTCCCCACCGGTTTCACGGATATAAGAATTGGAAAAATTAGTGTGCATGCCTGAACCATTCCAGTTCCCTTTAATAGGCTTTGGGTGCAAAACCACATTAACTTGATATTTTTCAGATTCCCTGAAGAGTAAAAAGCGAGAAACGATAAGGTCATCACAAGCTCTTTTCGCTCCCTTACCAAAACATTGGAACTCCCATTGCCCCAGCATGACTTCTGCATTGATCCCAGCAATACCCACACCAGCATCTAGACAGATATCCATGTGCTCCTCAATAATTTCACGCCCTGCTACCAGATGATAACCTGAGGCACAGTAATACGGTCCCTGAGGTTCGGGATAGCCTCCGCTTGGAAAACCGATAGGACGATCATCATCAGTGGTAAGGACATATTCTTGTTCAAATCCGAACCAGAAATCGTCCTGATCCTCATCGTCGATTAAGGCCCTAGTGTTGCTAGGGTGGGGAGTACCGTCTGGGTTGTATACCTCACACAAGACCAGATACCCGTTTTTCCTGGTTGAATCCACATAAACCCTTACCGGTCTCAAGGATAGATCTGAGAAGTGCCCTTCGGCCTGCTGAGTTGAGCTACCGTCAAAGGACCAGTTTGGTAATGTCTCCAGTTCTCCATCATAGGATTGCAATTCCAAAATTTTTGTTTTACTACGGATGTTGTTCACAGGTGTGTAACCGTCCAACCATAGGTATTCAAATTTGTACGCTGTCATGTCAGTTCTCCTTATTAGTTGTAGTTAGAATTAGAAAACGACCTATAGTGATTCACGAATGAATTGATACAACCACTGATAATCACATCGAAAAATCATCGCTTATTGCGCGATCTATGCAATTCAAAACATCCGTGTATACCGGTATTTTAGTGACTTTATGCGAAGAATAGGACGTCATTTTTCGGCAAAAAAAGCACATTTATATGCGACTATATCGACTATATACAATCAGTATATTGTATACACAGCAGTATCAATTCATCTGCTACGAACTATAGTCTGTAAATACGATTTCTCGTTTTATTACAATTTGACTTCAATAAACACAATAACTTGAACGGTAATGTCACATCACAGAATAGTCAATTTGTTTAAGCAACACCCGTACCAACTTGAATTGTGAACCGAACCGCTACGTGGGTACTGCTTCAGGGAAAAATCCTGATGTTGACCTTATTTCTGTGAAGATCAGATGGACTTGTAGGGGGAAGTTTTCCATCCTGTTTGTACAGAGTCGATGCATTTCCCGTCCACCTGACAATTGATACTACTTTCTTATCAATAACGTTCTGGTCTCTACCGATACTGTCGTGGTATCGGTTGTCGATCCTTACTACACCCTCAATGGTTGGAGTGGTGAACCTGAGCCATAACCCTAGAAAGAATCAAGTTCATAGATACAGGAAACACCTTAACCTGGGTCAGACATAAATTTGTTCTATATTCGTACTGGCAATCTTCTTAAGAGTACAGGACTGCTCTTATTTCTTCCCTTATTGATCAGAAAGACATAAGACTAATCCTCAACTTCCATTTTCTCATTAACACTTTTGACCTTTTTCCCAGCCACACCAGCAGTTGCGGCAGTACCAGCTTTTTTAATTACTTTTTTCTTCGCTGAGCTTGCCCAGCAGTTTGCGGTCGTAGAGAAAGAATTTGCGTAGGATCTTAGGAATTGAGAAAACATATTGCCTATGCGGGATAGGATAGAGGACCGTTTCTTTGAGGTGATGGCCAAACTGAACCACTTTAATTTGGTTGAAGCCATTGAGGGACCGGGCCGAATTGTGATTTCCACTGAGAAACGCCCCGGAACCGTAACCAACGAGACTCCCGAGTTTGCGGTGATGTCTGTTTCGGATTCGGGAAAAGGGTTGACGGAAGAAGAGCAGGAAAAAATAGGGCGGAGCGGAACCGGGCTGGGTATGTCCGTTGTATTGGGACTGTTCTGGATCATAAAGGACAGATTGATATCAAAAGTGAGTTCAGCAGAGGTACTGTGGTTTCCATCCGTCTCCCCATTGTCAAGAAACGTCAACAAAATGCTTCAGACCGTTTCTACCTTGAAGATATCATGGGCAGGGGGCAGTTGGTTGCTGTGGTGGATGACCGGGTCAAATCCCTGGAAAGCGGTGAGGCTGCTGCCGAATTCTTCAAGACTGGGTAGGCAGATCTTGTTATCCTGGACATGATCATGGATCCGGGTATGGATGGTCTTGAGACGTACGGTAAAATACTGGAGGTCCATCCCTGCCAGCAGGCCATAATTGCGTCGGGATATTCGCACTCCGCATGCATTCAAAAAGCCATGGCACTTGGGGCTGGCGCATATCTTAAAAAACCCTACAATCTTAAGATCTTTGGCATGGCCGCCAAAAAGGAACTGGCAGTTTGACTATCCATTCCTAGGGAAACAAAGCCGAAATAAGACCGGTATGTTCCTGTCTGTGCCGGGCCCGGGATCCCGTGGCAGGGCTCGGGCATTCGGGACGTATCACAGCCGTCAGATGCTGCCCCGGCTTTAACCGGTCTGCAAGCCTTGTGCGGACCCAGTGCCAGGGTCCCATATTCTCCGGTTCTTCCTGGGCCCAGACAATATGGGTGAGATCAGGCAATCCCGCTAAAATTTCGGTCAGTTCTTCTCCCGGAAAAGGGTAGAGCTGTTCCAGGCGTAATATTCCTGTGTCTGCGTGTCCTGCCAGCCTTTCTTTTTCCAGCTCCGCCCCCAGTTGGCCGCAGCAGATAATCAGTTTTTTTGTGTGGCCCTTTCTTATTTAATAGGGTATGAAGGAATTGCACTTTTCAGCCGACTTTTTCTTAATGAGCCTGCTGACATAACTTTTAAGACTCCTCTATTTTTGACATTTAATCCGGCTGAGTGTATATTGACCAGAGTGTCAATTGCTTGGTTTTTGGTCGCATTTTTCTTGGTCAAGACAACTGGATTCGAACTTGCGCTCCCTGTCTCCAATATCGGTAAGTTACTAAGTTGGACTTTCGCATAAAATGTTTTTTATAATCCACGTCATTATGTTTCAAATCTAATTTCTCATGGTTTTTAATCTTATGTATTCTCGTTA
>CAXMTO010000135.1:0-9760 GCA_964196355.1 uncultured Myxococcota bacterium
CTGCGCGGCAACTTAAGTACACGGGCAAATAACGCCGAACGTATATCGGTAATGGCGTACTGGCCGGTTTTTCGCAAGTTGTACGAGTAAGTTGCATCAACGACATAGTTTATAACCAGCACGACGACCAGATAGAAAATATGCAGCCACAGGTCATTCATATTCCCCTGAACCAGATGAACATCAATCACCTGAATAATCAGCCACGGAAACAACAGGCTGGTAATAACAGAAAGCGGTAACATGGCGATGCCGAGTAAAGCAGAGGCTCTGTATTTTCTGGCGAAACTAAAAAAGTGTTTTAAGTAATGAACATCAACGGCCTTTAACATGCTTCGGCCTCCGTTTCATTCTGCTGCAGCTGCCAGGTTTCATAATAATAAGGGCAGGTTTTCAACAGAGCTTCATGACTGCCTTTAGCGATAAGCTTACCCTCATTGAGCACGATAATTTCATCCATATATTCAAGCGCACTGACACGATGAGATACCACCAGAGCAGACTGCTTTTTCAGCCGTGCAAACAGCCCCTGCAGAATTTTACGTTCGGTTTCATAATCTACAGCCGAAAGCACATCATCCATAATGATCAAATCACTCGGCTTGAGCAGCGCACGGGCAATGCTTAAGCGCTGCTTTTGACCACCGGACAGCATGATGCCCTTTTCGCCAACAAGCGTCTGGTCGCCTTTTTCAAAACGGGAAACATCGCCGGCCAGCTGACTCAGCTCAAGTACCTCATCAACCTGAGCTTTAGCAGTATCTGCATCACCACTACCAAAGCGGATATTCTCCTCAACTGTTGCTGAGAATAAATAAGGGTCCTGCGTCACCGTCTTTATATAGCGACGTAAGTCCTTACGGGCGAAAGTTGTCACATCCTTATCGCCAAGAAAAATACTGCCCGCCGGAACATCAAGGTGGTGGTTCAGGCAATTCACCAGCGTTGTTTTACCCGCACCGATACTGCCCAGCACACCAACTTTTTTACCAGCAGGAATATCAAAGCTGATGTTATTCAGAATTAATCGCTCATCACCTTTATAGCTGAAGCTCAGGTTTCGTACCGAAAGTGTCCTGCCCTTCAACTTATCAGCTTCCGGTTGAGAAAGATGTGCAAAATCCTGCTGTGGAATTTCTGCATTCAGAATCGTCTGCACACTTTCAATACTGACCATGCCACGCTGATAAATGGTTGCTATCCTACCTAACTGCATTAACGGCAATGCCAGCAATACCGAATAAGAAAGAAAAGCGGTAATTTCACCAAGCGTCAGCTGCTGCTTCAGCAGCATATAACCACCAAGCCCAAGAATCAGAATTTTCATCAGGTTATTGGCAAAGTCCAGAACTGGCATAATAAATGTTTGAATACGGGTAATCTGCATTCTGCAACGCAGTAAAAGCTGATTGAGTTTTTCGGCTTCAGCCTTTACCCAGGGCGACATCTGCTGGTTTTTAATCAGATCGATACCGGATAAAAAATTCATCAATTGAGCAGAGAGATCCTGCAAACGACGCAAATGCTCTGCATGAAGTTTTTTCATGCGCTTAAAGCCTATACGAAAAATAACAAACGCCACTGCAATGGGAATAGCCGAATAGAGCGTCAGCTCGGGCGAAATGCGCCACATCCACAACGGCGTTAACGAAAGCGCAAACAGCACATTAGTAAGCTGCAGAATACCTGCGCCAAACAGCAGTCGGACACCGTTCAGATCATTATTGATAATTGAAATGAGTTTTCCCGAGGCGAACTTTTCATGAAAGCTGTTTGGCAGACGATTAAGTTTTTGCAACAGATCATTTTTTAACGCGGCTTCGGTTATGCGGCCGGGGTTAAGCGCGTAGATGCGCGAGAAAATACGAACCACAATCATAGAAGCGGCCATCACCACAACCACCCAAACACAAGTTGTGAGCTGTTCATGGCCAACCTTTGATGCATCATCAATCAGGTCAATCGCCAGCTGAATATAATGCGGAATTTCTACCTGAAGCCAGTTCACGATAAAAATTAAAACAACTGCAAGCATGTATGACTTACGATTCAAGCGCAGACAATGCGCGATAAACTGCCTTTTAATCATGCGATTCCTTCTTTGGTGGATGATCAATGCCGTACTGATCAATACAGGCTTTCACAATGCAGTGGCTCGGCTCACCAATTTCTTCCAGCGCAACCAGCAGCCATTCTGGCAAACGCACAGGACGGTTTTTTACGCCGGCCTTGCGACCGCAGCCTGGTCGGGCACCACCTCTGCCAAAAAAATTTAGCTGTCCAAAATAGTTAACGAGACAGTACACCTCGTTCCCCGTTTTAAATATTTACTATTAATAGCGGAGATAATCCTACTAAATCACTCGGTTTCTAACCGGATATCATGCACTGTACGAGTGATATCAGGAAACCCGGTATCATCCACGTTATGATGTTTAGAAGGCTATTGGCAATGTTAATCCTTTTTTTAGATGTGAATATTAAGCTTCTTCCTGTGCATCTTCGGATCAGAAATAATACCGATGACTGTCAGGTTTTGTGAAAACTTATTACCCACGTTTGTCAGATTGAGTGTCGATTTCTATAATTCAATATCAGGAGATTATCCTCACAACTAATAACGTACACGTCCCATAAACTGAAGAAAGGTCTCTTCTTTAGCCATATCTTTATCGATCAATCGACGTATATACCTGCCTTGACAAGTAGGCAGATGATCATACTGCTCTTGAGTCAGCCATATATTAACGGCCTTAATGGTCTTACGTTTTTTAAGTCTTGAAGTTCTTTTCGGGCAGCTTCAGTCATAATTTCTAATGCCACTTAAACACAGGTGTTAAGTTTTCAGCCGTTGGATAGCAGCGATTGTTTTCTGACTTTGAGAAAATGCCTCCAATGCGATATCGATAAGGGAACTTTGATCATGTTGAGTAGTGGTTGAAAGTTTAATGAAATCCATACCAGTTTTATTAAAAAGGATGGCCTGGTCTAAAAGAAAACTCTGCAGGAGCTATAATCTCCTGAAGAAATGGAGTTACTGATTTCAGCCAATTGTTTTCTGGTTATATCGGAATCTAAGATACATTCGAGTTCTTTCATTTGATATCCCTGAGCATTCCAGCAGAGAATACGAGGTTCCCGTAGCAATTAATTCCCTAGCTGGGATTCGGTAACTGGTTACTGTCACCACCAACATCTATAATGAACTGTTTGCCTGTCAGGGAATAGACATTATCCATTCCCAGTTCAGCGAGTTCCTCATCCACCATAGCGATAAAATGCCGAAACTGATTCCACATTAAACAGATTGCCTTCATCCTCCGTGTAGCCTTATAGCACACCTAGTCCTGATTATCCCCAAGCAACCCCCTACAGTGATTGGTCAACTCCTACCATGAACTGAAGAAAGGTTTCCTCTGTATTTCTCATATCCTAATCTATCATGCGACAGATATACTCGCTCTGGTCGTCAGGTGGTAAGTGGTCATACCGCTCCCTGGTTACACATTCATCAATGCTCCAGCCTGCTGTCTGTATCTCTTAACTGTCTCAGCATCCAGCTGCGCTCCCTCTGCAATCTGCGGAGGTGCTTTGCGGAGTCTATAAACAATACCAGCCTTCAACCCGTTGTTAGCTGGAATTACTTCCAATAGATCTTCGGCTTCGAGCATCGCAAGCACAGCATCTAATTTTTTTGCTCCACCAACCCCTTTAGTGATATTGCATCGCTGAAGTTGGTAGCGGGTAGTATCACCACTGCGCCATAGGTAATCTGCAACCCTGTTAACGATAGGAACAGTCTGCCTGAAGTATCGGAAAACAAGGTCCTCCTTTGTAGCGATTATCTTAGCTAATATATAAACGCATTTTGCTTTCTTCATGATGTAGGGTGGCCTTGGTTTGTATTCCTCAAGGTCATGAGCAAGGTTTTCTATTGCGTTCTGAAGTAGTCGAATATTCCGCGCAGTATCACATAGAACAATCTGCTCGTTCTCAGGTGGGAGTGCAACCTGTGTCAAAATTTCCTGTTTTTCTGTAAGTTTACTTTTCATAGCACATATACTTGTAATATTACCATATATTGATCATATCAATATTATAACATATATAATGACGAAAAAAGCATTAATACTCCGAATAACTCCGAATAACTCCATATATCTAGATTTCACTTAAAATTGTGCCTTTTATACGTGTAATAAGAATCTTCTCTACCTATACCGGGGCAGTTGGTAATACGCCTGTACTTGAGAGTGAAATCAGGGATTTTTGCGTACCATCAGGGAAGTATTCAAGTGTGGAGCTTTCATTGTATTTGAGGTCCTGAAGGCTAAACTTGATAGGCTTGGAGAGTAATTCTTGATATGCAACGTCATCCAGGGGTTTCATGCCTTGGTCCAGCATCTTTTGTTTTGCCGTGACACAGGGGACTAAGAGACGCTTATTATTTAATAGAAAACTATAAGGCAGACAAAAAAGGAGACACTTGAATATTTTGGAGTAGTTAGGAGAGCTACTCAATACCATTTAACCAATACAAGAGGAATAAATACTAGGCCAGGTAGAGGAGCAAACCGGCCCAGAAAATGGAACCCATCATGTAGTGAGAGGCTCAAGCTGACGAGATGCAAACATAAAACATAACTTCCGCTCAGTTATCGTCATTACAGTAGTAAAGGGAGTGATGACCTTAGTTTCAGAGCCGCATGCTACGCTTGGTAAAGGGAAATACCACAACTTGCTTGCCAGAATAAACTCAATATTAATTCAGCTTTTTTACCTCTTTCCGCACTATCATGGGAATTTTCAGTAACTCTATGCCTTCTTGTTTGAGTATCTTTTCCTGCTCCTCAGAGGCTACACCCCGGACATTACGCAACTCACTGACGCCATAATGCATTTTTAGAGTCTCCTCGGTCAGTTGAGCCCCAATATCTTCAAAATTTTTCTCCACATATTGTTGTAATTTTTCCAGAATTTTTCCAGCAGCAGCCAATGAATCATTTTCTCCAGCCACAGCTCCCACCTGCTGCAATTCTGGTGCAATAGCATGTGATGACAATTTACGCCCGGCCACCGGAGAAAGTATTTTACGTACATCCCCGCTGTCACATAACGGGCAACTCAACTTTTCTTCTTGGAGCTGTTTTTCATAGTCATTCCGACTTTGAAACCAGCCTTCAAATTGAGCCCCACAGGAACAGGCGAGATCATACACTATCATTGCATAAAAAAATTGGGAAAAAGTTCAACAAAACCCTATCTGGACAGGCCAGAAAGGAGAACATACGAAACATATTTTTTACAACAATCATCACTATAACCGAACCCTTCCAAAAAAGAAAAGGGGGAAACATTCAGCGTGTTTTAAACTCCTGAAAAAAAATATCTTTTTATGATAGTATCCTTAATACTACAGCGACACACTGAATAACAGCATCTCCGCCTTCTCGACATTCCTTTTTTATGGCACTGATATAGAATCATTCGGAAAATTATCTAAAACAAAATAGAAGCTGATTCACGATTGCCCTCATGGTATGAATCAGAACAACTGAGTTTGATTCAGGTTTGTGTTGATAAACGCTTCGCAATCTTCAAGGAAAGAATCTATCGGCAACTTGTCGGATATATACCGTAGATAGGCGAATTGTGACAAGGCAGCCATCCTTCTGCCACCCTTTTTATTCGAAGGGGTGGCGAGGGAAATTCTTTCTGACATTGGCTTTCAGCATCTCTGCCACCCTTACCACCCCTATTTTTATTTATTATTAATAAATTAAAAAAAAATTATATTATATAAAAAGAAAGTAATTACAGAAATATAAAGGTTTGATCGAAAAATGCCCTGTCAGGGGTGGCATACTGTTGTATATCTTTTCATTTCGAATATTTAGGACGTTTTTGAGGGGTGGCAGAAAAAGGAATATTGCCACCCTTATGTCATTGTACTCTGTCATTTCCCCAGATTCTGCTCCATCCAAGTCTTTTAATAACTCTGGGATGATATAATCAGCATCATGACCCTGCCATTAACTCCCGGAGATCTCCTGCCTTTAATAGGAGCGGTATTTACTCTTTCTTCTTTGATGTCATCGTGGGAAGAAAACAGCCCCTTTTTTTGCGAGTTTTGAAAAAAGAGTTTGTTTATCCGAACGACTTGTATCTCTACGTCCCCTTTTCCAAAGTTCAAATAATTCAAATAAAAGATCTTTGGGAACATCAACCCAATCATCATGCTCCCATTCATAAAAATCCTTTGAATAATCTCGCAGTTCATCTCCGACGTCGTGATTGAATTGTGTCACACCCTCGCATGCAATGTTGTAGATGAATTTAATTTCCGGGTCTGCCGATTGGATAATGTCTTCAAACCTTTGAAACCCTTGCCCCTCTGGTATTATTTTCAAGTTGACTTTCCCAACATATGGTTCCAGTTCCTTGATGAACGCCTCACGTCCGCCATTCTCTATCTCATCAGCCAGTTCATTGAAGTACTCGTGATCTCCTTTTTTGTCATTGCTGACAGGAAGATATACGTTTCTCCTGTCGCCAATTTCAGTATCATTAGCGTGGTCTTCATTAGATGCCATGATGATTTTCATGTAATTTTTTACGCTCATCCTTTTACCATATTTCATTTCTATTGATGCCCGTTCGTTAGTGAAAGCCTTCATAGCTCCTCTGTGTGATTTAATCCCAGCATAGAATGCCTCATCAAGGAATACTAAGACAAGGTTCGAGTATCAGTTCCTCACCTGTTTGAGGGTTGCGTCCTTTTCTTGATTTTTTATTTTTAATATTAAATTTCCCAAAGCCGCTTAACAAAAGATCAGAACCATTTATCAGAGAATCCTTGGAAATACTTAGAAAAGCCTCCACCGAATCAGTTGCCTGAATCTTTGATAATCCTTCATGCTGGCTGTGAACCTGTCGAATAATGTCTGCTTTGGTCAGTGTCATATATTCCTCCTTGCTGGGCTTTAGATTTTACAAAAGCATATGATTTGGTAGTTTTATTGAAAAAGTCAAATATATCATTGAAAATCTGACTATTACATCATCTCATGCTTGATGGTCATGTTTGACGATCGTTGACGAGTTGGGAGAAAATGATCACTCATGGTGGTAATAATAAGTTTACAGGGTAAAATTGACATTAATCTGAGAGGCTTCGTTTTAACAAAAACAACTGCGAATTCGCTGTCTGCCAATGTTCTGAAAGCATAACCGTTCAAGGTATTACCTGTGTCAGAAAAAAACGATGCCGCTTAATCTACGCTGTTTTCCCAGTTGTTTTCAACATACTCAATACTGAGGTAGTGCGACAGGAGGACGACACATTCAAATTCGCAAAATTTTCTGATTCGGCTCGTTTTCTTTTTTGCCCGGCTTCTCAACAAGTTGTAGCTGGACTGTTTTCTTGAAAATGGCCTAAAGACGGTAAAGCTGGGATCGAATAATATAATTATATTCACACGCAGATTTGGCGGTGATAGCCAAGAATGAAGGCTTCAGGTTATTTGACTTTCAACCATTCCAGAATCGGATCGATCCATTCCCGGTAGGGCTTGTAAATCAAACCGTGCCCGATATCAAGATTGAGGACGATTTCTTCGAATTCCCCTAGCCCTTCAGATCGCCGAAAATACAATGCTGGAGTGATTGACAGTTTATCAGATCGATCGTGGATCGAGATGACATTCCCATACAACTTCAAGTTTTCATCTTTCAAATATTTTTCGAATAGACCAGCCAGAAATATGTAATTTACCTCTTTTTCCATAAGCATGGTTGAGATGTAGGCGCCAATTATACCTCCTCTGGAGGCACCGACGATGCTGATGTTTCTTGGCGAAATCCCGTTTACTAAGAGTTTTCTTATCTGATAGGCTATATTCTCGGCATAGGGCTTGATCTGAGTGCCTTTTCTCCGTGCTTCACTAATCACAATGAATCCTTCCTGTGCAAGCGCTTCAAGGATGAGTTCGTATTCGTAATATCCGTGTTCTTCACTTTTGGGGCGGATCCCGGCCTCTTCCACGATCAGGCCGTGAAGATAAAAGAGGTAATGTTTTGTGTTATCAGGATTGTCAGGTACGCGCTGAAGGATATTGCTATTAATAGCCTGCATCTACAACTCCTGTTTAGAGATTTTGATACTTCTCTTCACGCCAGATGTGGTGATGGCTTATAGGAGATGTCTTGCCTTGGAACATTCAAGTTCATCGGGCCGCCCATCCGCCTATTTTATTTTCACCATATTCCTCCAAGGGCTACGGTTATAGCCTCCCCGTTGACGCCACTGGATTCTTCGGATGCTAGGAAGGCGATCACCTCTGCCACTTCTTCGGGTGTCACCACCCGGCCCGCTGGGGAATGTACAGCCTTTTCTGCCCACACCTTGTCCGGGGTGACACCACGCTGCTCGGCTTCGACTTTGGCCGAAGTCTCAGCCATTGGTGTTCGTACCCAACCGGGCAGCACCGCGTTAGAAGTCACGCTATGCCAACTCTTTAGAGATCTTAAATCAGGAAAGCGAATTACAACCGTGTCGGTGTGGCCATGACTGCCTGAAAGGACTGAACAAAGCTCACCTCTGAGAACCAACTCAGCACCCCAGGGATCTAATGTAGCTGGTACTTTACTTCGGTATTCAGACCACTTATCTTCGTCTTTCACGGTAATGTGACCAATAACATATGCATTTTTCATTCTTGATCCATATCTTGTTTATGCATTGGGGGCTAAGGACCAGCCTGTTTAGGAACATAGCGATTGAATTCAAGGCATTTGTCATAAAAAGTGGCAAGATGAGACCCATCAACGGGATCTGTTAATTGTGCCAGCTCGACAAGTTCTTCCCAGGATATTTCACGAATTTGGGTATGTTCCAGTGTGGGGAGAAACCAGTCTGTAAACCATTTTTGTTTATCAGAGGAATCGTACTCAGACACTCTGCGATTAACGATCTCTAGGATATTGGCCAGAGTCATGTGTTCACTGAATACATTACCGTTTATTTGCTCCTCAGGAGCTATGACGAAAAAACCTAATTTTTCAAAGTTTTTAGGGGAGATATTTGCCCGGCAAATCACCTCGGCAATACAGGCTATATTTCTTGCTGCCTGATTATAGTAACTTGCGTTTTTCACCCCTGCTGACAATTTACTGAACATCTTGGCTTCGATGACCATCAGGCGAGAGCTACCCTCAGACAGAGTCAGGTCTCCATCACGGTTAGCACCAATCAAAAAATTCCCGATTACGCCATCAGCATGAGTCCAGGACTCTGCGAGTTTATCACCTCGGGTTCGGGCCAGAAAGGCAGATGAAAGCAGAGCCTCAGAGTACCATTTATCAGATTGGTTGAAAGATAGGGTATGGTCGATACCAGGGTGGCGAGAGAACCAGTCAAGGACAATTCGGAGCATCCACCCTTCATTGTATAAATCTGTTGCAGGGAAGTTTCTGTCATTCTCTGAACACTTTGCAAATAGCTCTGAAATTCTGTTAAGACTCATATAGTTATTTTTATGTTTCCTAACCTTCTATACCCAAATAAATTGCAATTATAGTAGCATTATCAGACACACAGATACTTAATAATATAACTAACGACAATGTTGTAGTGATAGGCTTTCACCCCAGACTCTTCCAATCTCTATGTTAAGAGTCATTCTCACTATGTTGTTGATAATCCGTTGTTTTTCATGCAATAATCACTCCTCTTTATCCATTTTGCTTGAAACCCCATTAT
>CAXMTO010000136.1:0-24125 GCA_964196355.1 uncultured Myxococcota bacterium
TGGCGTCCCCAACCGGATTCGAACCGGTGTTGTCGGCGTGAAAGGCCGATGTCCTGGACCTGACTAGACGATGGGGACAAGGACATTTGGTGGGTCGTGCGCGGCTCGAACGCGCGACTCTCTGATTAAAAGTCAGATACTCTACCAGCTGAGTTAACGACCCCCAAAGTGATGGCTATATACAAGTTCATAGAGGTTGTGTCAACCTGAAATTGACCTTGCACCTCTCTTTTATCATTTGTTGTACTGACGGTCAAGGTTAATGGTTATAAAAATAGGGTTTGAGCACGGGTGCTGATCCGTAAACAGTAAGCACTTTAGCAATTGTTTTCTATGATTTTTTCCGACAGAATAACAATTTCGGACAGATATTTGTACTCTGCAAGAGACATTCCACTGAGTCTCAGTTATTCCCGTTGATCGGGGTTGCGAACTTATCTCGAAGATTGAAAAAAGTTGTGACAGGTGTAAAGGAGTGCTATATGACAAGAGCAGCATATGTAATTATCTACCTCCAAGGGACAAGGTGAGTTCGAGACTCAGGTCTGTACCCGCTTGAGGGGATGAAAAGCAGAAAATCATTTTTAAGTTAATAAAGGATTTCTATGGGATTATTGAAAGGTTCTGCAAGTTTTGTGCGGTTTACGCTGGAAGGTGATTTACCGGAAAATGCGCTGGATTATATAGCTGACAGGATTGTTTCGTTTTCATTCCGGGATATCGATGACACCTATGATGAGTATTCGATTGGCTGGGTATCGATTCTTAATATGTTCGATTCACAGTTTCAGTTCGCGTCGTATGCTGCCGGTGATTATATCACCCTGACTCTGCGGATAGATGAACGCAAGGTCTCTCCTGCAATACTCAAAAAATTTACACAAAAAGAAGAGGAACGGATTAAAACGGAACGCCAGATTCCAAAATTGAGTCGAACAATGAAGGTTGAGATTAAAGAACGGGTGAGGGTGGACCTTATGAGGAAGTCTATCCCTGTTCCCTCAACTTTTGAATTGTGCTGGAATCTCTCTGAGTCGACACTGCTTTTCTTCTCAACTAATAAGAAAATACACGCAGTACTGGAGGATTTTTTTAAAGAGAGCTTCGGGCTTTTGGTTCGGCAGCAGATACCGTACACAATAGCAGAGCATCTGCTTGACGAGGAGAGTCAACAACTATTGGGAAACTTGACACCGCAAATATTTGTTTAGTACCTTACTCCTGAAACACTGCAATAAAAAACAAGAAACAGAGGAATGTGAATTAAAATTATGTGGTTACATATACCGCCAAGGTACTTATACCCCTCAAGCTGGTACTGAAAAGAGTACTAGCTTGTTTACCGTTTACCGGTGTTAGATATACCCCCTTGTGGGGTGTTAATGAAGATACTTATCCCCCTTCGATGGGCAGTGAGTTGCATCCTGTTTATCGGGGTGAGTAAAACAAATTTCTCAATTAAAATTTTCAGGATCGTGATGTAATTATGGATTTAGTCGACCTTATAGCTGAAAAACGATTTTTGGGTCAGGAGTTTCTGACATGGCTCTGGTGGAAGAGTGAGGAACGCGGCGGTACAATTGAGCTGCCGACCATGGGGGACGTTACCGTGGTTTTTGAAAAGCATATGCTTCTGGAGTTTGGTGAAGGAGAGTCAAGCGAGAAGATAATATGTTCAGGGTTACAGGCGGAGCTGCAGGAGGCCCGAACAGGTCTGCAAATGGGGAAAAAACTTGAGCAGGCGAGAATTGTGATCGGTCATAAAAATTACGAGTACAGCTTTACTCTTGCCGCAGCACTCATGGAATTCAGGAATGTTCGTCTGCCCAAAACAGAGGCAACGGAAAGTGATCGGGGTGAAAATCCGGAAGAGGTTGAAGGTATGATACTTGAGCGTATCTTTCTCTTTGAGGAATTGATACGGCTGGTAAATGTTATTTTTCTCAAATTTTTACAGCTGCGGCTGAGTGAAGACTGGCGGGATGAACTGATGAAGGTCAGGGAGTGGATCCATAAAGCAGGCGTGATGGCGTCATAAAGTCTTATGTTGTTTTTTACGCGTTTGCCAAAGATAACAACCGATAATCAAGAGGATTGAGTGGTATCATGGAGCTTGAAACAGTAATAGGGCTGGAAATACATGCCCAGTTAAAAACAGAATCAAAAATATTTTGCGGTTGCTCAACAGCTTTCGGTGCACCCCCGAATACCCAGACCTGTCAAATTTGTCTTGGTATGCCGGGAGTACTCCCCGTGTTGAACAGAAAAGTTGTCATGTTTGCTATCAAAATGGGTCTTGCCACTGATTCCGTCATTAATCGGCACAATACATTTGCCAGGAAAAACTATTTCTATCCTGATTTGCCAAAAGGGTATCAGACCTCTCAGTTCGATCTGCCTATTATCGGCCCGGGAAGAGTTGAAATTGAAACCGATGGATTGAAAAAAGTAATTGGTATCACCCGAATGCATATGGAAGAGGATGCCGGGAAACTTATTCATGATGAAATTGAGCCTGTTTCATATGTGGATCTGAATCGCACAGGAACCCCTCTTTTGGAGATTGTTTCTGAACCTGATATGCGATCGCCGGCTGAGGCGTATGGTTATCTAAAAAAAACCCACTCGATTCTTCGCTATCTCGATATCTGTGATGGAAATATGCAGGAGGGCAGTTTCCGTTGTGACGCTAATATTTCACTGCGTCCATTTGGGCAGGAAGAGCTTGGCACACGTACAGAGCTAAAGAACATGAACTCCTTTAGAAATGTCCAGAGTGCTCTGGAATTCGAAGTTCGCAGGCAGCGGGATATCTTACTTGATGGAGGAAAAGTCGTACAGGAGACACTTCTCTGGAATCCAGACAAAAACTGTACGGAGTCTATGCGGGGAAAAGAGGATGCCCATGATTACAGGTATTTCCCATGCCCAGATCTTGTTCCTGTTGAGATAAGCGAGGAGTGGATAGAAGAAATCAGGGCTACTTTACCTGAACTGCCGGATGAGCGGAAGGCACGTTTTATCGAGGAATATGGCCTGCCTGAATATGATTCGGCGATTTTGACTGGAGACCGTGCACTGGCAGATTTTTTTGAAACTGCGGTGAAGGTGGGATCAAATCCCAAAAAGGTCTCTAACTGGATTATGACAGAGTTACTTCGAGAATTGAAAGGGGCTGATATTCAGAATTGCAAGGTGACCCCGGTACATTTGGGCGAGCTCCTGCTGATGGTTGATAAGGGGACGATCAGCGGTAAAATTGCCAAAACTGTATTTCCTGACATGATGGAAAGCGGCCAGGATCCACAGGCAATTGTGGAAGAGAAAGGCCTGCTCCAGGTTTCTGATGAGGGGGAGCTGCTCTCTCTGGTAAAAGAGATTGTCGCAGCAAACCCGGCTCAGGCTGAAGACTATAGAAGCGGTAAAGATAAGCTTATGGGCTATTTTGTCGGACAGTTGATGCAGAAAACAAAAGGCAAGGCAAATCCGAAAATTGCAAATGAACTTTTTGTCAAAGAATTAACACCCCACAAGGGGGTATAAGTACCTTGGTGGTATATCTAAGCATATAATTTTAAAATACATTACTTAGTTTCTTGTTTTTTATTACAGGATTTCTGGAGTAAGGTACTAAAGGGATAAGCTCAATAGGTGGATAAGGAAAAGTGGCAGAAAAAGGGAGCCGGTCACAGAGGACGTTTGCGTGATCGTTTTCTTGAGAAAGGGTTTGCCGGTTTCAGTGACTCAGAGGTGCTGGAATTACTGCTTTCTTTTGGTACTCCGCGTGCAGACTGTAAAGAGCCGGCCAGACAGCTTCTTGAAAAATTCGGGACTTTTTCAAAGGTAATTGAGGCACCGCTTATTGCTCTGCAGGAGACAAAGGGTGTGGGGCCTAAAAACAGTTTTGCCCTGCATTTTGTGCAAAAAGTTGCAAGTTATTATCTCAAAGAGCGATTGCATGGAAAGCGCTACCTTCACTCATCCCGAGAAGTTGTTGATTACCTTGTTCATTCAATGAGGGGACTCAAACGAGAGGTTTTTACAGTAATATATCTCGATTCGTCCCATGGTATAATCGATTCGGAGGTTGTGGCCGAGGGTACCTTGAATGTCAATACGATTTATCCGCGGGAGATCATTTCAAGGGCGCTTCAGTTTCATGCCGCTGCCCTGATTATTGCCCATAATCATCCTTCCGGCGCCCTGGATCCATCGCCACAGGATATCAAATTGACTAAAACACTTTGGCTTGTGTGCCACCATATGCAGATGCAGCTCCTCGATCACCTCGTCATAGGTGACGGATCGTATAGTTTCGCTGATAACGGATTGATGCAGTCAATCCGGCATGATTGTCTCGCAGCCCTTGAATCCATCCAGGGATAATGGCTTCTCTCTATCTGCATATCCCTTTTTGCAAAACAAAATGCTGTTACTGCGCGTTCAACTCCTTTTCGGCGATGGGAGAATTGTATGATCCATACGTTTCAGCAGTTAAAATGGAATTAGCCCGACAGGCAGAAAAGGAAAAGAGAGGTGTGCTGGATACACTTTTCATAGGAGGAGGAACACCAACAGTCCTCGAGCCCGATCAGCTTGTTCAGCTTATAAAACATGCACAGACACTGTTTGGTTTTGCACGGGATATTGAAGTTTCTCTGGAGGCAAATCCGGGTACGGTGAGTGAGGCAGATTTAATACAACTAAAAAATGGCGGCGTAAACAGACTCTCTCTTGGAGTGCAGTCGTTTGATGATCAAGAGCTTCGCATTCTTGGGCGGTGTCACACTCGCAGTGATGCTGAAAAGGCGATTAAAGCTGCGCAAAATACAGGGATTGTGAATATCAGCCTGGATCTTATGTACGGCCTGCCTGGACAAACCAGTGAGTCATGGCGGCGATCTCTGGATACAGCGCTTGCCCTGGGCCTCAAACATCTTTCCATGTATCAATTGACAGTGGAGGAGGGAACGGTTCTTGAAAAGTATATCGATGAAGGAAATCTGTTTCTGCCCGGTGAGGATGATATCGCTGAAATGGACCGTCTGACCGATCAGTTTGTCGGGGAAACGAGGCTGAATCAGTACGAAATATCTAACTATGCGGAAAATGGATCTGAGTGTCGTCACAATGTGAACTACTGGCTGAATCAGGAGTATTTTTCGGCAGGTGCCGGAAGTGTAAGTTATCTCAGCGGGTTACGGGAAAAACGTGTTTCAGATCCTGCAGAGTATGTAAACCTCATCAGTGAGGGGAGTAGTGCGATCCTGGAAAGTGAGAAGCTGTCGGTTGAGGCATCTTTTCGGGAGTCGGTTGTGATGGGATTGAGAATGAACCGGGGTGTCTCCTTAAGAGAGCTCTACTCCCGATACTCAATCGATTTAAAAGAATACTACGGCGATACTCTGACCCGCCTGGTCAACCTGTCCCTCGTTATTCTCAGGGGTGACAGGCTACGGATAACCACAAGAGGTCGTCCTTTTGCGAACGCAATTATGTCGGAACTTGTGTAGTTATGCCCATGGAGTATTGAACAGAATAACAGAAAATAAATATTATTATTTTTTATCATAATGTTAGAAACACCATTAAGGTACTTATATCCCTTTGTGGGGTGTTAGGAAATCTATAACGAAGACAGGTGTCGGTATGATCAACAAGATGATTGCTGGGATTCTTCCTTATATGCCCAAAAAGTTAGTATGGATGTTTTCAAAGGAATATATCGCAGGAGAAACCCTTGAAGAGGCTATCAGTAATGCCAAGAAATTAAATAAAGAAGGGATTCTTACTACAATTGACATACTTGGGGAGTTTATAACCACGCTTGAGGAGGCTGACGCCAACAAAGAAGAGTATCTTGAGGTGATAGATGCTGCGGAAAAAGCAGGCGTAAACGGAAACTACTCCCTGAAACCGACCTTTTTCGGTTTGCTTATTGATAAAGATATTACTTACAGACATATCCGGGAAGTGGTGGTCAAAGCAGCTTCCTATGACAATTTTGTCAGAATCGACATGGAAGACTCTCCTTGCACAGATCTGGAGATCGATTTGTACAGGAAATTGAAAGAAGAGTTCCCATTAAATGTCGGCCTTGTCGTTCAGTCATACCTGAAGCGCACTCACCGGGACATCCAGGGCTTAGGCGATATTAATAGTGACGATGCGCCTGTTAATTTGCGTGTCTGTAAAGGGATCTATATTGAACCGGCGGATATAGCTTATAAGAACTATGAAGAGGTGAATGAACATTTTCTAGACGATATCGAGCTAATGTTCAGTGAAAATATGTATCCGGCGATAGCAACCCATGACGTGGCTCTCGTTGAGGGCGCCTATAAGCTGATTGAAAAATACAAGGTACCAAAAGATAAGTATGAGTTCCAGATGCTCTACGGTGTGACCCCCGCCTTGCGAAAATCAATCATCGATAGGGGGCATCGCATGCGTGTTTACGTACCGTTCGGAAAGCAGTGGTTTGGTTATTCCACAAGAAGATTGAAAGAGAACCCCCTCATGGCCGGCGTGGTCATAAGAGCGCTGTTTCATAAAGGATAGCCGGGGCGGAATGACCAGGCGGGGCGGAGTGTTGAGAAGACAAATGGTTGAAAAGTTCATTTGTGTCTTGACTTAAAGCGAGTTTCGTATACAGAGTACAGACAGATGGCTTCTATTGAAGGTGTATTGATGGAGCTGAGGTGTGATTGCCTCAACAGGTGTTAATATTTGATTTGGGATAATCAATATTTAAGAGGATTGTATGGCCAGGCAGAAACTCAAGGAAATTGTGATAGATCGGGAGTGGTGCAAAGGGTGTGGGATCTGTGTTCATTTCTGTCCCACTCAGGTTCTGGAGTTGGACACCAAAGATAAATCCGTGGCGGTCAGGCCTGAGGACTGTATCTGTTGTAAGATGTGTGAATTACGGTGCCCGGATCTCGCAATCGAGGTGATAATAGACCAGGGTGAAAATAATGAAGAATAAAATACGATTCGTCCAGGGGAACGAGGCCTGTGTCGAAGGTGCACTGTACGCGGGCATCGATTTTTTTGCGGGGTACCCGATAACACCTTCCACCGAAATCATGGAACATCTTGCTACCAGGTTGCCGGAAACTGGCGGAAAGTTTATTCAGATGGAGGATGAGATTGCTTCCATGTGTGCTGTTATTGGAGCATCTCTTACCGGAAGAAAATCAATGACTGCAACTAGTGGGCCCGGATTTTCTCTCAAGCAGGAGGCGATTGGCTACGCATGTATGACAGAGATCCCCTGTGTGATCGCAAACGTACAGCGTGGAGGACCATCTACCGGCAATCCAACCCATGTCAGTCAGGGAGATGTTAATCAGGCACGTTGGGGTACCCATGGTGATCACAGCATCATTGCTCTGACCGCCTCAAACCATCAGGATGTGTTTGAGGTTACCGTTGACGCCTTTAACCTGGCCGAGACTTACAGGACACCGGTTATTCTTCTTTTTGACGAGGCGATAGGACATCTGCGTGAAAAACTGGTCATACCGGAGGAAGGGGAGCTTGATGTTGTCAGTCGGCTGAGGACATCTCTTGGCCGGGATGTGGATTATCATCCTTATCTGCCAAGAGAAGACGGCCGTCTGCCTATGTCTGATTTTGGCGGTGAACACAAGTTTAACGTGACTGGTCTTTTTCATGACATGTGGGGCTTTCCATCCAACAACCCGAAAGTGATCAGGGGGCTGCTCAGGCATATTACTGACAAGATAGAGAACAATGTACAGTCGATTACCAGATATAAAGAACATTATCTTGAAGGAGCGGAGTACATTATGGTCTCTTACGGCTCATCCGCCAGGTCTGCTATTCACCTGGCTAAAGAGAGAAGGGAAAGAGGAGAGAAGATGGGAGTTCTTGAGCTGCAGTCTCTCTGGCCCTTCCCTTCTGAACTCGTGAGGGAAAAATGTGCAGAGGCCAGAGCCGTTCTCGTTGTTGAGATGAATATGGGACAGGTATTTGCACAGGTGAAAGGCGCTGTGAAGAAACCAGGCCGAGTTTTTCTCGGCAATCGTATTGACGGTAAACTTATCACACCCACGGATATTAAGACATACTTTCGGGTTATCCAGGGGAGGGGCGTATAATATGGCTGTTAAAGATTATCTGCGACAGAGGTTTTTCCCTCATATGTGGTGTCCCGGCTGCGGTCACGGCACCATTCTCAATTCCTTGCTGCGTGCAATTGAAGAGCTTGGGTTAGAAAAAAATGAGATAGTCATGACCTCCGGTATTGGCTGTTCTGCGAGAATTTCCGGATATGTTGACTTTCATTCTCTGCATACCATGCATGGCCGGGCACTGGCATGTGCAACAGGAGTGAAGTTGAGCAAGCCTCTCCTCAATGTCATCGTCCCCATGGGAGACGGTGATGCACTTGCTATCGGTGGAAACCACTTTATCCATGCGGCAAGAAGGAATATTGATATCACCGCAATTGTCATGAACAACCGAATTTACGGCATGACCGGCGGTCAGTTTTCTCCCTTGTCCGGTGTTGATATACAGGCAACCACCGCGCCGTTTAAAACTATAGATAATGAATTTGATGTGGTTGAGCTTGCAACTGCGGCGGGGGCTTCTTTTGTTGCCCGTTCTACCGCTTTTCATGCTAAAGAATCTACAGAGATCCTCAAAAAAGCAATTCAGCATAAAGGGTTTTCCGTGGTTGAAATCCTTTCCCAATGTCCGACTCATTATGGCAGGAAAAATAAGGAAGGCGATGCTGCATCGATGCTTGAACTTCATAAAACCAATACGGCAAAGATTGGCTCCAAGGCTCTGGAAAAGAATCCAGATCTGACCCCGCGGGGTATCTTTGTTGATATTGACAAACCGGAATACTGCGAAGAGTATGACAAGATAGTTGCTTTTGCACTGAAGGAGAAAGTGTCATGAAACATACCCGACTTGTATTCTCAGGATCCGGCGGCCAGGGGGTAATTACGGCTGCCATCATTCTGGCGGAGGCTGCAGTTATTTACGAAGGTTTGGAGGCCACTCAATCTCAGAGCTACGGTGCTGCGGCGAGAGGTGGTGCTACCCGGAGTGATATAATTCTCTCTGAATCGCAAATTAACTTTTTCGGCGTAGTTCAGCCAAATATTCTGGTTTGCCTGACGCAGGAGGCGTATAATCTCTACTCTACTATTATTCGTCCGGGCGGAACTCTGATCACCGACAGCCGTTTTGTGACAATAACCAAAAAGACTGACGCCAGGCAGACAGAGCTGCCAATGTACGAGACTGTAATGGGAAAAATCGGCAAACCAATTGTCTTTAATATCTGTGTACTCGGAGCGCTGATCGGTCTTACCGAGCTGTTACGACCGAAATCGGTCATGAAGGCCATTGGAGACAAGGTACCAAAAAGTTTTCTTGAGATGAACAAAACTGCGTTTGAGCTTGGGCTCGAGCTGGCTGGAGAGTAAAGGAGTGAGCTACCATTTCGGGTATGGAGTGTTGACAAGGTTTGCGTTGTAATACCTCGGGTCGTCTGTCACTTCTTTACCTATCCAGTGGGGGTATGGAAATGTTTCACCTTCATATTTCAACTCAATTTCAGCAAAAATCAGACCCTTATTTTCGCCTGCAAATTCATCAACCTCCCAGGTAAATCCACCAAATGGGATTTTGTATCGTGTCTTTTCGATTAAGGGTTTCTGGCACAGTTCCTGGAGCAGCTCTCTGGCATCTTCTATTGGAATCTCATACTCAAATTCGAGCCTGCTCTCTCCGACAGTATTGCCTTTTATGGTTAGAAATCCTTTTTCACCAATAGTTCGCACTCGTACAGTTCTACCCTTCTCCGTACTGAGATAACCCTGGCAGTAGTGTTTTCCTTTGACAAGCCCACGCCAGTCTTCGTTTGTAATAAGAAACTTCTTTTCAATTTCCCTGCCCATATCTGCTCCTTAAGGTAATGGGTAATGCTGTTTTTTGGCCACCTCGATGGTCGAGAAATTGAGTGTGGCGTGGATGGTTAGTAGAGGAAAAAGCAGGGACATGGCAAATATGTTCACGATAGGAATCATACTGACAAAGGCTGGAAGAATGCCTATTCGGAAGGCAGAGCTGGAATGGATCTGCAGCCAGTGTATTTTTCTCCCCAGTGACCATCGTCGACGTGAAGCCGGATAATCGATAAACATGAGGGCCGAATAGTAGGTATAAAGTAGAAACACAGCCGCCTGTCCTATTCCGGGAACAAAGTTGAGAAAAAGTGCAACAATGGTCAAGAGGATACCGAAAAGGGCGATCTTGACTCCTTCAAAAATATCACGAAGGATACCAAGTAGGGTGAAACTTGCGTCCGGATCAAAATGTTCTCCCGCGTGCAGTTTCTCAGCAGCTGTACTGAGGAAGACATAACCAGGAGTTGAGATAGTGTAGGCCAGGAGAAAGGCCAGGTAGAAGGCCACTATTCTGGAAACGATGGTGAACAGCCAGCTGCTCGCCAGCCAGCCTTTATGTTTTATCCATCCCCAGATAGTAGTGGAATCCGGCGCATTAGCGAAAAAATCGCCTGTAAGATCGCCGATTAAATTGACTGTTAGCAGGTAGCCGACCCAAGTGAGGGAAAAAGTAATGACAACGAGAATGAGAGACCAGCCAATAAGGCGTTTACGGCGCAGCATGAAACCGAATGAGGACGACAAAGGTATCCATGGTGCTGAAGGGATCTGATTTTCGTGTTGTTGCTTTTTCATGGAGTTTACTGGTATAAGATATGGCGTTGAAAAATAGAAAATTATACGCGCCTTGAATATGAAAACTTCACCGCATACTTCTTAACCTGTTAGTTTTTGTGGGATTATTAAAATTTCTTTCTAACAGTTTTTTTATAAGAGCGATAAATGCGTTACAAAGTATAGATCTTTTTATTTGCCTGTAAAGACCGGGCTGTGACATTTCACTGCGCCTGATAGAGAATAAACCAGATGAGCATAATTAGTAAAAAGAAAAGCAGACCGGTTTATGAGTGCCATAAATGTGGTTATCAAAGCGTAAAATGGCTCGGTCGCTGTCCTGAGTGCGGAGAATGGGAGAGTCTCGCGGAGAAAAAAGTGGTTTCTCCGGGTCTCAGCCGTTCATTTACTGAGCCAGTCCCCCTGCACATGGCTCCGGACGGAGATGAGGAAAGGATCAGTACAGGCATTGAAGAGCTGGACAGGGTTCTGGGAGGTGGAATTGTCCCCGGGGCTGTGGTTCTCATTGGCGGCGAACCTGGGATTGGTAAATCGACCCTCATCCTCCACCTTCTTGCTGCGGTGGCAGATGAAAAGCGGAAGGTTCTCTATGTTTCGGGGGAAGAATCTGCACGGCAGATAAAGATGAGGGCTCGACGACTTAACGCCATTCATCCGGAAGAGTTTCTGGCTACGGAAAATAGTGTAGAACAGATTATTGCCATGACCATGGCAATGCGGCCGAGTCTTCTTGCGGTCGACTCCATCCAGACGTTGACGTGTTCAGAAATCGCATCTTCACCCGGTTCAGTGACTCAGGTGAGGGAGTCAGCGTATAAACTTCTGGAGATGGCGAAAAAAGAAGATATTCCGATTGTGCTGGTGGGGCATGTTACCAAAGATGGCGCTATTGCCGGCCCCAAGGTACTCGAGCATATGGTGGACACGGTACTCTATTTTGAGGGGGATCGCAGCCATGCGTTTCGAATTTTACGTACGGTAAAGAATCGTTTTGGCTCCACAAATGAAATCGGTGTCTTTGAGATGAAGGAGGAGGGGCTGGTGCAGGTAACAAATCCCTCCGAGATTTTTTTGGCAGAGCGGCCTCTGGATGAGCCCGGCTCGGTTGTGCTGCCAAGTGTTGAGGGGACCCGACCTATCCTGGTAGAGGTGCAGGCGCTCGTGAGCCCCACAAATTTGGGGACTGCGAGAAGAACTGCCATAGGGGCTGACCCGCAGCGGCTCTCACTGCTTTGTGCCGTTCTTGAGAAAAAGTGCGGCCTTGACCTTTATGGTAATGATATTTTTTTAAACATTGCCGGCGGTATACGCATAGACGAACCTGCTTTAGATCTGGGAGTAATATGTGCTCTGGCGTCCAGTCTCATGGAAAAACCGATACCTTCAGCCACAGTAGTTTGCGGTGAGGTTGGTCTGGCTGGTGAGGTTCGGGCTATCGGTCATGTTGATGTTCGGGTAAAAGAAGCAGAAAGGCTGGGTTTTACTCGTTTTGTATTGCCGAAAGGTAATAAAGACAGGATAACATGGAGCCCAAAAATCGAATTGGTTGGAGTCGCTACATTACAGGAATTTATGGAAGTGGTTTTTAGCTGACCTCGATGAGTTGAGTCGGTCCCTTGGTGGTGCAACTATGTATTTCAAATATTTTGGAGAATAACGATGTCTGATAATCAGCATGATCATCCGGAAGATAATGAAGTAAACGTAAAGGTGGCACTGTTTTTTGTGGCAGTGATCGGAGTAATTATCTTTTTAGGTCTTATAAATTGACCCTGACGTTTAGGACTCTTTTTTGTAGCCCTTGAGGGAGATAAGTGGCTCTGTGACGTTTACATTACTCTTCGAGCGAGTTCTGGCGATTTGGTGGTGCAGGGGAATTTAAATATAATGGTGTTGAATGTATGGTAGAGAATAGGCTGGACCGGGAAGTTGTTATTCTGATGACTGATATGGTTCAGTATTCCAGGAAAACTGCGTCCTTGATCCCTGAGGCGATTAAAGACTTTTTAATTGACTATCATGGCAGTCTCTACAATCTGATCGACCGGGAAGAAAGTCATCCTCTTGAGATAGAGCCTTCTGCCGGAGACGGTTCACTGGTTATATTCGAAAAGCGAGCCGGCGAGGATAAATCAGCCGTCTGCACCCGGGCACTGGATGCTGCTGTCAGGTTGGCAGAGGCTATCAGCAGCGGACAGATCGAACCTACACGCATGGGATTACTGCTTGGCGACATAACAGAAGCCAAATTAGGGACCAGGGTTGCTAAATTCGGATCCAGTTTTGCGGTGGCAAATCGTCTTGAGGAACTTTGCGGCTACTTTGACACTTATATGCTGATGGACAGGGAGATCGCCAAGTATCAAAAAGGTTACGATAAATATATTCTTAGTATCGGGAAGGTGAGCCTTACCAGTGTTCTCCACCCGATAAATATGTTTACTCTTTGTAAACCCGGTATTCAGGGATATCCGGCAGACGTGGATGAGCAGCAGTTGTCTCAATTCATTACGATGAAAAATGAAGCAATAGAGCTTTTTTCAGGTAATTTACTGTTGGGCACTGAACCTCATTTTCCAAAGGTGCGAGAGATGCTTCTGGAGGCCCAGAATTTTTTTCTTGAGTTGACCGGAAAAGCGGATGCTGGTACCGAGCGTATCCTTGAATATATTCGTGAGACCCCTTCTCCCGCCAGTGACTTTGGCCGTCGAGGGATGAAACTGCTGGAGAAGAGTCGTGACTCCCTGGGGGAGCGCATATTTCATCTCTCAAAACAGCTCCTCAAGGCAATGAATCCTGATTTTTACCATGCTCTGGTTGTGGATACAAAATGGGAGAAAGATTTTCGATTAGAATGGTACCGGAAAGGGGAAATTATAATTCAGATCGGAACTGACCCCGATGGTGTCTATTATCTTGATAGCGGGGAAGCTGAGACGGTTGGTGCGAAGGGAGAGTGGCTGACTACGATGAAAGAGGGTACCATTTTTGGGGAGATGGCCTATTTTGGAGGGGAGCGAAAGCGTACAGCAACGGTTCTCGCCAAAACGGATGTTGTACTCAGGAAAATTTCGACAGAATCTTTGAGAAAATTACCAACAATAGTCGCAATCCTTGAAAGAATTGCTCTCGCCCGTAGAGATGAGATTAAAAAGAGTGGGGGCTTACAAGATGAGCCCCCTGCCACTGGATGAACAGAAGCAGGGGGCAATTTCTCTTCTACTTAACAGCGAGAACCACATATCGGCTATAGTCACCCGCTCGTATTCTGAGCAGTATTCTCTTTGCGTCCGGTGTTTGCTTCAGGGCAGCATTAAGATCCTGCAGGTTGCCTACTTTGTATCGATTGACCTCTTCGATCAGGTACCCCGGTTTCAAGCCTTCAGCGGCGGCAGAGCTGCCTTGCTGCACATCACTGATCACAACACCGCTACTTTCTTCATACCCCAGTTTGTCGGCAAGTTCTGGAGTGAGATCCTGAAGGATGAGACCAAAATCTTCCAGGGAATCTTTGTCTTTACCTGAGACAGACCCCTTGCCAAAATCAGACGGCTGCTCTCCAATGGTGACGGAGAGTTTTTTATCTTCACCATTTCGAATAATATCGAGGGTAATTTTAGTCTCCGGGGTAATAAGAGCTATTCTATTACGCAGATCGGAGACATCTTTTAACACGACCTCATTTAAGCGAATGATCACGTCCCCCTGCTTTATTCCTGCTTTACTTGCCGGAGAATCTTTTTGTACCTCACTTATCAGGATTCCACCAGCCTCTTTCAAACCGAAGGATTCAGCCAGCTCTTTATCTACGTTTTGGATTACAACGCCAAGCCAGCCACGGGTTACCTTTCCGTCTTTCTGCAACTGATCTTCAATGGATTGAGCCATATTGATCGGAATGGCAAAACCAATTCCCATATATCCGCCGGTTTTAGAGAAAAGTGCCGTATTGATGCCTACCACTTCGCCATGTACGTTGATGAGCGGTCCACCACTGTTGCCAGGGTTGATGGCAGCGTCCGTTTGAATAAAATTTTCATATTGGTTGATTCCGACACTGGATCTGCCCTTGGCGCTGACTACACCAACGGTGACAGTCTGACTGAGGCCAAAGGGATTTCCTATGGCAATAACCCATTCGCCGACCTCAAGGGCATCTGAATTGCCCAGTGCAATTACCGGCAGGTTCTCAGGATCTTCAATCTTAAGTAGAGCTACATCGGACTGAGGGTCTGAACCAATCAGTGTGGCATCGAATTCACGGTCATCGGAAAGACTTACTTTTATAACATCCGCATCCTCAATGACGTGATTGTTGGTTAAGATAAATCCGTCTTTACTGATGATGAATCCAGATCCCTGGCCACGCTGTTTGTGTTCACGGCGCTGGGGACGGTCAGGCCGTTGCTGACGATATTGTGGCCCGAAAAATTGTTCAAAAAACGGATGGTTAAATATATCTTCACCGCCCTGACCACGTAAAGGACTGCTTGTCGTTTTTTCCACCCTTATATGGACAACTGCCGGTTTTGCCTTTTTAACCACATTGACTAATGCTTTTGAGGACCTGTTGAGGATATCATTGTCAGTGCTGCTGGTATCGGCTCTGGCAACGTTTATCCCGGTGGCTATTATCATTGCGCCCAGAACAAACAATGCGATAATGGTGTTGAAAGGTGTTATTAATGCACGTGTTTTCATGGAATACTCCCTTATCAGAATAGTTTGGTAATTCGATGTGCTGAAAAAGCGACTGTTCTTTTTTCATAACTCTAATAGAGAAGGGTAAACTTGAAAAAAACATCGTCAAGGAAGATTACTTAAATGTAATCTTGGCGGGAAACTGAGGGGTAAAAAAAAAATGGTCTGAGCATGGGGTTAACCATGCTCAGACCATTTGGGACTTCAGGACAGAGTTATCCAGGTGAGCAGCTGGTCAGTTTCTGATCATATCTGCAATTTGAAACGCGACTTCCAGGCTCTGTTCCGCGTTGAGTCGCGGGTCGCAGCTGGTGAGATAGTTGCTTGCGAGTTCTTCGTCTACAATGTTGTGGGCACCGCCGGTACATTCAGTGACGTTGTTTCCTGTCATTTCGAAATGGACCCCGCCGGGAATGGTTCCTTCGGACCAGTGGGTTTCGAAAAAGCGAGTAATTTCAGAGAGAATATCATTGAAGTTCCGTGTTTTATGCCCGGATGTTGCTGTATAAGTATTGGCATGCATTGGATCGCAACTCCAGACTATGTTGAATCCCTCACGCTTCATCTCCCGGAGTAGCGGAGGTAGAACTTTTTCGATCTTTTTAAACCCCAGCCGACTGATGATGGTAATACGGCCCGCTTCGTTCTCCGGGTTCAGGATTGCAATTAATTTTTTAATGTCATCGAGTTCGTAGGTGGGCCCGATTTTGATGCCAATTGGATTATGCACACCCCGTAAAAACTCGACGTGTGCGCCATCGACCTGGCGTGTCCGTTCACCGATCCAGATCATATGGGCGGAACAGTCATACCAGTCGCCGGTAAGGGTGTCGTTTCTGGTTAAGGCCTCTTCGTATGGGAGGAGGAGTGCTTCGTGTGAGGTAAAGAGCTGTGTCTGGTTGATTTGCGGTGTATCAGAAGAAATGCCAATAGTTTGCATGAAGCGGATGGCCTGGTCAATCTGCTTTGCCATCCGGTCGTAAGATCGTCCCATTGGAGAATGGGTGACAAATTCCTGGTTCCACGCCTGAACTCTCTGAAGAGAGCCGAAACCGCCCCTGGTGAAAGCACGCAGCAGGTTCAAGGTTGAGGCGGCCATATTGTAACCCTGCAGCATGAACTTGGGGTTAGGAGTACGTGCTGCCTCAGTGAATTCGGCCTGATTAACCATATCGCCCCGGTACGAATGTAAAGTGACACCGTCCTGGGTTTCGGTGTCTGAGGAACGGGGTTTGGCAAACTGGCCGGCAATTCGACCAACTTTGATTACCGGTTTTTCACCAGCATAGGTGAGGACCACGGCCATTTGCAGTAAAACTTTAAGTGTTTCTCGTATATTAGGTGCTGTAACGCCTGAAAAATTTTCCGAACAGTCTCCACCCTGGAGCAAAAATGCGTCTCCAGTTACAGCTTTTGCGAGGAGCTGCTTGAGTGAGCGTATCTCACCGGCAAAAACAAGTGGTGGCAGGAGTGAGAGGTTGGCGAGTACTGTCTCTACGCCTTCCTGATCAGGCCAGGATGGTTGCTGAAGTGCCGGAAAATTTTTCCAGCTTGATTTTGTCCAATTGTTCTTGTTGATTGTCATCCGTGATTCCTTAAAAATATGTGGGCTAATAGCAGCATCGCTCTACATCAAAAGCGTTGAGGATACGTAATTCCCGTTCCCTTTGTTTTCCTTTAACGGGCGGTGAAAACTCGAGTTGAATTATCAAATCTGCAGCGGTATCGCAGGCAGGGATTGAATCTAATCCATATCCGAGTATTTTACCAGTCCTTGTGTCTAAAAGTTCAGCATCTTCTCCATTTGTGACGACGGCAAGTGGAATAGATTGGTCAGGATTGAGGAGTCTGGCCGCTGCTATTGCCGATCGCTCCCTGCTGACCAGGGACCCCGGTCCATATCTGATAATCAAAAATTGCCTGCCAGCATGAGAGACGGTCAGTTCTATAGTTGAGGTGACAAAACAACGATTGAACAGACTCTCTATTGTATTTCTCGCCTCAAGGTCTTTGCGGCTATATCCTTTTTTCTCCACCATCAACCTACTGATTGATTGCCTGATGCGCTCATCATCGGTATCTGTCAGCTCCTCTCCGGTGAGGTAATCTTTCAGGGTACCGTAGATGAGGTGGTGGGGTTTTGGCACGCGCATGAGAGTTTTTCCCTGATTTGAAAGACATATTTATCAACTGTCCGTGAAAATATCCTAGTAAAAAAATAATATCAAAGAGGATTATTACAAGCCAACCCAGTAAGCGGGATCAAGTTAATTCATTCTCGAAGGATGTAACACTGCCTGTCTCGTCTTTTCCAGTTACAGTTCCGGATCCAGAGCAACATCCCACAATTTGTCAGTGATCTCCAGCTGTTTGCTTAAAGTTATATATTTGTCCATAATTTTAAGTTTTACGCGGTGATTTTGTGAGGTGCCGAGTTTATGAATTTTTTCATCGTCGATGAGGTAAAGTTCCTGTGTACCAATTGAGCTCAGACCATACCTCTCATATTTTTTCCTCCTCTGTTCGTACATCGATGTTCCCATAAACGGATTTTTATGGTTTCCGAGATCAAGATAATGGATGAGGGAGGGAGTAAAGTCAAGACTCGTCGAATTTCTTGCATCGAACGTCTTGGGTAATTTTCTCGTGGGGTCATGAATGATGAGAGGGATTTTGTCAACGAAAATATTTTGATAACCAGGGCCCTCAAATGCGTCTACAAACGCTCTTTCCGGATAATGGCAATGATCCGCAGTGAAAATAACTATTGTATTTTCAGAGTAGGGTGATGTCTTGTAATATTCCCAGAACCGGCCGAAGGCACTGTCAAGTGTATGGATAGTGTTCAGCGAGCGATTTTTTCTGTTGCCATATTTCTTTGCATCCCTTGTCACTCCTAAAAAGGCATGGGTTCCAAGATTGTATAAGCTCATAAAAAAGGGCTTCTTCCTGTTGTCTTTCTCGTGAACTTTGAGAAAATCGATGAGGCCTTCAAAAAATTGTTTATCAGACAGAGCAAATTTGAGTTTTGGTTTAGCATTGCCCAGATACTTTTGAGACAATACTCCGCCCGTTATTACTCTTTTAAAGCCTAACTGTGTCATCATTTCATCTACTTGAGATTCATGTTCAATATGCGCGTCAAGAAAGATGGTTTCGTAGCCGTTTTTATTGAACACATTACTCAGGCAATAGTAATTGACCTCAGGGAGGTCATCATAATTTGTCTGCCAACCTTCATCACCGCCATAGGTGGGGAACAGAGAGCAGAGTTGGCCATGCAGCCCCCGGTAGGTCGCAGCTGTATGGTTGTAATAATTTTCAACAACCATTGATGACTTCGAAAAATCATCGATATTAGGGGTTATTTCAGGGTGTTGAGAGCCATATGTGTTGATCGCTCTTGCCGAGAGCCCTTCTGTGAAAAACACTATTATATTGGGGTTCTCGGGCTGGTTTTCCTCTCTTTCGAAAGGAGCAGGTCCGGAGTATATATCCTCCCTTATCAGGGGATATTTACTGTCTGGGCTGTATTGGAATCCGAAATTTTGTATAACCTGTAGTTCATACGGACTAAAATCAGAATGACCTAACTCTGCCGCAAAAAGAGAATCATGTATAAAAAGAGTCGTGTAGAGCGCAGAAACCGGTGCAGTATGCGGCAGAGAAAAATCGCGAAGGTAACTGTTTCGCTGTTCAATTACACTTTTGGGCAGCCAGTGGCTGCTTTGATATAGACACACTGCAAGGGAGACCAGGAACAACGAAAAAATGATTGATTTCCCCGGCCCCCAATAGTGGCCTGCATCTGTTTTTTTCTCAATAACCAGCGGCAGTATCAGGCAGATAAAGGATAGAAAAACAAGTCCTTTGATGGATTGAGAATTGATTAGCAGGCTGATATGATTGATGTTATCAATGGCAAGTCGGGATACAAACTCTCTCCCCTGATAAAAAGAGGCAAACTGGAGAGAATAAATAGTGATAAAAAGAGAAGAGAAAATATAGAGTAGAATTCTTCCCCAAATATTGCAGGAAAGTAACCAGACTCCAATGAGAAGCATGATGCATAATTCGACAAGAAAGAGATCGAATAAGCTTAAGACTGAAGGGAGGCTTCCGACAGAGAGCTCAGAAAAATTCAGATCTAACTGAGAGATGAAACCCAGAACGACAAGTACAGTGAACAAAGACATATATGAGGAAAAAATAATTCCTTTCTGCTTTTTCAAAGAGTATCCTTTTAGTGCTTTACTCCATAAAACCTGTCATAAAAAACAAGAAATCGTGGGAGAGTTTTGAAATCAGAAACTTAGAGTTACCACCAAGGTACTTATACCCCCTTGTGGGGTGTTAAATCTATAGACTGGATCGGGCAGTATAAATCCTGGTCAAAGAGACTCTGCTCAGCACCCCCTGAGAGGTAGAGGTCTATCGGAAACAGCATGGTATCCTTGACGTTTTTGAACTTACACACTATTTTGGTTTTTGTCACATGATGTGAAGCACTGGTAATTTTTGACGTGTAATCAGACTCGCAGCCATTTGGGTACGAAATGTTTATGAGAAATCCGATCTGGAGAAAATAAGAAGACAATGGATCAACCTGCACGAAAGGGAATAAAACGTATAGTCTGGGCCACCTACTATTCATATAAGGGCATTATTGCCGCTTATCGTAATGAGGCGGCATTTCGTCAGGAATTGACAGTAATGCTTGTTCTGCTGCCTGTTGCTTTTTGGCTGGGGGAAACAGCAGTGCAGCACATTTTATTAATTGCTCCCTGTCTGTTAGTTATTATTGTTGAGTTGCTTAATTCTGCCATTGAGGCAATAGTGGATCGTATCGGACCTGAGATGCATGAGCTCTCCGGACGGGCGAAAGATATGGGATCTGCTGCTGTACTGTTCAGTCTGGCATTGGTTATTCTGAGTTGGGGACTCATTGCCTGGCATCGATTTGGTGTAAACGCGACCCAGGCTGGCTAAAGTATACGGGGTACTTTTTGTGTCCCATTCACGTGTGAAGATAAATAAAGATTAATGAGAGGGTAAAAAAAATGGTCTACACCGCGTCTGAAGAACGATATGATTCCATGCTGTATAATTACTGCGGACAAAGTGGTTTAAAATTACCCGGAATCTCTCTGGGACTCTGGCAGAATTTTGGGCACGATTTTAATGAACAGGTTTCCAGAGCTATTTGTCGAAAAGCCTTTGATCTGGGGATCACGCATTTTGATCTAGCCAATAACTATGGGCCTCCTCCAGGGGCTGCGGAAAGTTTTTTCGGGCGGATACTGAAATCGGACTTTGGGCCATATCGAGATGAAATGATTATCTCGACCAAGGCAGGGTATCATATGTGGCCGGGGCCTTATGGCGAATGGGGGAGTCGAAAGTATCTGACTTCCAGCCTGGATCAGAGTCTGAAGAGAATGGGCCTGGAATATGTTGATATTTTCTATTCTCACCGCTTTGATCCCAATACGCCTCTTGAAGAAACAATGGGCGCTTTGGATTCCGCTGTTCGACAGGGAAAAGCCTTATATGCTGGGTTGTCTTCATACAATTCAAAGAGGACTCGTGAAGCAGTTAACATTCTCAATGAACTCGGAACCCCATGTCTTATTCATCAGCCAAGTTACTCCATGTTAAACCGCTGGGTCGAAGATGATGGATTACTTGATACCCTTGAAGAAATGGGTATAGGCGCTATTCCATTTTCACCCCTTGCCCAGGGTATGTTGACCAATAAATATCTCAATGGTATTCCTGAAGGAAGTCGCGCGACTCAGGGAAAGAGCATAAGGGAAGGGCATCTCTCTGAAGAAAATATACGACGTATTCAGGGGTTAAACGAGATAGCCAAAGAGCGTGGACAGAGCCTGGCTCAAATGGCCATTGCCTGGGTGCTGAAAGATCACAGGATCACAACTGCTCTGATTGGGGCCAGTAGTGTTTCACAGCTGGAGAATAGCTATGGTGCTCTCGGCAATCTCACTTTCAGTGAAGAAGAGCTCAAAAAAATTGATGTTTTTGCTCAGGACGGCGGCATCAACATCTGGGCGCTCTCTTCCAGCAGCTGACAGATAACCTACACCTCTTTACCGGCAATCTACAGCCTGAACGGTCAATAAAGAACAATCATTTTTGTTCTTTATTGACAATGGGCTGTTCGCGTGGATCTTTGTCCAGAAGGATGATATCCGGGTTCCAGTCGAGCCACAGTTTTTCCGGTTTATCAAAAAGAGCAAAGTGTTGCCCTGGTTTCGCTGCTGCTCCAATCTGTTCATTATTGGGGGTCGCAAGAGCAATGCCGCCCTTAAGAATGGACTGAAAGGACTCGGTGGAGACAGTTATCCCCGAAAAGAGCCCTCCTTCGATTTTTGCACCACTCACATTCCAGAACCTCGTATTATCTCTGATAATCGCGATGTACGGCGATGCAATAGTCGCAAACACATAGACTTTGTTAAAAGAGGGCGAGAGCTGAGAGCCGGTTACCCGCCCAACCTGTACCTGCCTGTAGTAAACAGGTGAACCGACTGTGAGTGAGCCGAGATGGGAAGTCTCAAGGACGACTCCCAGTCCGGACTCATTTGCGATCTGGGTATGAGGAGGAGAGTTAAGCGCCATGAAGGTTCGTTTCCGTGGACCATCTCCGGGAAGGAAGGTAATAAAGGAACCAAAAATGAGCGTGTCCAGATTTTTTATCCTGGACATATTTATCTCCATCGCTTCCACCCAGAGCCTGGTCCGTGCTCTGAACAACTGAGCAATATCTTTATTTACCCTGACCTTTGCCGTAATGAGCTGCAGTTTTTTGCCAAATGACATCTTGGTGACCTTGCCTACGGTGATCCCTTTGTATTTAACTGGAGAACCTTCTTTTAATCCGTGTGCCTGTTCAAAATGGACCGTCAGTTCGACTCCATCCGCATGGAGAGCTTCATTGAGGTTCTTGTAGAGAGGGTAGGGCGTATCAGGAGGGATTGATACACCTTCAGCGAAGTTAATGCAGCCGATCCCGCCGGAGAAGATAGATTGGAGAGAACCGGTCTGTACGTTAATGCCTCCAACCCCTCCGGACACCTGGATTCCACTTGTGTTAAAAAACCGTGTGTCTTTTTTTATCAGGTTTTTATACGTTTCATGGACAAAACAATGAATGAGAACTTCCTGCTGATCATCGGTGAGTCGAAAATCCTCGATATACCCAATTTGAATGCTTTTGTGAAGGATAGGAGTGCCTATTGACATTGACTCAGCATTCTTCGAAAGGATGAAGAATCTTTTCCCCGGGGGCTGCAGTTCCGGGACAGATTCTACCGCTTTTTTATAACTGGAATGGAGAGTAAATTTTTTCCCTTCAGGAGGAGTAAAATTCTTCTTTTTGCCCAGTTTGTCAGGCGTTGTAAAACTGATTCCGCCGTAGAGAATTCTTGTCAAGGGCCCAGTGGATAACTCAATACCGGAAAAATCAGCTTCCAATTCGATACCGCTGTGTAACCAGAATACACTCTTTTGACTCAGCAGATGGAGATACCGCTTATAGATGAAAATGGTTGTCCTGATCGTTTTTCCTGATGTGTCGAGATCCACATCAATAATTTCTCCAACACTTATATTTTTGAAATAGACGGGAGATTTTGGTGAGAGAGAAACGGTTTCAGAGGAAGTTAAAATAAATGTTTTACCGGGACGAAGAGGTTTTTGCGGCGGCGGTTCAGGATAAATTTCAAAGGAATTTTTAAATGCACCTTCTCCCGGCTGAAAAGTAATATGAGGGCCGGAGATCAGCAACCGCAGGTTTTCTGCACCAGCAGGACTTAAGTTAGGTTTTACGATCCAGAATTTGGTGGATTCCCGTAAGATCAGCTCTGCCCTGGGATCAAGCAGAATGTGTGCAGTCACACTCCGCTGCTCGTCGTCATTGAACCGGATCTCTTTTACAAAACCGGCCTCCAGACCTCGATACATCACCTTGGTTGTCCCCTCGACGATATCAACACCGGAGGCAAGTTTGAGTGTCATGGGGAGGCCGTAATTGGCAGATTCAAAATCAGGATAAAGCTGGAAAATATGTTTATTCTGAGCTGGTGGACTATCCTGTAACTGTTCCGGAGTGTGCAGCAGGATGCCTCCTTTGAGGAGGGACGCCAGGGATTCAATATGGATCTTCACATTGGGAAGTTTGCCGCCGATCTGTAGGCCGCTCACATTACAAAATCGGCTTTCCGTCCGCACCAGATGGGTGTATTGAGGTTCTATGAAGAGGTCGATCAGAATGCTCTCGTCTCCCTCAAGCTGGTATTCTTCGACATTTCCTATAGTTATATTTCTATAATAGATGCCGGTGCCTGCCTGGATGGAGCCAAGCTTTTCTGCCTTGAGCTGGATGTGCAGTCCCGGGGTGTCTTGAGAGACCGGCGGGTTTCTCAAGAGACCATTGAATTCCCGTCGGGGTACTGTAGAAGACCCGACCCGGATGCCGATATAATTGCCGGAGAGAATTGTCTCCAGTCCCCTGATACTGCTCGCAGACAGCTCAGGACGAACAACCCAGAAGAGCGTGTCTTCAACAAGGTATTCAACTACTGGTTGCTCCATCTTTATCAGGACTTTTACCCTTTGATTATTGAGGTCAGGATGGAGTTTTTTGACGAGCCCTAC
>CAXMTO010000137.1:0-20586 GCA_964196355.1 uncultured Myxococcota bacterium
TTGAATGCCGTCGTCTCCTCCGGTAAAGCTGTACCATGAGAAAACAATGAAAAAGAGCAATTCTCCGAAGGCTAATGTCAAAATCGCAAAATAGATGCCGGTAAGCCTTATAACAAAAATTCCTACAATAAACGCACCCAGAGCTGCGATGGGAGGGGCAATCAACAAACTCAAGAAAAATTGCCAGGTGGTAATTTCTCCCGTTCCACTGCTGAAATAACGAAACAGGATCGCAGTCCCATAGGCCCCCAGACCGAAAAAAGCGGCGTGGCCAAATGAAATTTGCCCCATATATCCATAAATCAAGTTGAAGCTCATTGCAAAAAGTCCAAGAATTAGGATCTCTGTGGCAACTTCTGTCCAGAACGCACCTGGGAGCAGTGGAACTAGAATGAATCCAACCAGCATTATTGCCCCCACCGAGGCAGAAAGACCTGCCCGATCATAGAGACGCCTTAACCAGTTTTCACCATTTTCACGTTGATCTGTCATTTGTACGCTCCCGCTTCCCTAAGGATTTTAATGTCTCAATTCCGTGCCAAAGAGGCCCCATGGACGGACTATCAGGACCCCAACTACAATAAGAAAAACCACCGCCAACGCACCGCCGGGCCAGATCAACACGGAGAACGCATAAACAATTCCAACGATGAGAGAAGCTACGAATGTGCCGAGGATGCTGCCGAACCCACCAATAACCACAACCGCAAAACATTGAACAATGATATCTGTGTCAACGCCCAGGGCCATTGGCATCAACGGCAGGAAAACGCCGGCGGCGAATGCGGCAATACCTATCCCCAAAGCAAAGACACCAGCGTATATTATCGGTATACGGATTCCTATGGCACTTACCATGTCACGGCTATACACAGCCGCCCGGACTATCTTCCCGTATTTGGTTTTTTTCAGAAACAGCAATAGACCGACAGCCACAGCAACCCCAGCCGCGAGAACGACAAAATAGTAAGGATTTACATAGGTATCAAGCATCTCCAGCGGTTCAATCGGGAAATAAATCGCTCGGTCTTCGACGCCCCAGACAAGTTTAATAATATCACCAAAAATCAGGATCAAAGCGAAAGTGAGCAAAAGTTGCTCTGGAAGTTCCCGCCCGTACATGCGGCGTATGAGCACCCTCTCCATCACGTATCCCAGTATCACCATCAGCGCTGTGCCTATCAATATAGCGAGAACGAGTACACCTCCGTTTTCACCAAGAGACAAGGACAGAAAAGAAAACACACTGAAAGTGATGTACCCGCCGAGAAGCCATAGCGTAGCATGGGCAAAATTCAGAATGTTCATTACACCAAAGGTCAACGACAGACCGGAGGAAAGAAGGAACAGTATCATCGCCCGCGACAATCCGCCGAGCAATTGAACAAACAGGATTCCTGGATCAAATGTCATGAGAAAATCCCCATATTTGGACGAGCAGCAGATGACACCTGCCTTCGGATTTCGGAGCAGATCCCAAACCCGAGGCAGATAGATTTAATCTTATTTATGCGCGTTTTCTCTGCAACTTCCTGACATCATCGCAGGTTGGTGTCCAGACCTCTTCGGCCTTCACAATTCTCATTGTGTCCGGCTTGTAAATTGGGAAGGGGTAATCCGGGCTGTCCCAAACTTCACCCACATAGCCAGCCGGTATGTTGAGCTGATTGTTACAGTCCCTGAACGTGGACTGGCCGCGGCATGTTTCAATTGTGGCCCCTTTAAACCCATCTTTCACAGCCTCAGTTTCGATAGAGCCGATTCTGTCTATAATTTGCTCCAAACCGTAGATGGCGTCATAATGCATGCAAGCCCAATCTGTAGGATAGGCGTCCTTGCCGTGTTCGGCGATATGCATCTTAATGTATTTCTGCATAAGCGGTTGATCCAGATGAGCAAAAAACGGGCAGCGCGCAAGGCCGATCATCCCACGATCAAGGCTGCGCCGATCCTGCTGCAGCTCCGTCACCGAGATTAAACCTCCCGGATAGGCTATACGTTTAAACAACCCCATAGCCTTAGCCTGACGCATAAATGTCCGATTGTCCTTTCCTGCAATGGCTCCATAACAGAAATCCGGTTTAGAGGCCATTATCGCTGAAATATAAGAGGAGAATTCCGTTTCACCCAATCTGAACCAAAGCTCTTTTTTCAGTTCGGTATCCGGTGACTTTTTACCAAGAGCTGTAACAAACCCCTTTTGTGTATCCCGCCCCCACTCATAATCCTGTCCGATGGTAACAAAGGTTTTCCAGTTCTTCTTCTTGATCATGTCAACCATGCCCACGACCACCGATCCGGACTGCATTTTGCTGTTGGGGCAAAATTGATATGTATAGGGCGTAAAGTTCTCATTAACGATTTTGGAGCTGTTGCTCGTTGCGGCCAGGTGCAGAATCTTACGCTCATGAATGATTTCCTGAATCGCCATTGCACAGGCGCTGGAATACGTTCCAACGATGGTTTGAACGTTGTCCCGGGAAATGACATCACGGGCCTCTCGAGCTGCCACATCGGGTTTGGTATGGGTGTCTCTGAAGCTGACTTCAATGGGATGTTTGCCCAGAAATCCTCCGCGGCTGTTTATCTCAGCGACAGCATTGGTCACCGCATCGATAGCACCTGCGGCATAGTTGGCACCTGTACCGGTTACAGGTAATAATAGGCCAATTTTGTATGGCTTGCCAGCTGCAGCCCTGACAAATCGAGGGCTGAGAGTAAGAACGCCCGCTGCAGTGGCTGACACAATAAATTCGCGCCGGTTCATTGACTTTAGAACCTGGTCCCATTTCCGATCACTGATATGAGTACGGCTTGCTGACATAATTTCCCCCTTCCGTTTATATATTACGCTCCAGGCGAGTTGCCGGGGGCGGCTCTGCGTTAAAGACAGTAAAACAGATAGAAGCAGCGCTTTTGGGCGCGCAATAATTGGTCAATAGCAATCTATACTTTTTCTATAACTACCTCATATATTTTACGAAAATATCTCTGAATCTAGAACAGTCCAAGAAGGGGTTCTGCATTTTGGAGTCTATTTAAAAAATAGCGCAGGACGCGAACCAAATATTTAGAATCCTGTCCTAACACATCAATTAAACATTCCCTTTATAATGAGATATGTCAACAGATAAATTTTTAATGCATAAATTCGAACTTTTGCAAACCCCCAAATATCCCAGGGGCATACACCTCACACCCCACAAGGGGGGTATAAGCATCTTGGTGGTATGTGTAACTAGATAATTTCAATATACATTCCTTATATTCTTGTTTTTATCGCAGTGTTTCTGGAGCAAGGTACTAAAAGAAATTTAGTACCTTACTATTAAATTTCTTGTTTTTTGTAACAAAAAATAAATATTAATGTTTTAAATCAAAATGTTAGGAGAACTTTCAAGGTACTTATACCCCTTGTGTGGTGTTAGATATGGAAGAGTTGTGATATACCGAATATAATCAGCCTTTCTCTTTCTCAGAGCCGGTTACCATTTTTCTGCTATTCAAATAAATAGAGGAGTAAAAATGATTTCCAAAGCTGAAACGTATGAAGAAGTATATAACGCCTTCCAATGGGAAATACCTGAATTCTTTAATATGGGGGTTGAAATCTGTGACAAGTGGGCCCATGAAGAAAAACGGCTGGCCCTGCTATATCTTGACCAGCACGGCCAAGAGCATAAATATACATTCTCCGATTTAAAGAGGTTATCTAACAAACTGGCGAACGGCCTTTCAGCTTGCGGGCTGAAAAAAGGCGATAGAATCGGCATATTTCTCCCCCAGTGCCCGGAGACTGCCATCTCCCATATTGCAGCTTATAAAATGGGCGCTATCGCCATGCCCCTCTTTACTCTGTTTGGAGTTGATGCACTCTCCTACCGGCTGGAAAACAGTGAAGCCTCCGCTGTAGTAACCGATTTCCAGAATCTGCCCAAGGTACTTGAGATACGAGATGAACTGCCAAACCTTCAAACTGTGATAGTGGTTGATGGTGAGGCTCGCCCCGGGGTTTTGAGTTTTACAGAGTTAGTGGAAAAAGGATCAGAAAATTTCAACCCTCTTAAAACCAGAGCGGAAGATCCAGTATTGATCGCCTATACCTCCGGTACCACAGGTAATCCAAAAGGAACCCTTCACGCCCACCGTACTTTGCTCGGACACCTTCCGGGAGTTGAATTTCCTCACAATTTTTTTCCTCAGAAAGACGATTTTTTCTGGACTCCTGCGGATTGGGCCTGGTTTGGCGGACTTATTGACGTGCTGCTGCCCAGTCTGTACCATGGAGTTCCTGTTCTAGCACATCGTAGCAGCAAATTTGATCCCGATGAAGCTTTTCATCTGATCGCCAAGTACAAAATCAAAAATGCTTTCATGCCGCCGACAGCTCTAAAACTCATGCGTCAGGTAAGAAATCCCAGAAGCCGCTACTCATACCAGATGAGGAGTATTTCAAGCGCCGGGGAAACTTTAGGTAAAGAGTTGCTGGGCTGGGGTAAAGAGACATTTGGACTCACCATAAACGAATTTTACGGTCAGACTGAATGCAACCTGGTGATCGGATGCTGCTCAGAGATAATGGAAATAAAGCCAGGCTCAATGGGACGCTCGATCCCGGGACGGGTTGTGGAAGTGGTTGACAAAAAGGGCAACCTGCTGCCACCTGGTACAATTGGGGAAATTGCAGTCAAAAGCCCCAACCCTGTAACCTTTCTTGAATACTGGAAAAATCCGGTTGCGACAAAAGAGAAGTATATCAACGAATGGCTTTTAACCGGGGATCTTGCTAAAAAAGATGAGGACGGTTATTTCTGGTTTAACGGGCGGGAAGATGACATCATCACCAGTTCCGGCTACAGAATTGGACCTTCGGAAATCGAAGATTGTATAATGAAACATAGTGCGGTTGCACTGGTTGCCGTTATTGGAAGACCCGATCCTGTCAGAACAGAAATCATCAAGGCCTTTATTGTGCCGCAGGTCGGGGTTGTGCCGTCAACTGAACTGGAAGATGACATCAAAGCCTATGTAAAAAGGCGGCTTTCAGCCCATGAATATCCCAGAATAATTGAATTTATCAAAGAAATGCCCATGACCATGACCGGAAAAATAATGAGAAGAGAACTGAAAGTGTTTGATCAAAAGAACAGGTCAGATACCTGAGAATAACTGCACTGCACCACACAGTCCCCACATAGAACAACAAGATTGCCTCCTCAACTATCCGTGCACGCCCCTCCTTGCATAAAATATTTATTGCAATAATATTTTTTTTGCAATACCCTGTGCAGGCACATAAAAATGGAGGGGTCAGGTGAAAACTGGATCGAGCCTGCAGAACATTATTGAAACATTCAGTGGCAAACTCACAAATGTTGACCGACGCCTGCTGAATATGATTCTGGGACAACCGACGGTAAGCGCATTTTTATCGGGAACAGATCTGGCAAAGCGGGTGGGGGTACATCCTTCCGCAACGGTTCGACTTGCGCATAAGCTTGGATTTTCAGGCTATCCAGAACTTCGCAAAAAAATACGAGATGATGTTACCAACAGGTCAACACCTGATATCCGTATGCAACGGCGCTTGGAGCATCTTGAATCGGAATCCGTCCTGGCAGGACTCGTTGAGACAGAAATTTCGACACTGCAGCAGCTGGTCACTTCAATATCCCAGGAACAGATTGAAGAAGCCGCAAGAATTTTCATTGAGGCTGACACCATCTATCTTTATGGCCGGGGCAGCTCAATGCCGCTGGTTGGTTTACTGGAACGAAGACTGCGCCGGGCCGGCAAGCGTGTCGTCTCAATTTCCGGGCTTCAAAAGCGCGAAGCTGCGGAAAGATTTCTGGCTCTCAACCAAAATGATGTTGTTTTTTCATTTGCCTTTCGTTCCAAAGAATCTGCTCCAGCAAGCCTGCCGGTAATATTTGATCATGCAAAAAAGCTCGGTGCAAAAACTATTCTGGTGAGTGATGCATTCGGCGCAACTTTCCGCCCCCGCCCGGATGTCATGTTTCATGCGACACGCGGTGAAGATGAAGAATTTGTCACAATTATCGCTCCAATGATGATTTGTGACGCCATCGCTCTGACGATGATGAAAATTGATGATGGACGATCAATTGAAAGCTTGAGATCCCTGGATGAATTACGAAACACATTTGAGAACGGCGGATAAATTGACATGACAGCTCGAACAATGAATTTCTATCCGAAGACCATTTCCAGAAACCTGCTTTCACCAGTAAACCTTGTTGGCTCAGCATTGCTGGTAGTTCTCAGCTATCTGATTCTGCTTCCTCTTGTCCAGCTCATCATCAGAACATTTGTATGGGGTCCCGGAGACCAGAGAATTTCAAGGGAGGCTGTCGAAGGCAATTTCACCCTGTTCCACTGGAACGAAGCCCTGACCGGCGGGCTATCTGCCGAAATGCTGTACGAGCCACTGCTCAACACAATGGTTACAGGGGTATCAAGTGCTGTTCTGGCGCTTGTACTCGGCTCACTGCTTGCGTGGGCCGTTGTCAGAACCGACCTTCCTGGAAAGAGCCTCCTTCGCCCGATTCTGACAATCCCATATGTTGTTCCATCCTTCGCCATTGCTCTCGCATGGGTGACTGTATTCAAGTCTCCACTGCTTGGCGGTCAGCCTGGATTATGGCAGGCCTTGCTTGGCGCAGCCCCGCCGGTCTGGTTGTCAGCTGGCCCGGTTCCGATCATTATAACAATGGCCGTACACTACTTTCCGTTTGCTTTCCTGCTTGTGGCAGGTGCTCTCTCGACAATCGATTCTCAGCTGGAAGAGTGTGCCGAGATACAAGGTGCCTCAAGATTCACTATCCTGCGGAAAATAACTTTTCCCGTTGTTGCTCCTGCAATGGTTTCTGCACTGGTGCTAACGTTCGGGAAAACGCTGGGAACCTTCGCCCTCCCTTACCTTTTAGGTTTATCATCTGATTACAACACCGTCGCAACGATGATATTTTCAACTCTGGCTCTCGGGTTTGAGGCGCTCAGCTTTGTACTGGTGCTTATCTTGATCGCGATCACTGTAGTGATGATCTATTTCTCACATAAACTTGTCAGCAAGAACGCACGGCGTTTTGAGACAATCAGTGGAAAAGGATTTCGAAGTAATCTGACAAAACTTGGTCCCTGGCGCTGGCCTATCTGTGCCGCCGTTTGGAGTGTGGCGCTCGTTGCCGCAATCATGCCTCTTGCCCTGCTTGCGTTCCAGACTTTTCAGCTTGTTGACGGGCGTTTCGGCCTTGCAAACCTGACGATGCACTACTGGATTGGGACTTCCAATCCGGACATCGCATTCGGCGAACCCGGTGTTTTCCATAATAGTGTTATCCTCGGTGCCACCTGGATAACGATTAAACTGGCTTTAATCAGTTCGGCAATCGCTTCCATCGTGGGGCTCGTTATCGGATACATTGTGGTTCGTAGAAGTGAAACGACCATTGCATATTTACTGGACCAGATATCATTTACTCCCCTGCTGTTCCCCTCTATCGCCATGGGGGCAATGTACATCTCGATGTTTGCAGAGTCGCATGGCCCGGTCCCTGCTCTCTATGGGACTTTCACCCTCCTGGTCATCATCTCAGTTGTCAAGCGACTCCCCTATTCAGTTAAGACCGGATCGAGCGCAATCACTCAAATAGGTGCAGAGATGGAGGAAGCTGCCGAACTGCAGGGAGCATCCTGGTTCCGCAGATTTGTGCACATAATCGCCCCTCTCGCAAGCGCCGGTGCATTGTCAGGAATGATGGTCAGCTTTGTTGGCATCATGCGAGAACTGACCCTCATCATCCTTCTCATTACCCCGGCGACACGTGTTCTGATGACCGTTGGTTTTCGTTATGCTGAAGAAGATCAGACGCAACTGGGCAACGCACTCGTCCTGATCGTTACCGTCCTGACCCTCACGGGGGAACTGATTATGTGGAAACTCGGGTCAGGGAAACTTTCAAGATTGCGCGATAAGAGTGCTGGTTAAAAAGGATGGCGTCGTAAAAAGGAAAGATGAAAAATTATGTCTGAAATCGAAATTAAGAACCTTACCAAATATTATGGCTCTGTCCGTGCACTGGATGACGTCAGCCTGCACATTGACTCGGGTGACTTCCTCGTCTTACTTGGACCTTCCGGATGTGGAAAAACGACCTTGCTGCGTTGTATTGCCGGCCTGGAAGAACCGAATGAAGGAAAAATTCTGATTGGCGGCAAACCCGTTTTCAACTCTGAAAAGCAGATTAATATTCCCTCGGGGAAGCGCGATATCGGGATGGTGTTTCAGAGCTATGCTCTCTGGCCACACATGACGGTAAAGAACAATATCAGCTTCGGATTGAAAATCCAGAAGATGCCAGCCGCCGAAATTGACACCAGAATTTCTCGGGTTCTGGCAGATCTGTCCATGCAGGGGATGTCTGACCGCTACCCGTCTGAACTCTCTGGAGGCCAGCAGCAGCGTGTTGCATTAGCCCGTCTGTTGGCACAACGCCCGCCCGTTTTCCTGATGGATGAACCACTCTCTAACCTTGATGCACGCCTTCGTATGGACATGAGAATCGAGTTGAAACGTCTGCATCGGGCTGCCGGGGCGACAACGGCCTATGTTACACATGATCAGACTGAAGCCATGACCATGTCCTCAAAGGTTGTTGTCATGAAGGATGGCCGGATTCAGCAGGTGGCTCCACCTGTCGATGTCTACCGGCGGCCGGCAAATACTTTTGTTGCCGACTTTATGGGAATGCCGCGCATTAATATGTTCGATGGAACATTCATTGACAATGGCAGGCCAAAACTTCGGGTCGAAAATTTTGATATCCCCATAAACTGGAAGCCCACTGCCAAAAACGTAATAATCGGGGCAAGGCCCGAAGATATTACAGTCTCGACGGATCTGTCAACAAATGGAACCGACTTTACTGTCTCTTCAGTCCTGCCAAACGGCCCTGACGTGCTGCTCCAGCTCCAACATGGCGACCTGAGCCTGACAACTCGCATGTCCCACGAAACCAGCATCGACGTTGACCAAACGGTGAAGGTCATTTTCCTTCCAGATGCATTAAACATTTTTGATGCCTCGAACGGCGAACTGATCCCATTTACGCCATCAAGCGCATCTATCAAGGCAACATAATGATGATTTCAAGAGATCATCTATGCGAAGCCCATCCAATAACAGTAAGGAGGACGATCATGAACACATTCAAAAAGCTAAAATTATTTTCTGTAGCAGCATGTACAGGTATTGCCATTCTTTGGCCATCCCTGTCAATGGCCAGTCAGGACTGGGCTGCCATTGAGGCCGCCGCACGAGAGGAAGGAAAAGTCGTTATTTATTCCGTCTCGTCGAGAATCTCCAAACTCGTTGATGAATTCAAAGAGAAGTATGGTGTAGAAATCGAAGGTCACGATCTGTCTTCTGATGTTCAATTAGAAAAGTTTCGCCGTGAACACAAGGCGGGAATCTTTAATGTAGATGTCCTGTTCAACCAGGACGCCCCGCTGCTGCTTAATGAGTTTTTGGACAAAAAGCTGATCCATAACTTTATTCCTGATGATTCTGTCAGCCAACTGAATAAAGAAGATATGGAACCCCTGTTGATTCAACGCTGGAGCAGTCGAATTCTTATCTACAATAAAGCAAAATATCCAGCCGGAGCTCCCATTGATAATCTTTGGGATTTGACCAGACCTGAGTGGAAAAGGCGCGTACAGATGCCAAACCCATCAGAAGACAGCAACCAGTCCAATGTCATTCAGACGATTCTCCAACATCCCGATGAAATGGAAAAAGCCTATGAAAAAGAATTCGGAGAGAAGCTCACTTACTCTAAAGGTGTAGTTAAAGCGATAAAAAAACACCCATTAGTTGATAAGCCAAGTGCCTCAATTGAATGGTTATACCGTTTCCTTCAGAACAAGCCTTTATTCATCAGCTCAACGACCCAGATCTTCAAAAATATTGGTGATGTAAAGCAGGAGAACCCACCGATTGGCTTTACCACATTCAGCAAACTCCGCAAGAACGAACCGGGTGAGTATGAGGCTGAGCCTGCTTATGATGTTGAGCCTGTATTCGGCGTTGCATATCCTACAGCTCTTGCCATTGCAGACGGTGCACCTCATCCAAACGCAGCGAAGCTATTGATCAGACACATGATGGGAAAAGGTTTCAAGCCGTGGAATGTTATGGGTGATTATGCTGCCCGTAAGGATCTTGCAGAAAAGCAGATCACCAAGTTCAAAATTCCGGAGTTTGATTCACTTAAATTATGGAAAATTGATCCATCTGCAGTTTACGACAACAAATACTCCTTCCTGACGCTCTATCTGTACTTGAAGAAGTAAATGTTGCAAATCCCTCCCGGGGCGGTGACGTCACCTTGCGGTATCATCGCCCCGGATTTTTTCTACAATACAATACACCCCCCCCCATGGAGAATTACAAATGACAATTAGCGCAGTCTTGTTCGACGCCGGAGATATACTTTATACGCGCCCACGCCGTGCAAGTGTCTACACTGAGTTTTTCACATCCCGCGGTCTTCCGGATCTGGATATGAAAACACCAGAATTCAAACGTCTGAAACTGGACTCACATGAAGGCCTGATATCTGAAGATGCCTACTATGAAGAAGTGATGAGACGTGGTGGCATTACCAAGCAAACCGATTTTGATGCTGGAAAAAAGGCATTCCGTGAGGCCATGCTGGATTTTGATTTCACCGATGGTGTCGCTGATGCTTTACACGCCTTGAAAGAAGATGGCTTGAAGCTGGGAATAGTCACAAACACCTATAATCCAACCAAAGAAAAAATGACATGGTTCAAGACCATTGGCATTGACACTATCTGGGATTCGTTTGCAACATCCTGCGAGATCAATGCAATAAAGCCCTCTCCGGAAATATATCTCGCCGCTCTCGAACCGTTTGGTGGAAATCCACATGAGGCAGTTTTTGTCGCCCATGCACAAAGAGAGATTGACGGGGCCAAAGCTCTAGGTATGACAACGATTGCTTATAACCGTGATGATGAAACTGTTCAGGGTGACTACATTCTAGACAAGTTCACCGAATTGCCGGCTCTTGTCGCAACCTTACGCTAAAGTGGCCCGATCCTAACATATCTTCACGATAATCAGATTCACTTCGAAATCCTTAATTGATCAGCCATCAAGAGGTTACTCTCCATAGAATACCCAAAAACTCCCTGCAAGATTACAGGTATAATAACCCCAAAGGTACTTGTACTTCTCACGGGGATACTGAACTGACCCCACCCATCGGGGTTAGTTCAGCCGTGGTACTCAAGCCCTCCTTGCCTGAGGGAATCCTTGGTATGTGTTAAAGATGTGCATGCAACCAATACGTGCTTCTCCGAACCAGACAACTCTTTAAAATACATCTTAAATCGTCCCTTTAACGCTTGTTCAGTTTCTTGTCCAAAAGAAAAATCCACTCGATCAAAATATCTTAATCTCTTTGTAATCAGATTATATGGCCAGATGAGGGCGTTACCCAATATATTGTCTTTCACATTAAAAACTCCAGCAATAGCCGGTGGAAAGTACCCACCTTGATCCACGAACTGTGAAAAAACATATCCAGTACCAATCCAGCAGAGGTAAACAATAGATACAAACCTGGTTGTTCAGATGAAAGTTCGAAAGCCAAATGTTTTTTGCTGAACCATAACGTTGGGCTTCCCAAGGCTAACGTTCGGAAGAGACCTTCTCTCTTACACGTATAAGACGTTGTTTATCTTGTAATCGTACAGAAAAAACGATATCAATATGTGTATTCTACAAAATAAACCCTGTCTGCTGATATGCCACAGAAAACAATTTTACGAACTAAACTCTTCAGACCAACCACTCCTGCCGATTTCGTTGATCACATTCCTTCATTATTTTCTGGCTGCAGTGCACAAGCTGTATCCTGATTCATGTCTTAAGACGGAGGCATTGATAAGCAGCCCTGTGCCATGTTCCAGAGACGAGATCGCCGAAGAGCTCATCAATAACCTCTCTGGAATCGAGCTACCCTTCGGGGTGAATTGATCGACCAGTCCGCTCTATTAGGAGAGTTAACACCCTGCACAACCTTGGCTATGCGGTGTTACAGGTAAAGTATATTGCTCAATCTGCTAATGCAAATGGTGGCCAATTTAGACTGTACAAACAACCATAAAGGAGAAAGTAACATGAAAAAATTGAAATTTTTAATTGCGGCTGCATCGATGCTCGCGACGGCAGCATTTGCCCAGGCGGATGCTGATCTACCCTCTGAAGTAACTCTTTTCAAAAACGTCAATATCTTTGATGGCAAAAGCGACAGCTTAAAAAGTGGATACGATGTGCTGGTGGTTCGAAATTTGATAAAAAAAATTGCAAAAGATATCCCGGCTTCCGGCACCTATGAACTCGATGTAATAAGCGGTGGAGTAAAAGAGGTACATGCCCTTTCCGGATACGACTCAAACACCTATACCATCAACATTAAAAGTGGTGATGCAAAGACCGAGAAAAAAGAGGTCAAGGTGAATATCATAGACGGGGGTGGCAGAACTCTAATGCCTGGTCTTATCGAAGGGCATGGCCATTTACAGATGAATGGCAACTCTCTGGCTGATATTGAAAACAACCGAAACTGGGAAGAGCTCGCAGTTCGTTCATATGCTAAAGCAAACGCAGCGTTAATGTCCGGATTCACAACTTGGCGTGATGCCGGAGGGATGGGCGCGGGCCTCAGGAAAACTATTGACGCAGGAATGGTTGACGGTCCACGTATCTATCCCGCAGGCGCATTTATCGGGCCAACAGGTTCCCATGCTGACTTCAGAAACTTTACCACCCCCAACGAGACTGTTTATGGTGCCAATTCCGCAGGATCAAGACTAGGTCTGACGTTTACAGCCGATAGTGTTGATATGATAAAAACCGGGGCACGCCAGAACTTCATGCAGGGTGCAACCCAAATCAAGATCATGTCAAGCGGAGGAGTGGCCTCTGCTTTTGATCCATGGCAGTTAGACGCATACTCAGCTGAAGAAATTCAGGCGGCTGTGCAAGTAGCTGACGCCTACGGCTCATATGTCATGTCACATGCATACAGTAAAAAATCGATCATCCGATGTCTAGAAAACGGTGTCAAATCGCTGGAACACGCTTTTATGTTTGATGGTGATGTTGCAAAACTGATGGAAGAAAAAGGTGCGTACATGACAACCAACACTCATGCATTTTCTCCTGAATTAGGGAAAATCGAAGCCATCAGCTCAAGTCCTGCTTCTGCGCGTAAAGCAGCTACTGCTCAAGCCGCTTTTACGCATTTCATTGACAATGTGAATAAGTATCAACCGAAATTCGCTTTCCAGGCAGATTGTGTTGGTGCTATTGAATCCTGCAAAAAACAAACGGATCACGAAATCTTCTTAAGTGCGAAGTTTTTTGGAAATCACTTTGCTCTCAAATCTCTCACCTCGGTTGGAGGAGAGCTGGTTGCTCTTTCAGGTAATGTTCTAAACCCATATTTTGAAGGGCCTCTTGGCGTTGTAGAAGAAGGCGCCTATGCTGATCTGCTTTTGGTTGACGGCAATCCGCTTGAAGATATTACGGCCATTGGCGGTAATAAACAATGGTTTGACGCTCCTCCTCGTGACGGTATTGAGACCATGCGGGTCATTATGAAAGACGGTAAGATTTACAAAAATACGCTTTGAATTAGTGCCTTATTCCTGAGAACCTGTGATAAAAAACAAAGAATCACCATTCTATTCTCCTATATAAAAGATATGAGATCAATCAACATTACCTTTTTAGTTGCGGCATCTTTTGGGTTTGCCTTTACAGTGCAAGGATCTGACACCTCTCTTGAAAGTAATATCAAGCCCCGGCTGGCAACTGATGAGGTAGAGAATCAGATTTCAATGGACCGTGAAGCCAACCCCCTCTATGAATCGGCTTTGTTATCGCCAATAAAGGATTGGCGTGGCGGGGTCGCGGAAAAAACCGGCTTCAACTGGAGCCTCGATTACTCCGCCCTCTTGATGGGCGTTAGTGATAGCTCAGGTGAGGACAATGCTGCCGGTGGTATGGCTCGTTTCTTCGGGTATTGGGATATGGTTAACCGTGGTGGTCCAAATAAAGGCAGCCTGAACTGGAAAATTGAAAACCGTCATAAGTACTCTGATATTGCTCCCAGCGGGTTAGGGTTTGAAAGCGGTTATGTGGGGTTGTTCGAACCGCCATTCAGCAATCAGCAGACTCGCCTGACTAATTTTTATTGGAAGCAGTATTTCTCAGAAGGGAAGTGGGCTGCGGTCGCTGGTTTTCTCGATGTCACGGACTTCGTCGATGTATATTTGATGGCCAGTCCATGGACCGGTTTTAATAACTTTGTGTTCTCTACAGGCTCTGCAGCGACCGATCTGCCAAATGATGCCACCCTGGGTATTGCGGCTGGCGGGATGATTGCCGAAAAGGTCTATTTTCAAGCGGGGATTTCCGACGCCAACTCAGATCCGACAGAATCGTTTGATGGATTTGATTCAGTGGCCAACGATAGCGATTTTTTCAAATGGATAGAGATCGGCTTCACGCCGAAACAGGACAAACTTTACTTTGACAACACCCATATCACCTTCTGGCAGATCGATGAACGGGTAAATGGCACCCCTGATGGCTGGGGGATCAACGCCTCCTGGCAGAAATGGATTGATGATAAATGGCTGCCCTTTGTACGTGGTGGTTATACAGAGGACAGCGGCAGCCTCCTGGAGCGGTCATTAACCGTGGGAGTCGGTTATCAACCGGTTCCCATGCGCGGGGTGATCGGGTTTGGCTTTAACTGGGGCAGACCAAATGAAACCTCCTTCGGTGACCTGGATGATCAGTACACCACCGAGCTGTTCTGGCGATACCAACTGATTAAAGAGTTAGCTGTTACACCTTCGATTCAATATATAAACAATCCAGCGCTAAATGAAGATGAAGATAATTTGTGGGCGTTTGGGTTGCGGGTGCGTGTGGCGCTATAATATTTAATATCTCAGGCCACCCTCAGGTTAATGTGTCTACAGTTTTTTAAAAGTGCCCGAAAAATTTACTGCATGGGCGATCCGTACACTCAAAATAAGAACATATCGGGGATAATGTTCTCTGGCCCAGTCAATCGTTTGCTTTACAGAACCAGCCCGGATTTCGCACCAACAAAGTTTTTCGCAGGTCGAGGCGCCGGGCATGAAGCTGTAGTAAGCTACCGCAAATGCTCGGCAACGAAGCAGCTGCGGGAAAATCTGTTGGCCCGAAGGGTGAACTTTTTATTTCAAACAAAATACAGTCTGGTCTCTGAGTGTTTAATCAACTTCTAATCAGCTCTTGATATTGAGGTTCAAATAAAAGGTTTATGAGAAATGCGGTCTAGTTGTAATCTTCACCAGGGAAGGGGCACAGGGTAACAATCTATAAAGCCAGATTGAATACTCTATTATCCTTGTGCAAAGAGCCTGTTACCAAATTAGCTCCGCAATGCTGCTTGAGCAGTTCTGCCAGTTCATCTCTCGCCTGAACCGCCGTTTCCTCGGTGTGGGGCGGGAGGCAATCAATATTTATTACAATATTTCTGGTGGTTGTCTCAATCTTGGTCCTGTCGCCATTGCGCCAGTTCCACCGGCGACACATCACGTTTTTTGATTTACCGTCAAAATAGATAACCTCACCCTTTTCAGGGAATTCTTCCTGGTCGGCCCCCAATGGGATAAAGGACTCGGTCCCATCGGAAATACCCAGGATGAAATCGCCATCCACGCTTTCCATATCGTCACCGCCACAGGGAAGGCAGTATTTCAGCGAGATATAGTTAAAAAGAGCAACCACTGAATTAATATATGGAAGCGCCGGGTTTTTCTGTACTCGTTTGATGAGAGAGCTTATTGATGGCGGATACGTATTCGGATTTGAGCCGAAATCATGATGAGCCTGGTCCCAGACCAACAACCTACCGTCACTCTGCAGGTTAACTGCAACTTGTTCGCCAATCGTCTTTTTCAGCATCTTACGGACCCGCTTCAAAGAGGGATGATTGGTACTATCTTCGACTACGATGATGCCTCGGACAAAGTTGGGAAACAGGTTAAATATTTCATCCTGGATAATAATTTTTCTCAAAACAAGGCCTCCATTTATCAGGTCTTATGGGTAGTTTAATGTCTTTAACAGAATGAAATTAATCACAGTAATATCAACTCTTATGCATGCAGGGCTCTAAGTAAAATTAAATTAAGTTGGTTCATCAATCCTGCATTCATGAGTCAATCTACAATCATACCTTCCAGGTCAACTTTTACCACTTTTGATGCCTTCTCACTATTCCATAAGACGCCGCTTCCGGATTTCTTTTAGTACCATACTCCAGAACTTCTGTAAGAAAAAATAAAAACAGAGGAATGTCTATTGAAATTATATTGTTAAATCTATCACCATGGTACTTATACCCCTTTGTGGGGTGTTAGTGGGAATGGCTGCATACTTCGTCAGACCACTATTATCTGAACTCCAAAGTATAATAGTATATTCTGCCATAGCAGCGGGTGTAGGTATTCACCTTGGGTGGATGGAAAAAAGTACTGCTCGCTCGCCTGGTTTTGGAAAGTTCAGGAAGGTTCTTGGCCTATGCTGTCTTGGTTTTGTCGTTGTTTTTGCCGGGAAGTATCTAGCAAGAGGACCTGGAGTATCGTGGGTTCAATATTCTGAAACTGTATTAGATCAAGCTAGCGCGGGGAGGAGGCCAGTTGTTATTGATTTTTATGCGGCGTGGTGCACTCCCTGCAGAGAATTGGACGACACAACATTCCATAACCTGGAAGTAGTTAAGGAATCACAACAAGTTGTTATGATAAAAATTGACCTTACAACCGGGGGTACCCCTTGACCTTACCTCATAATCTTAACATTTCCTAAATGGATTGGTGCAGGATTGAATGGTAGCAGACTCATAGAATGAAAACTCAACATAACAGTAGGCAGGTTGCGAGATTAGTTATGTTGTGTCTTTTCTTCTCTGTTTGCTTTTCTTCCCTCTTTTTGTAGTTCTTATTTTGCCTCTTCTTCCTCCTTTTTCTTTGGATTTTCTTCCTTTTCTTCCCTTTTGGACCGATAAGTACTGGAAAAGTACTCATAACTAACGAAAGGCCCGAAGCAGCCACTTCAAGCCTTCCTTCACTATCTGCCACACTTATAAGAGGAATTTAGCCTGTTTTTCAACTGTCCGCGAGATGCTAAAAATTCCGGTAAACGATTTTGCCGTCAAAGAGCGTCATGTCAACTCTGGACCGGAGTATCTCTCCGACCGGAGCCGAGAGAAAATCTCTATTAAATACTGCTAGATCCGCCCTGCTGTTCAAACTGATGTTGCCAAGATCCATTGCGCCATGCACACCAGCCGGAACAGATGTATAGGCTTTCACAGCCTCCACGGCTGTAATCCTTGCCTCTGGGTACCAGCCCTCCAAAGGGGTGCCGTCCTGCCGCTGCCTGGTTACCGCCGCATGGATACCAATCAAGGGGTCAGGATCGCACACCGGACAGTCCGAGCTAAACATGACCGGAAGACCAGTATCCATCAAATTCCTGAACGAATATGCATTTGCCCCCTGTTCACCGAGCGCCGTGTCGATGAGATTTATGTCTAAAGGCAGGTTGGCAGGTGTAACACCAAGGGCAAGTGATAGAGAACAAAGCCGTCTGATATCTTCCGGTCGTATTACCTGCAGATGTTCTATTCTATGCGGGTAAAGGAGTTTGAGTGTGCCGGGCTCAGGTTCACGGTTCTGCAAGTCGACAAAGATGTCGATTACTTCACGATTGGCCCTATCCCCGATGGCATGGACCATAACTGACACCCCTGCCTTGTCCGCCCTGTTTACTGCTTGAGTGAGTTCTTCCATATCCATCAATGGCATCCCCAGCTCAGCATCGAGATAGGGGTCGATCATCCAGGCTGTACGCGCACCTACACCGCCGTCGGTGAAGAACTTCAGGTGACCAAGTCGAAGCCGGTCGTTTCCTAAACCAGTACGTACTCCAAGATCAACTATTTCATCCAAGCGATGGCCGGGCAATGTAACCCAGCTCCTGAGTCCAAGCTGCCCCCGTGAATCCAGCTCTTGAAATGCCTGAAGGGCCATACTGCCATCATTATCATCCATCAGCCGGATATCGTGAATACCGGTGATCCCTATCCGGTACAATGCATTCGTGGCATCGCTGTAACATTTTACCACCTGCTCATGGGTGGGAGGCTCAACAGCATCCCGGACGATGTTTATAGCCAGCTCACGTAATATCCCGTTGGGACTTCCTTCTGAATCCTTTTCAATACGTCCTTGGGGCGGGTCCTGTGTTTCTTTCTGGATACCAGCTTTTGCCAGTGCAGCGGAATTGGCGACGGCCAGATGCAGATCGCAACGCCAGAGTAAAACCGGATTGTCAGGGGCGACACGATCCAGAACCTCCCTGGTCGGCATTATTCGCTGTTCCCATTCAGTCTCGTTCCAACCCTGGCCGCAAATCCATTGCCCGGGTTTTCTTAGCGAAGCTTCCCGGTCAACAGACTCAAGCAGTTCATCAAGACCTAACACATTAGCCAGCTGCAGTTCCTGCCGTCTAAGAGACCACTCGTGAAAATGAAAATGGGTGTCGATGAATCCAGGGAGTACCAGTCTGCCTTCCAGGTTGATGGTAAGGGTATCCTGCCCTGCCAGACCTAGCACATCGTCTGAGCCGACTGCAATAATTCGCCCGTTCTTTATAGCGATGGATTGTGTAGAAAGTCCTCCTCCTGTACTTCCGTTATAGAGGATGATTTCAGGGGATTGAGGTTGGCTGGAGGTGTTCATAATAAAAAGCCTTGGGGAAAGGGATCACGTTCATCAACAACAAAGTTGTGGTAGCCGGTTATTTCTGCACACCCTTTAATTCTGACTACGACCACCGGAAACTCCCCTATCCCGCATTTCTCATGAACTTTTTGATTTGAACAGCAATATCAAGAACTGATTAGAAGTTGACTAAACCCTCAGATACCAGACTGTATTTGGTCTCAAATTAAAAAGTTCACCCTTCGGGCCAACAGATTTTTCCGCAGCTGCTTCGTTGCCGAGCATTTGCAGTAGCTTATGTCATTCGAGCTGAATGAGATGACAGTGACTCGGATCAACTTCCACACATACATCATCGTCAACATCGTAGATCCGCGTTCGCATCATCGAAATGACATGAATTTCGCGCCCATTGGCAAGTTGAATAAAGTAACTCACCTCGCCGCCCATGTAACTCCTGTCGACGATCCGCCCCTCAAAATAGTTTGATGTATCATCCGGTTCAAACTCTTCAGGCAGATAAACATCAAATCTCTGGGCCCGAACGACAAGTTCGACCTGCTGACCTTCCTGAAACCTTCCCTTATTCAGTGCCAGAAGGTCTTCACCGGTCTCTATTTTGACCCTTACGTTGTCCTCGTTCACATCCACAATCTGGCCGCTGATGAAGTTGGAGTGGCCGAGGAAATCAGCGACAAAATGATTTGCAGGCTCGTTGTAGACCGACTGCGGGCCACCTTCCTGCTGCTTTCGCCCCTCTTTCATTACCAGGATCTTGTGGGACATACTGAGGGCTTCACGTTGATCATGGGTAACAAAAATGGTCGTCACGCCGAGCATCTGCTGTAGATTGTCTATCTCCCGCCGCATCTCCTCCCTGAGATTTTCATCCAGTGCCGAAAGCGGCTCATCCATAAGCAGGACATCCGGTTCAATCACAATGGCCCTGGCCAAGGCGATCCGCTGCTGCTGGCCGCCGGAAAGCTGACTCGGCATGCGTTTTTCCACTCCGGGGAGCCGCACCATCTCAATAGCCCTGATAACTTTCTCCCGGATCTCGTTCTTTGAGACATTACGGTATTTCAAACCGAAGGCCACGTTGTCGAATATCGTTTTATGGGGAAAGAGGGCGTAATTCTGGAATATCATTCCCAGGTTTCTCTTGTGGATGGGAACATCATTAATCCGAACCCCCTTTATGAATATGTCCCCTTCTGTCGGTTCTTCCAGCCCTGCCAGCATACGTAGAAGGGTTGTCTTGCCGCAGCCGGAAGGTCCGAGAAGCGTAACAAGTTGCCCCTCTTCAATATCAAGATTCATTTTCTCGACAGCAACCACATCGCCAAAACGTTTATAGATCCCCTTGAACTGCACCATGGGTTGCTTCTTGCTACCTTCCAATGTAACGATCCCCCTTGATTGGTGGTACCGAATAACGGGAACAGCTGCACAAGCTGACTGCTCCCGTTCTGTTTCTAGCCCGCATTTCTCATGAACATTGTGTCAATTTTCTGAAAGTGTTTTCATTGTAACAGCCTACCACCCGTTCGATTTGACGAGAAATTTTACACAATGTTCACCAAAGGCCAGCAGATATGATCACATCCGGAGTCTCACTGCGTTCGCTTACCTGCAGCGTCGCTACCCCAGCAAACATAAACTACTATAGTTCACTGGGGT
>CAXMTO010000138.1:0-4297 GCA_964196355.1 uncultured Myxococcota bacterium
ATTTAATATAGATATATTGACTTTGAGTTTATAGACAAGGCGAAATTAAGTATTGTGTCCCAGAAATTTGGGCACCCTCCAGCTCAATCTTCTCCAGGATGGTAAGGGCGTGTTGTACTGCTTTTACTACAACTGCGGCCATACTGACTATAACCGTAAGCATTATGACAGCACCCCGTTTATAGTATTTTAGAGCAACCTGACCCAGGCCTGGAAATATCAAACCTGACAACAAGGCTCCTTTTAATGAGTTATTCATTGTGTTTTTCTCGTACTAAAAAATAGATCTGTCCCGGTTTTTTTATTCTGAAAAAATAATTAATATTAATTTACTTCTTGAAAAGCATCCGAAGGAGCACCACAAATGGGGCATTTTTCAGGGGGGCTGTTGATACTTAAATACCCGCAGAAGCGGCAGACAAAATAGCCGGCATCTTTATTAACATTAACATTTTTGTTATCCGGCGAATAAAAAGAACGCAGCCTGGTTTCCGCTGCCCGCAGTTGAGAGAGTGTATGAAGCAGGGCCGGTCTTTCAACGGTTGCATTGTCAATAAGCTCTGAGTATTTCTCTAGTAGGGCTTGTACCTCATTTTCAAAAATCGTTGTCATATACTCATCAGATGTGTCAACTCTGCCGATCAGGCTGTTGAAAAGGCGGCGGGCCTGCACAGCTTCAGACGCGGACATGGCCCTCAGGAAGCGAGCAACCTCGGGTCGGCCTTCTTTAGCAGCCTTGCGGGAGTAAACTTTTCTTCGGGCTGCAGCTTTTGACAGCTGGGCAAAGGCCTGGGCCAGTTTATGGTCGGTTTTTGTCTCAGACATATGTTTTGCCATGGCTCAGATAACAATCCTGAAAAATGCTCCAAACTCTCCATTTTGGGTTGGTTTCAAGTCTACCGTTTGTAGTTCAATTTGTGATGTCATTGAGGGAAGTCTGGTTCGTCCATTCGGCTCCATGAAATAGATTTGGCTCGTTAAGATTACTTTGCCATCCCGCAGCACCTTGTAGTGGATATGAGCAGGCCTTGGATTGTAGTCGCCCGGAATAATTGTCTTGAAAAAGAAAGTGCCGTCAGTGTCTGTTGCTGCCGCACCCCAGTATTGAAAATTCGGGTCACGCTCTCCCGGGGTCTTGTCGCCGGGATGATTATATCTGCCCTGCGGATCGGTCTGCCAGATCTCAATTATGAGATTTTTCTGGGCTTCTCCCTTAGTGTTGACTACAACACCGGAGAGTTTCAGGATATTGCCTTTTGCAACTCCGGTTTGCCCTTTAACCTGTATCAGGTCGTTGTCAATATCCTGCTGTTTGGTGACAGGGTAAAAAGGTCCTTCATAGTCAGAAGGCGTTTTTGCATAGGATTCTTGTGTGGCAGCTGTCTTCGCTGCCAGGCAGATGGCAGCCATGAAAAGAACAACGAGGATATATATCATGTTTGACTTTTTCATATTCACTCCAATTCCCGTCATCCCATTATCTAACATTGAGCCGGAGAGGGCTGCGCTCATGAATTGGCTCTTGCAAACAGGAAAGTAATGTATAAAGTAAGAATTATACCTGAGCTGTGCTTATAAGAAAAGTAAAGGATTCAGGAGGTCAAGAATATGACACTCATCCTCAGCATCCATCCAGTTGTCCAGTTTGCTGCCATTCTGCTGGTTTTTTATGCAGCTTACCTGGGATTCCAGCGCACCAAAAGCCTGCATTACAACAAAACAACGCAATTTCTCCAGAAGCGCCATGCAATTGTTGGTTCCATTGGACTTGTCTCCATGCTTGGAGGCATTGCTGCAGGGCTCTTTATGGTTAACCGCTACCTGCTCAGTCCTGATATGGGATTGCATGTTGCAGTTGCCATGATACTGCTGCCGCTTGGACTGTTCGGTATCTTTTCCGGTCTCTTCCTATACCTCAATCCCAAGCAGCGCAGATTTCTTCCAGCCATCCATGGTATAAACAACCTTATTGTCCTTTTCCTGGCACTTGCACAGATTATCACAGGCATTATGGCTTACCTGCGCTATGTGCTTCGATGGTAATGTTAAAAGGTGACATTTACGGAGAGGGAATATTCAATATAGGTATCTTGACTTTTAGGGCTATGAATGTCCCAACGAAATAGGGGTCTACCCCCGATCGTTCCAATAAAACGTGAAAGAAGGAAACGAGTTTGAAAAAACGAAACGCGAGCCAATACCGGTACAACGCCTTGTAAACGGGCCTTTTTGAAAAGACACTGCCTTAAATAAACTTGTAGCCCACACCATACACCGATCCGATCAACTCCTCATCCGGGCTCTGTCCTGAGATTTTCTTACGAAGTTTTTTTATATGGCTGTCAATGGTCCGGTCACTCACTATTCGATGATCGGAGTATATTCTTTCCATCAACTGGTCTCTGGAATATATGCGCCCGGGGTTAGCAGCCAGAAAACTTAACAACTTGAATTCAACCGCTGTAAGTTCAAGATCAACCCCATGCAGGGACGCCTGATAACGGGCCTCATCAAGGACAAGTCCCTTGGCCTTAATGATTGTTTCGCCACCTGCTCTTCGCAATACCGCCTTGACTCGGGCCACCAGTTCACGGGGACTGAATGGTTTACAGACATAATCATCAGCGCCCAGTTCAAGTCCCAACAGTCTGTCAATCTCTTCAACCCGAGCCGTCACCATGATTATCGGAAGATTGGAAAACGTACGTATTTCCTTGCATATCTCCATGCCGTCACGACCCGGCAGCATTAAGTCCAATATAACAAGATCGGGTTTATTCTCCCTCACATAGGGAACAACGTCATTACCATTATTAAGAACTGCTGTATCAAAACTGGACTGGGCCAGGTAATCTCTTACTAATTCAGCAAGTTTCTGCTCGTCTTCTACTATCAGAATCATTGTCATGTTTTCTCTCCTGATGGCAGATTTATCCTGATCAATACACCGCCCAACGGTGATGATTCAGCCGCAATGCTTCCGCCATGGGCCTCAACAATATTTCTGCATATCGCCAACCCAAGCCCGGCCCCGCCGGAAGCCCTGTTACGGGAATTCTCCACCCGGTAGAGACGTTCAAACAGCCTGTCAATATACGCAGCCGGGACGGATGGACTGCTATCCTGGAAAAGAATCTCCGTACCTCCGGCAGCAGACTGACAAGTGATACTCAGGGTCCCTCCCGGATCAGTATATTTCAAAGAGTTGCTAAACAGGTTGTCAAAAAGTTGCTGCATTCGTTCGGGGTCCCCAAAGATATATATTTCATCCTCTGTCGATACATTCAGTGTCAATGAAATATTCTTTTCAGTAAATTCAGACTTGAATAGTTCTACCTCCCGATTCAGGATTGCCAACATATCCACATTTTCTTTTCTGTAGGTCAAGGCACCGATATCAGACATGGAAAGCTGGAAAAGATCATCCACCAGCCTGTTCAGCCTCATCACTTCAGAATGCAGTGACCGGGCAGCCTCTGGCGTAAACGTCCGCACTCGGTCTTGTAAAGCCTCAATCTCGCCGCGTAGCACGGCCAGGGGGGTCCGCAGTTCATGGGATATGTCAGCCACCCATTGTCTTCGGCCCTGTTCATTTTTTCCTAGGGTCAGGGCAAGAGAATTAAAATCCCGGGTCAACTGCCCCAATTCATCTGCCGGCCCCACCTCCAACCTGGTTTCAAATTTTCCCGAAGCCAATTGGTGGGTTGCGCCTGCCAGGGCATTCAATCTCTTGAGCAGCCTGCTTGCCAGGGGAAAGGCGATAAAGGCAGCAAGGGCAGCAATTAACAGGGATATAAGAGCAAACGATTTCTTCTGTTTCTCGACAAAATGCAATTGATGCGGGGCCAATAAACCCTTCTGAGGAATATGGCCAAGATAACCAACAGGAACTGATGCCTGCTTCAAGGGGATTATTTTCATGTCTTCGACAGGAAATCTCCGGGGTCCGATAACCACATTCTTATCTGCATCAAGCAGCACGACCCTAAACTCAAAGATATGTTTCCCCTTCTCCTGGAAGTTATGTGGCTCCATTCTTCCCTGCATCATCTCACTTCCCATTCCTGGAGAGCGGCGTCTATGTCTGCCCTCACGACGTATTACCAAATCTTCCAGCGGGTTAAACTGCTGGTGTCCCTCTGGGGTGGAGGCCGCAAGGAACTGATGCCAGAGACGCGGGTTCTCCTGCAGAAACAGCCAGTCTCCTTGGTCAGCATATGCTTCCTGCAGATTTACGGCAAGAGAGTCGAGCCTCTTTGTTTCCACTGTATTGACATAGTTTAAGAAACCACGGTCA
>CAXMTO010000139.1:0-10150 GCA_964196355.1 uncultured Myxococcota bacterium
GACAGGGAAAAGATAGTATCGGCAAATGAATAAACGGTTTTTCCTTCCTCTGTTAGCTCGATGGATTTTTTGGTCCGATTGATCAGTACAATGTCATATTGATTTTCCAGACTTTGCACCTGGAGGCTGAGCGTTGGCTGAGATACGCTCAGCTCAACGGCAGCCTTGGTAAAACTCTTTAATTTGGCTACGGTGAAGAAAGCCTTTAAATGAGTAAAATTCATGAAGATGTACCGCCTGCAAACCATTTGACAAACGAAAGTTTCAAATCGGGACTGTGCTGATGATACAAAACCAGTAGTGATAAATCAATTCATATGAAGTACGCAGTGTCGCGGAGGCAATAAAGTGCGGGAGGTTGATTGCCCGGCGTGCTGCTGTTTTCTTTTAAGCGCGAATGCGCAGACCTTTAGGGTCCACCAGAGGCATTGAGACCACTGTCGCTTTAATAAACTTGGCCATCACCTCAACTTCAAGTTCTGTTCCGGGCTTGGCCATGTCCTGGGGGAGATACACAAGAGCAATATCCATATTTACATTGTAGCCATGGTTGGCAGTTCTGATTCGATCGACGATGTTGCCATCCTTGTAAACCGATTCTCCGCCAAACAGGCAATAACCCCCATCAAGAGTAAGACCGCACAATTTCGTTTTCAAACCGTCTGCCTTGATTTTCAGCAGAGCATCTTTGCCAATAAAATCGTCTTTATTAAAATCTACACAAAACCCGAGTCCTGCCTCAAGTGGATTATCACCGGGAGAAATATCACCGCTCCAGTATAAAAATCCCTTCTCAATCCTCAGACCGTCAAGAGCTTTATAACCAATTGGAGTGATATCAAAGGCTTTCCCCGCCTCCACGATGGCATCCCAAACCACTAAGGCCTCATCATTGGCCATATACAGTTCCCATCCCAGCTCTCCGGTGTAGCTCACCCTCTGAGCCCAGACATTCATACCGCTGATATCAATACTTTTTGCCGTCATATAGGCAAAACCTTCATTGGACACATCATCACCGGTAACCATTTCCAGTACTTTTCTGGCGTCGGGCCCGCACAAACTTAAACAGGCGAAATCATTGGTTACATCTGTAACAGTGATATCCTTATCTACCGGGGTATGCAACTTGACCCAGCCAATATCATTAGCGACAAAAGATGTTCCCGAAACAAGTCTGAAGTGATCCTCGGCTATCCTGCAGACAGTCACATCGCTTTCAATCCCTGCACTCTCATTTAGAAACTGAGTATAGGTCAGCGACCCCAAAGGTTTATCAAGGTTGGATATTGCAAGTCTCTGCAACAGATCAAGTGCGTCTTTGCCCTTAACCTCAAATTTCCCGAAAGAGGTCATATCAAGAAGGGCAACCTTCTGCCTGGCAGCCAGTGCCTCTGTCTTAACCTGGTCAAAAAAAGCGGGTTTACCCCAGCCCCAGTCTTTCTGGTCACCGCCGGCCTGTCGCCAGGGTTTTCCCGGCTCAAAATAGTTAACGCGCTCCCAGCCGTTTTTTTCACCGAACACGGCACCCAAATCCTGAAGCCTCGGGTAAAAAGGGCTGGTTCTCAAGGGGCGCCCCCACTCATTTTCGTCATTTGGAAAATGGAGATGATAATAATAGCGGTATACTTCTCGGCAATGTTCAGTAACATAGTTCAGATTCGTGAGATGGGGTCCAAAACGCCTGATATTCATCTCATGGGTGTCGATGGAAGGTTCCCCTTCCAGAATCCATTCAGATATCAATTTCCCAACCCCGCCGGCACCCGCAATACCATTAATTGAGCCACCTGCAGCAACAAAAAAACCTCTTAAACCAGGGACGGGACCCAGAGCATAATGCCCATCCGGGGTGAAAGCATCCGGGCCGTTCACCAGCTCTATTGCTTCTGCCTCTCCAAAAATAGGTATTCTGTCCAGTACCATTTCCATAACAGGCTCAAACAAATCCCATTCCGCGGTCAACAGTTCCTGGTTAAATTTCCAGGGAACACCTTCAACAGACCATCCTTTCGGGTTGGTTTCAAATGCGCCGATAAGAAAAGAGCCTACATCTTCACGACAGTAGAACAGTTTGTCAGGATCCCTGATCACCGGGGTCTGTGTAGGCAGTTCATGCCCGGGGATGGGTTTGGTCGTCAGATATTGATGCATCAATGGTACCATGGGAATATTTGCTCCAACCATGGCGCCTATTCGAGGGGCCCATTCCCCGGCTGCATTAACAACACATTCTGTCAGGATATCACCTTTATCGGTTATAACCTTGGTGACCTGCCCTTTTGAATCTACTTCAATATCCGTAACCCTTACATTGGTATTGATTTCAGCGCCCATTTTCTTTGCCTGACGAGCCAGTTCATAGGTGATGGAACTGGGGTCAATGTGACCGTCATCCGGCACCCAGACCGCCCCGTGAAGGCCGTCATCTGACAGAAAAGGAGCAATTTTCAACGCCTCAGTGGGTGTAATAATCTCAGCTTCAATGCCGATAGCCTTTGCTCGAGTCACCTCACGCTGCAAGGACAGTAGCCGTTCCCTGCTTGAAGCAAGACGCAGACTTCCTACAGTATGCCAGCCGAGACCTTCCCCGGCTTCTTTTTCTAACTCATTATACAATTTAATTGTATAGTTCATTATCTTCATCAGAGAAGGCGATGTCCTGAACTGCGATACCAGCCCGACCGAATGGAAAGTGGTTCCACTGGTTAACTCACCCTTATCCACAAGGACAATATCCGTACAACCGGCTTTGGCCAGATGATATGCTACACTGGTGCCGAAAACACCTCCGCCTATGATCACTACTTGAGCCTGGTCTTTCATAATTCTCTCCTGTTATCTTCTTAACGCCTGTGTTAAAGCAGGTACAACTTCGAATAGGTCACCAATGATTCCATAATCACATTTTCCAAAAATCTGGGCATCTTCATCCTTGTTGATAGCAACGATAACCTTAGATGTTTTCATCCCGGCAAAGTGCTGGACTGCACCGGAAATGCCGCAGCCAATGTATAATTTGGGAGATACTGTTTTTCCGGTCTGCCCCACCTGCATGTTATGGGGTGCGTAACCCGAATCAACTGCAGCTCTGGACGCACCAACAGCAGCCCCAAGAGCACTGGCACACTCGTCAAGGATGCTGAAGTTCTCAGCGGATCCCATGGCTCTCCCACCAGAGATGATAATGTTGGCCTCACTCAGATCAACAGATTCTGAAGAAGCTTTTTTAATTTCTCTGACCCTGATTCCGGCCTTATCTGTAACCTCAGGTTTGTAGCTGACAATCTCTGCTTTACAGGGCTTTACTACCGGTTCGATGGAATTGGGACGGATCCCGCAGATAAAATAATCGCCTTCCAGCTTTAATTTGGCGATAGTTTTGCCTGAAAAATGGGATTTAGTAACCGTGTGGTCTGAAAAATCGACTCCAATGCAGTCAAGGACAGAAGGAACATTCAAACGTCCAGCCGCCCGGGTCAACAAATCCTTGCCAACTGGACTGCTGAGGCCAATCAAGGCGGTGATATCAAATTTCTTCATTGTATCAACTAAAGCCTGGGCCTTAAAATCCGGACTTGCGTTAAGGTTCGTCTCACCGGACGAAATTTCAATAATTTTATTTATCCCATATTGTTCAAGAACTTCTTTGTTGTACTCTACAGAATCATTAAAGATCAAAGCGCAGACATCGTGGGAATCATCGCTGCATGCGGCGGTAATGATTCCAAAATTGCTCTGCTTGATTTCTTTATCACTGGTTTCTATCAGTACTCCAATAAATGACATATTCGTTCTCCTGATAACTGTGTCGGATTATAACAAATCGATTAAATCAATTCTTTTTCCCTCAAAACCTCAACCAGCTTGTCCACAACTTCAGCTGTATTCCCTTCAAGGAGTGTTGCCTGGCCTTTTTCAGGCGCAGGTTCAAGAGACACTACGCTTGCCCTGTAAGCTGGTTTTTCAGGAACCAGATCCTGCAGTGCAATCTCTTTAATCGGTTTTCTTTTAGCTTTTATGATAGCTGGAATTTTAGGATAACGAGGTTCATTTATCCCCTTGGTGACACCGATGACACAGGGCAAATCCAATTCCATGATTGCAATTTCACTACTGCCCAAATCAGATTCAACAACTGCCAGATCTTCTTCCAAAGAGAGGTTCATAACATCTGTAGCTACTGGGCAGCCGAGTGCCTGAGCAAGATAATAATGTGTCTGCATACTTTCACAGTCCACAGAATGCTTCCCTGTCAAGACCAGATCAGCGCCACCATCCATTTCAATCGCATTCTTGATAGCTTCAACGGTTGTCATGGTATCAACTATGAGTTCATCTGTTGTGATATGAATCCCTCTGTCAGCACCCATGGCAAGACCAAAACGGACTGTGGCAGTAGCCTGTGCTATTCCCAGGGTGACGACAACAAGTTCACATCCTGTCTCTTCCTTGATCCGAATAGCCTCCTCAATGGCATACTCATCATATGGATTTGCAACAAACTTCACTGAATCATCAAAACTGTTGCCATCAACGATATTTACGTTTGCAGCAGTATCAGGAACATGTTTTACGCATACAAAAATTTTCATTTCCTTTGTCCTCTATTTAAAGATATGGTTCGTGGGGTTCTCCTGTACCTATAGCAGTTTTTTTTTTGACAAGTCAAAATACTAATTTTAATTTTATATAAACTCAGGTTATATTTTTAGTGCCTTACTCCTGAAAGCCCGTCATAAAAAACAAGCAACTGAGGAATGTATTTTGAAATCATAAAGTTAAAGTAACCACCAGATAGCGAACGTAGAAAGACCTTCGAGGCACTTATACCCCCTCGTGGGGTGTTAGTGCCAATTGACCGGAGGGAGCAGATGCCCTTAAATCTCTTCATATTAAAATAAAGCCATGAACCTAAACCAACTCAAACTTTTTTACCTTGCAGTCAAACAAAAAAACCTGACTCTTGCGGCAGCGGAATTGAATATTACCCAGCCAGCTGTGACAAAAGGCATTCAACGTCTCCAGGAATATTATGAAGTGATTCTTTTCGATAAGCTGGGCAAGAATATGAAGTTGACCCCGGCCGGGGAAAGTCTCTTCCAAATTGCAGAAAAAATTTTTGAACTGGAGAAACTGGCAGATGACTGCATGGCTGAGTTCCAAAAAGGCAACTTACAGCATCTTAAAATCAGCGCCTCTGAGAGTTTTGGAGCATACTACCTGCCTGAATTTATCAACCAGTTTACTATAAAGGCTCCAAGTGCCCAGGTCACATTAGAGGTTCTTTCTAATCAGCAGGTCGTTGAAAATACGCTTAACTTAAAAAATGATATTGGTTTTGTTTCTTATCCGGTTAAAGACAAAAAATTAAACACCATTGAAATCGTTCAGGATGAAATAGTCATCATTTTGAACCCTTCCCACCCCCTGGCACAAAAAAAACAGCTCGAGGCGGGTGATCTCGAAGGGCACATGATTATCATGCATGAGGAGGGATCGTATTTTCGTGAAATGATAAACAATCTTCTCGAAGCCAATAACGTTTCCGCGACCATGCCCATATCGTTTTCCAATAATGAAGCCATTAAAAAAGCCGTAGAGGGTGGCACAGGTGTCGCGCCTATATCAAAGAAAGTGGCTGCCAAGGAGATTGAGTCGGGAAAGCTGGTCGCATTTTCATTATCATCCAAACCTTTTTATCGATCCTTCTACATGATCCATCATAAGGAAAAGCACATCTCAGGTCCGCTTCAGCTGTTTGTCAATATAATCAAACAACGGTAGAATATTCCGACTACAGTTCACGCAGACCACGAATCAGCCCTGTTCAACTAACCTTTCCACAAGAATTTCCGCTATATCCCTTGGTTTGAGCGATTCCTCAATATCGGCCCCCTTCACACCGTCCTCAAACATAGTCAGACAAAACGGACAGTTGGAGAGAAGTGTCGCTGCACCAGTTTCTTCGGCCATTTTGACACGTTTGATGTTGATCCTCTCGCCGATATTTTCCTCAGCCATAATCCGGCCGCCGCCAGCGCTGCAGCAAAAAGCCTGATCACGATTTTTCTCCATCTCAACGATTGTACCGCCTGCGGCTTGTATCAGGTTTCGTGGCGCGCTGTAAATATCATTATGTCTGCCAAGATAGCAGGAGTCATGGTATGTACAGGAAAGAGGTTCCTGTTGCAGTTTCAGTTTTCCGTTTTGTATCAGTTTTTCCAGATAGAGAGTATAACTGATCACCTCTGCTTCAAGACCGAGATCCCGATAATCCTTTTCCAGGGTGTTGTAACAATGGGGGCAGGTGGTAACGATGGTACTGACCCCATAGCCTTTGATTGTCTCGATATTCTCCATTGCCAACCCCTGATAGAGGTATTCATTCCCCATCTTACGCATGGGCTCACCGCAGCATTTTTCCTCCTTGCCGAGTATGCCGACTTTTATTCCGGCAGCCTGGCAGAGGGTGACAAAGCTCCTGGCTACCTGGATATTTCTCCTGTCGAATGATCCGTAACAGCCGACAAAGTAAAGGATGTCCACCTCGCTCTCTTCTGAGAGCAGCTTAATGCCGAGTTCTTCAGCCCAATCAGCCCTGGAGGCATAGCCTATACCCAGGGGATTGCCGTTGACCTCGGTCTGTTCCATTGCAGCCATTACCTCCTCGCCCGGAAAGTCTCCTTCCATGAGTACCATGCTGCGGCGCATTTCCACAATTTTGTTGACATGTTCGATTTTTGCGGGACAGATATCCTGACATGCTCTGCAGGTGGTACAGGCCCAGAGGGCATCCTTGCCTATAGTTTCAATAAGGTTTTCGTCAGGGGTTAAAAAGGCAGTCTCGCCAATCTGGTTGACTACCTTCATTGGGGATAGCGGCTTGCCGGTGGCAAAGGCAGGGCAACGGTCCTGACACCGTTTACAGAGGGTGCAGGCATCAGCGTCAAAGATATCCTTCCAGTTCATGTCAGCAATATTTGCAGCCCCAAAACTTTCCGCTTCTTCATCTTCCATATCAACGCTGACAAGTTTACCAGTTGGCCCATGGTCCTGGAAAAAATAATTGCTGCTGGTGGTGAATATATGCCTGAGCTTTATCCTTGGAATAATGGCAATAAAGCCCATTACCAGAAGGAGGTGAAGCCACCATGTAATTTTATGAAGATTGCGCTGGGCCCCCTCTCCAAAATTAATGAGCAACATGGCGACCCCATTGCCAACGGGAGACCATGAAGCTAGGGGGGTGCCGACCTCAGTTACCGCCATCCTGCTTCCTTCGATAATAAAACCTGTGATAAGGATGGACAGCAGAAGACTATGCATGATGACGTCGTCCGATTTGCTCTCCAACCCGTCCGGGCGTACCAGATATCTTCTTATGAGCAGCCCCGCCAGCATGAGAATCGCCGCAAGACCAGCAAGATCAAGCACGATTGAAAAAAGTTTGTAAAAGGTGCCTTTTAGAAACTTGATACCAAAAAAAAGATCTGTAAAGTCAGCCTGGATGACAATCAGCGTTGTTCCAATAAGAAGCAGGATAAAGGCCCAGAAGAAAATGGCATGTCCATAGCCGGGGCCGGCAACCCTGGTTACGGTTGCCTGGAGGAGAACATCCTTTACAGCACTGGCCAGCCGCGCCCCGGGATTGTCAAACCTGTTAAGCGGTTTTGCCAGTTTGTAGGTCTTTACTCTCTGCAGAAAACCGTAGACCAGCAACCCTATTGCCACTGCTGCCAGCAGATACATGGGCACCAGGGTTGCTGCTCCATGTCCAACATTCCAATATATTTCACGGGTAAATTCCATGCCTTTTCCTCCACCTGTTCAAATGTGTTAGCGGGTAAAATAAACCTTACGCACTGTTTACACAATTACTTTGTCAAGGCGGAGCCAATGACAATTCTCTGTACTTCACTGGTTCCCATATAAATCTCCGTGATCTTGGCGTCCCGCATCATTCTCTCTACTGGAAATTCGCGGGTATAGCCATATCCGCCGAGTACCTGAACCGCCTGAGAGGTCACCTTCATGGCTGTTTCACTGGCCATCAATTTGGCCATGGATGCTTCGACAGAGTAGGAAAGACCTGCACTTGCACGGTAAGCTGCATTATAGACAAGGAAACGCGCTGCATTTATCTGTGTCGCCATGTCTGCAAGCTGAAACTGCACTCCCTGAAACTCGGTAATGGTGGTGTCGAATTGTTTTCTTTCTTTAGCATATTTGATCGCTTCGTCCAGTGCACCCTGGGCAATGCCAAGTGCCTGAGCACCGATTGCGACCCTGCCGCCATCCAGAGTTTTCATGGCAATTTTGAATCCGTTCCCCTCATCACCCAGCAGATTCTCTGCCGGTATCCGGCAATTTTCATAGACCAGTTCCATGGTCGGAGAGCTGCGGATCCCCATTTTCTTTTCTTTTTTACCAAATGAGAAACCGGGGGTACCTTTTTCAACGATAAAAGCGCTGATACTACTGTGCTTCTCTGCCTTCTTGTCGGTTCTGGCAAATATCACGTAAACATCGGCCTCACCGCCATTGGAAGTAAAGATCTTGGTCCCGTTTAAAATCCATTCGTTACCGTCACGAACAGCACTCATTTTGGTGCCGCCGGCATCAGATCCGGCTGAAGGCTCGGTAAGGCCGAAGGCTCCAATTTTTTCTCCTAAAGCTAATGGTATAAGGAATTTCTGTTTTTGTTCTTCTGTGCCAAAAAGATAGATGGGGTTTGCCGCGAGAGAAAGATGGACGGAAAGGGTTACCCCGGTTGAACCACATACTCTTGAAATTTCTTCCACGGCGATGGCGTAGCTGATATAATCGGCTCCTGCTCCGTCATACTCTTCAGGAAAAACAATTCCTGTAAGGCCAAGTTCAGCGAGCTTGTCAAACATCAGCTCCCGATCGAAATGTTCTTCCTCGTCACGAGTACCTGCTGATGGTGCCAGTTCATTTTCAGCAAAGCTTCGTACCATTTCTCGAATCAGATTCTGTTCTTCTGTTAATTCAAAGTTCATCGACAATTCTCCGGTTATTTAAAATATGGTTCTGGGCGGTTCTCCAGTACCTATAGCAATTTTTTTTTCGACAAGTCAAAATACTAATTTTAATTTAATATAAACCCAGGTTATATTCTCGGTGTCTCATGGTTTAAGAACCCAGAACAGCCTCACCGGCAGTGGAGTCAGAGAGTCAGCTTGTACGATACGCAGGAGGATGGGAAAGGAGGGTGTTGAAACAGTAGATCTATGGAGAGGCAACAGATTCAGTACTCTGCCGCTGGATTCAGAGAATTATTTGTTATCTTAGCTTATTAAGGTGCAAACATGGTCAACATTTTCAAGCCCTGCCATCACTGGCTGTCTGCACTTTTGAGCAGTGACCGGCTGATTTTACCCCGGGGTCACTTGCAACCCCGGGGTAAATACTTTACAACTTACTCCTTGCCAAATTCTGCTAAATATTCGCCAAAGAATTCTTCCTCTGTAGGCATATATTTTTCTTTAGGAATGGAAAGAAGGGTGTAGTTCAGAAAATGACTCCAGTTTATGTTGCCGCTGGTGATATTTCCCGCCCAGCTGCCGCCGCCAAGGGTGTCTGTTACGGGCAGTCCACAGTCCCAGCCGCCGCTGTTGGCATGGGCGTGAGGAAAACCACAGACGACACGGCCAACGTTGGCGCTAAGAGCCAGTTTCACACGCTGATCATCATCCTCAGTATGAATTGAGACAGAATGACCTTCACCGGAAAATTCAAGAATCCGATCCAACCGTTCCAGAATCTCATCAAAGTCATCCCATTGCCAGACGGTGAGAACAGGTGAAATTTTCTCACCGGAAAAGCGATCCTCAGGGCCGACTTTTTCACCAATGACCATAAGAAACTTGGTGTCATCTGGGACAAACAAGCCGGCATTTTTCGCATTTACTGTTGCAGGCTTTGCCACAACGTCACGGTTCAAATGTGTTCCGTCAGGCCACATATAGGTTCTGAGCTTCTCCCGCTCTTCCGTGGAGCACATGTAACCGCCCTGTTTTTTCAACTCTTCAATCATTTCATCGTAGGATGTTTCATGAATGGCTACCGCATTTTCAGATGAGCAGGAGGCAGAGTTGTTGGCGATTTTGGAGATTCTGATCTTTTC